>CAXTQJ010000076.1:0-8675 GCA_964246245.1 uncultured Sphingomonadaceae bacterium
GAACGAGGCGCGCGGCCCCCCTCCCCGCGAGCGGGGAGAATCGGGTGCGCCCTCACGCGCCGATCTCCCCGCGGACCCGCAGATAATCGAGCACCGCCAGCAGCGGCAGGCCGCGGATGACGAAGTGGTCGCCGTCGATGTGGGTGAACAGCTGCGCGCCGCGACCCTCGACGCGGTAGGTGCCGACGCAGCCAAGCACGGCGTCGCCCTCGGCGTCGAGATAGCGGGCGATGAACGCGTCCGACAGCGGCCGCATCGTCAGCCGCGCCTCGCCGGCGGTGCGCCACACCGGCACGCCGCCCTCGGCGATCACCGCCGCCGAGACCAGCCGGTGCGTCGTCCCCGACAGGTCGGCGAGCTGCGCCGCCGCCGCGGCGCGGGTTGCCGGGTTGGCGAGGAAGCGCCCGTCGGCTCGCCCGCCAGCGTTGCGGTCAGCGCTTCCTCGTCGACGTGCGCCGGCACCGCGGTGAACGCGACCCCCGCCGCGGTCAGCATCGCGGCGCGCGCAGCGCTCTGGCTGGCGAGCGTGATCACCTACCCTCCCCTGACGGGGAGGGGTAGCGAGGTGCCGCTCATGCTCGGCCGGCGGCGTCGCCGTCGGCGCCGCCTTCCTCGCGCGCCTGGATCAGGTTGATAACCGCCGCCGCGGTCTCCTCGATCGACCGCCGCGTCACGTCGATCACGGGCACGTCGTGGTCGGCGAACAGCCGGCGGGCGAAGGCGACTTCGGCCGCCACGCTCGCGCTCTCGACGTAGGCGGTGTCGGCGGTCTGGCCGAGCGTCAGCAGGCGGTTGCGGCGGATCGCGATCAGGCGCTCGGGGCTGGTCGTCAGCCCGACGACGACCGGCTTGTGCAGCCGGAACAGCGACGGCGGCGGCGGCGACTGCGGCACCAGCGGGATGTTCGCGGTCTTGTAGCCGCGGTTGGCGAGATAGATCGACGTCGGCGTCTTCGACGACCGCGACACCCCGGCGAGGACGACGTCGGCCTCTTCCCAGTTCTCCGACCCTGCGCCGTCGTCGTGCGCCATGGTGAAGTTGATCGCGTCGACCCGCTGGAAGTACGCCGCGTCCATCACGTGCTGGCGTCCGGGCCGGGTCACCGCCGCCTGGCCGAGGAAGTCGGTCAGCGCCCCGATGATCGGGTCGAGCACCGACACCGACGGCAGCCCGAGCGCGGCGCAGCGGTGCTCGAGCCGGTCGCGGACCGACCCGTTGATCAGCGTGTAGAGGACCAGCCCCGGGCGCTTGGCGATCTCCTCGACGACGCGGTCGAGGTGGCCGTCCGACCGGACCATCGGCCAGAAGTGCTTGATCGTGTCGGCGCCCTCGAAGCGGCCGAGTCCCGCCTTGACGATCGATTCGAGCGTCTCGCCGGTCGAGTCGGAGACGAGATGGAGATGCAGCCGCGCCATGACGGAGATATTTCAACTCGGCCCAAGTCTGGGGATAACCCGTGCGCCGACGCCTAGCGGCTGGCCGGGCGGCCGGCAAGCGCGGCCGCGCGCCGCCGCCGCCCCCACCGCATCCACAAGGGGATGACCGTCGCGGCCGACCGGTGAACAGCGGGGATAAGCGCGACGACTCGTGATCGGCGATGCGGTTGGCCGCTGCCGCCGCGGGCCGATGCCCGGTAAAACCGGCGATTTCCCGCGATCCACAGCACTACTACCGTTCAAGATTCTCTAGAGATTCGAAGAAAAGCAGGAAGTGGTCGCGCCGCGCCGGCGGTCGGCGACGGGGGTTGACGCCGCCCCGGCGACACGGTTCGGTGCCGCGATGGAAGTCCCGTCGACCGCGCCGCTCCTCACCGTCCTCGGCGGCGACCGCCTCGATCCGCCGCCGGTGTGGCTGATGCGGCAGGCGGGGCGCTACCTCCCCGAATACCGTGCGCTCCGGGCCGAGAAGGGCGGGTTCCTCGCGCTGGTCTACGACAGCGCCGCGGCGGCCGAGATCACGCTCCAGCCGCTCCGCCGCTTCGGCCTCGACGCGGCGATTTTGTTCTCCGACATCCTGATCGTGCCGTACGCGATGGGGATGGACCTGAGTTTCGGCGTCGGCGAGGGGCCGCGGCTGGCCCCCGTGCTCGCCGACGGCGGCTGGGACGCGCTGACCCCGGCCCCCGAGCGGCTGGCCCCGATCTACGACACCGTGCGCCGCGTCGCGGCCGAACTCGACCCCGCGACCGCGCTGATCGGCTTCGCCGGGTCCCCGTGGACGGTGGCGACCTACATGGTCGCGGGCCAGGGCAGCAAGGACCAGGGCGAGGCGCGGCGGCTCGCCTACCGCGACGCGGCCGCGTTCCAGGCGCTGATCGACCGCATCGTCGCGGTCACCGTCGATTACCTGTCGGGCCAGATCGATGCCGGCGCGCAGACGGTCCAGCTGTTCGACAGCTGGGCCGGCAGCCTCGCCCCGGCCGAGTTCGAGCGCTGGGTGATCGCGCCGACCGCCGCGATCGTCGGCCGGCTGATGGTCCGCCATCCCGGCGTCCCGGTGATCGGTTTCCCCAAGGGCGCGGGGGCCAAGCTCGCCGCCTACGCCGCCGAAACCGGGGTCGACGCCGTCGGCCTCGACGAGACGGTCGACCCCGCGTGGGCGGACGCGATGCTGCCGCCAGGGATGCCGGTCCAGGGCAATATCGACCCGCTCGCGCTGTGGGCCGGCGGCGACGCGCTCAAGGCGAGCGTCGCGCGCATCCGCGCCGCGTTCGACACCCGGCCGCACGTCCTCAACCTCGGTCACGGCATCCTCCAGGATACGCCGATCGCACACGTCGAGGACCTGCTCGCGCTGGTCCGCGACGGGGCGGCGGCATGACCGGCTGGCTCGGTCCGGCCTACTTATGGGTCCAGGCGGCGCACGTCGTCGCGGTCATCTTCTGGATGGCGGGGCTGTTCATGCTGCCGCGCTTCCTCGTCTATCACATGGAGGAGCCGGTCGGCAGCGCCGGCGACGCCGCGTGGATCGAGCGCGAACGCCGTCTCAAGACGATCATCCTGACGCCGGGGATCGTCGCGGTGTGGCTGCTCGGTCTCAGCCTCGCGACGAGCTACGGCTTCGCCGGCGCCGGCTGGCTCCACGCCAAGATCGCCGTCGTCGTCCTGCTGTCGGGCTATCACGGCTGGGCGTCGGCGGCGGCGAGCCGGTTCGCCCGCGGCGAGCGGCCTTACGCCAACCGGACTTTGCGGTTATTGAACGAAGTGCCGGCCGTGGCGACGATCGTCATCGTCGTCCTGGTCGTGGTCAAACCATTCTAGCGGGAGAGAGCCCATGGCGAGTGGCGAGCAGAAGTCGAACAAGGAAACGCGCAAGCCCAAGGCGAAGAAGCCGAAGACGATCGCGGCCAACCCGTCGACCAAGGGCCTTGCATCGAAGCCATGATGCACTGCATCATAATCTCCTGAACGAGGGTCGTCCGGGCGCGGCCGGCCCCCGTCCGCGCGGACGGGCGTGAGGGAGGGGCCGGTGCAGCAGCTCGCGACGATGCTCTTCTCGGGCGACACGATCGCCGAGCGCATGGTCCGTTACGACAACCGCGCGCGGGGATTCGACTATATCCGGCTCGGGCTGTCGATCGCGGTCGCGGTCTGGCATTCGTTCTTCCTGCCGACGCTGATCCGCGCCAAGGCGACGCCGTTCGCGTTTGCCGTCGACATGATCCTGCCGATGTTCTTCGCGTTGAGCGGTTTCCTGATCAGCGGCAGCCTGCTCCGCACCAAGGTCATCTATCAGTTTATCACGCTGCGGGCTCCGCATCCTGCCCGCGTTGGCGGTGGAAGTCGTGCTGTCCGCCTTCGTCCTCGGCGTGATCTTCACTACCTTGCCGCTGTCGGCCTATTTCAGCAATCACCTGTTCTTCGTCTACCTGCGCAACCTCGTCGGCGACGTCCAATTCCTGCTCCCCGGCGTGTTCACGACCAATCCATTCAAGTGGGTCAATGTCTCGCTGTGGACGGTACCGTTCGAGCTGTTGTGCTACCTCGCCATCGTCGTCCTGTGGTTCGCCGGCGCGGTGCCCCGTCGCCGGCACCTGCTGCTCCTGCTCGTCGTCGTCATGCAGCTCGTGCTGCCGCTCCGCGACGCGCTGTCGGGCAATCTGATCCGGATCGCGGACAGCAATCTGCCGGGCAAGATGCTCGTCCTCGCCTTCCTGTGGGCGGTGGTGCTGTTCTTCTTTAGCCATCGCATCGTCTTGCGCGCGTGGCTGGCCGTGGCGGCGGCCGCCGCCTGCTACTTCATGTTTAAGTCGACCTATGCGATCTATTTCGTCCCACTGCCCGCCGCGTACCTGACCGTCTTTCTCGGTCTGACCAATCCGCCGAAGATACCGCTGCTGATGAGCGGCGATTATAGTTATGGCATCTACCTCTACGCCGCGCCGATCCAGCAGGCGTCGATCGCGCTCTTTCCCGAGCGCCATGAATGGTGGTTCAATCTGGCGACGACGCTGCCGCTGATCGGCCTGTTCGCGGCCTTCTCATGGCATGTCGTCGAAAAGCCGATTCTCGGTCGGCGCAAACAGATCGTCACCTTCATCGATCCGCTCCACCGCCGCATCGCCAGCGTCATCAACGGAATCCGCTCGGTTCCGGCGCGGTGACGCGCGCATCTTGACCGGCGGCCGCAAGCGCTTTACCGCTTGCCCAGCGCCGCCATCCTGGCGAGCCGCGCTCCACGTCCGCCATCGCCGTTCCCGACCGCGACAGTGCGTGATCCATACGAAGAAATCACATGCATCTCAACGACTTGAAGAAGAAGACCCCCGCCGAGCTGGTCGTCATGGCCGAGGCGCTGGGGGTCGAGAACGCCTCGACCCTCCGGAAGCAGGACATCCTGTTCGCCATCCTCAAGACCGAGGCCGACAACGGTACGACGATCATGGGGACCGGCACGATCGAGGTGATGAACGACGGCTTCGGCTTCCTCCGCTCGCCCGAATCCAACTACCTCGCCGGGCCCGACGACATCTACGTCTCGCCGAACCAGGTCCGGAAGTTCGGCGTCCGCACCGGCGACACGCTCGAGGGCGAGATCCGCGCGCCGAAGGACGGCGAGCGCTACTTCGCGCTGACCAAGCTGACCGCGATCAACTTCGACGATCCCGACGTCGTCCGCCACCGGACCAACTTCGACAACCTGACGCCGCTGTATCCCGACGAGAAGCTCCGCCTCGACACCCTCGACCCGACGATCAAGGACAAGTCGAGCCGGGTGATCGACATCGTCGTCCCGCTCGGCAAGGGCCAGCGCTGCCTGATCGTCGCGCCGCCGCGCGTCGGCAAGACGATCATGATGCAGAACATCGCGCGGTCGATCTCGACCAACCATCCCGAGGTCTACCTGATCGTCCTCCTCATCGACGAGCGGCCGGAGGAGGTCACCGACATGCAGCGGACGGTGAAGGGCGAGGTGATTAGCTCGACCTTCGACGAACCCGCCACGCGGCACGTCCAAGTCGCTGAAATGGTTATCGAAAAGGCCAAACGGCTGGTCGAGCACAAGCGCGATGTCGTCATCCTGCTCGACAACATCACCCGGCTGGGCCGCGCCTACAACACCGTCGTCCCGTCGAGCGGCAAGGTCCTGACCGGCGGCGTCGACGCCAATGCGCTCCAGCGCCCGAAGCGCTTCTTCGGCGCCGCGCGCAACATCGAGGAAGGCGGGTCGCTGACGATCATCTCGACCGCGCTGATCGACACCGGCAGCCGGATGGACGAGGTCATCTTCGAGGAGTTCAAGGGCACCGGCAACGCCGAGATCGTCCTCGACCGCAAGATCGCCGACAAGCGCGTCTTCCCCGCGATCGACATCGGCAAGAGCGGTACCCGCAAGGAAGAATTGCTCGTCGACAAGAATACCCTGGCGAAGATGTGGGTGCTCCGCCGCATCCTCATGCAGATGGGGACGATCGACGCGATGGAGTTCCTGCTCGACAAGATGAAGGATTCTAAGTCGAACGAAGACTTCTTCGACGCGATGAATCATTAGTACCGCGGCGCGCGAATAGAGGAGAAACGCGCTCGCGTTTATCAGCTATTCGCCGACTCGCGACGCCGCCGGCCGGCGGGTCGGCGGCCCTTCACCGCCGAACCCGTCCGACGCCAGCCGCGGCCTTGCCGCCGCCTTCCGCGCGACGCCACGTGGAACATCTCACGGCAGCAAAATCGTCGACCCCGTTGTCTCCCGCCCCTCCAGCGCGCGATGCGCCGCGGTCGCATCGGCCAGCGCGAACCGCTGGTCGATCGCCACCGTCAGTCGCTCCTCGACGACGCGCTGCCACAGCGCCGCCGCACCGGCGCGGCGCTCGTCGGCGGTCAGGTAGTAATCCATCATCGTCGGCCGGGTAACGTAGAGCGACCCCGAGCGGGCGAGAAGGCCGAGGTCGACCCCGGTCACCGGGCCGCTGGCGTTGCCGAACGAGACCATCAGCCCGCGCCGCCGCAGCGACTTGATCGATGCGTCCCACGTGTCGCGGCCGACCCCGTCGATCACGACGTCGACGCCGACGCCGTCGGTCAGCTCGGCGACGCTCGCCGCGACGTCGGCCTCGCGGTAGAGGATGACGTCGTCGGCCCCGGCCGCGCGCGCGATCTCGGCCTTCGCGGCCGACCCGACGGTGGCGATGACTCGCGCGCCGGCGTCGCGCAGCCACTGGACGAGCAGCCGCCCCGTTCCGCCGGCGGCGGCGTGGACGAGGACGGTCTGCCCCGCCTCGACCTTCGCACAGCGGTCGACGAGGCATTCGGTCGTGCAGCCCTTGAGCAGGACGGCGGCGGCGACCTCGTCGGACACCGCGTCGGGGACGGCGACGACGCGGTCGGCGGCGATCGTCCGCGCCGTGGCATAGGCCCCGACCGGCCCCCAGCAATAGCCGACGCGGTCGCCCACGGCGAAGTCGAGGACCTCGGCGCCCAGCGCTTCGACGACGCCGACCGCCTCGTGGCCGAGGCCGGTCGGCAGCGTCAGGGGGTAGAAGCCGCTGCGATGATAGGTGTCGATGAAGTTGACCCCGATCGCGGTGTGGCGGATGCGGACTTCGCCGCGGCCCGGATCGCCGACCTCGACTGGCTCGAGGCGCATCACCTCGGGTCCGCCGGTGGCGGCGATGCGGATGGCGTGGTCGGTCATGCGGGACTCCGGTTGGCGGCGTAGCGATCCAACGCTACACCACACGATCGGATGCGGGAGGCGGCGATGAAGATCACGTTCGACATCGACTGCACCCCGGCGGAGGCGCGTGCCTTCCTCGGCCTGCCCGATCTGACCCCGCTCCACGACGCGTATCTCGCCAAGATGACCGGACTGATGACCGACGGCATCGGCGCGGCCGACTTCGAGCGAATGACGCGCGCATGGCTGCCGGGGTTGAGTGAGGGGATCGAGACGTGGCGACAGGCGATGTTCAACGTGGCGCGAAAGGCGGACTAGGCCGGCGGCCCCCTCGACCGTCTGAACGCATGATGGTGATGTCGGCGACGATCGTGGCCGGGCGGCTGTCTTCGAAATGGCGCCGGTGACGTCGCTGCGGCCGGTGCCCACCATCTTCGCGTTGGCGACCGGCGCACCGCCCACGGCGATCGCCATCGTGCGTATCTCCGGTCCCGGCGCGATCGCGGCGTTGCGCGACCTTACCGGCCGTGGTCCGCCCCCCGCGCGGCGGCTGACCCGCGCCACGCTCGTCGATCCGGCGAGCGGCGAGCGGCTCGACGAGGCGATGGTCGTCGTCTTCCCCGGGCCGGCGAGCGTGACGGGCGACGATCTCGTCGAGCTCCACGTGCACGGTGGCATTGCCGTCGTTGCTGCGGTCCTGGCTGCGCTCGACGCGCTGGGGCTGACCGCGGCGGATCCCGGAGCCTTCACTCGCCGCGCGTTCGACAACGGCAAGCTCGATCTCGGTCAGGTCGAAGCGTTCGGCGATCTTATCGGTGCCGAAACCGACGGACAGCGCCGCGCGGCGCTGACGCGCACGGGAACTCGCCTTGCCGAGCGGGTAGCAGTGTGGCGCTCGACGCTGGTCGCGGTCCGCGGCGATCTCGAAGCGACGCTCGACTTTGCGGACGAGGACGGGGTCCCCGCCGCGCTGACGGACGACAATCGCGGAGCCATGGTCGCGGTGCGCGACGAGCTAGGTGCCGCGCGCGCCGATGCCGCGCGCGCCGGACGGCTGCGCGACGGTGTCGTCGTCGCGATCACCGGACCCGTCAACGCCGGCAAGTCGACCTTGCTCAATGCGCTGGCCCGACATGACGCAGCGATGGTATCGAGGCTGCCGGGAACGACACGCGACGTGATCGAGGTCCGGATCGCGCTCGACGGCGTCCCGGTGACGCTGGTCGACACCGCGGGGTTGCGGGCGACGGAAGACGCCACCGAAGCGGAAGGCATTCGGCGCGGGACGGCGCGCGCCGCTGCCGCCGATCTCGTCATCACGTTCGATGGTATGGGCGCGGTCGGTCCTGCCGTGATCCGTGTCGTCGGTAAGAGCGATCTCGATCCGCTCGGTGCCGGATGGCGAGGCGGTGTCCTTTACCTGGCGGCGGCGACTGGCGACGGCCTCGACCTTCTCGAACGCGAGCTTTCGCGTCGGATCGTCGCGCTGACGTCGGCCGGCGAAGCGCCTCTGGTCGCGCACCGATGGCAGGCGTCGGCGCGCGCCCCCGGCGTTGCCGCCC
>CAXTQJ010000076.1:8685-10654 GCA_964246245.1 uncultured Sphingomonadaceae bacterium
CCCCGCGCTGGCCGAGGCGTCCTCGTGAGCCGACCGCTGTCGGTGGCGCTGGCCGGGCTTGGCACCGTGGGCGTGGGCGTGCTGGACCTGCTGCGGGCCAACGCCAACGTGGTGGCGGCGCGGGCCGGGCGGCCGGCTACGCCCCTCGGGGCGCGCACGGTGGCCAGGCGGCGGCGCTCGACGACGGCGTTGCCGCCATCGACGCCGCACTCGCTGCTCTCGACATCGTTCTGGCGGCCGAGCATAGTCGGCGGGCAATCAACGCGCTCGAGCGTCTGGTCGGACGGGTCTCGACGGAAGACCTGCTCGACGCCGTGTTCGCTCGGTTCTGCATCGGCAAGTAAGCGCGTCAAATGTTCCTCGTGGAACATTGGTCCGAAATGCGACAATGTTCCACGTGGAACATTTTGACGCGGCGGACGGTCTGCGATAGCGAGCGACGTGGTCGATTACGATGTTCTTGTCGTCGGCGGCGGTCATGCCGGCTGCGAAGCCGCTGCTGCCGCCGCGCGGATGGGTGCTCGCGTCGCGCTGATCACGCGTTCGCTGGGCGACCTTGGCGTCCTGTCGTGCAATCCCGCGATTGGTGGGCTCGGCAAGGGGCATCTCGTCCGCGAGGTCGATGCGCTCGACGGCCTGATCGGTCGGGTCGGCGATGCCGCCGCGGTCCAGTTCAAACTCCTCAACCGCAGCAAGGGGCCGGCAGTCCAGGGCCCGCGGGTGCAGCTCGATCGACGCCGGTATCGTGCGGCGATGGCGACCGCGATCGCGGAAACGCCGAACATCGCGGTCGTCGCCGCCGAGGTAACCGGTGTTGCGACCATAAGTTCGCGCGGCATCGCGCTGGAGACAGCAGTCGGCCGGCTGACGGCGCCGGCGGTCGTGATCACCACCGGGACGTTTCTCGCGGCCCCGCAGCCCCCCGGCCGCCAACCCTCGCGCGGTGGCCGGATCGGCGACCCCCCCGCGCCGACTCTCGCGACGGCGATCGCCGCGCTCGGCCTGCCGCGCGGTCGCTTCAAGACCGGGACGCCGCCGCGACTCGATGGGCGGACGATCGACTGGGGCGCGCTCGACTTGCAGCATGGCGACGCCGACCCGGTCTACCTGTCCGATGCGACCGTCGCGTCGTTCCGCCCGAGCCTCGCCTGCGGGGTCACGCGAACGACGGCCGCGAGTCACGCCGTCGTCCGCCGCCACCTTGCCGAAACGCCGACCTATGGCGGCGACATCGCCGGCCGCGGCCCGCGCTATTGCCCCAGCCTCGAGGACAAGGTCGTCCGCTTCGGCGACCGCGACGGGCACAACATCTTCCTCGAGCCCGAGGGCTATGACGACGCGACGGTCTACCCGAACGGCATCTCGACCGCACTGCCGCCGCCCGTCCAAGCGACGCTGGTCGCGACGATCCCGGGGCTCGAACGTGCGACGATCGTCCAGCCGGGCTATGCCGTCGAATACGACTATGTCGATCCGCGCACGCTGACGGCGGGGTTGATGGTGCGCGATCGGCCGGGCCTGTTCCTCGCCGGTCAGATCAACGGTACCACCGGCTACGAGGAGGCGGCGGGACAGGGCCTGATTGCCGGGATCAATGCCGCGCGCTTCGCCGGGGGTGCCGAGCCGCTGATCCTCGACCGCGCGACGTCGTATCTTGGGGTGATGATCGACGACCTGACGACGCTCGGCGTCACCGAGCCGTACCGGATGTTCACCTCGCGCGCCGAGTTCCGCCTCAGCCTGCGGGTCGACAATGCCGGCGAGCGGCTGACTCCGCGCGGGCTGGCGATCGGCGTCGTCGGTCGCGACCGGTCCGAACGCTTCGCGGTGGCACAGCGGCGGCGCGACGCGGCGCGAGCGGCGCTGGCGCGGCTGACCGCGACGCCGGCGGCGGTCGCGCGCGGCGGCGTCGCGGTGAATCAGGACGGCGTCGTGCGGACCGCCGCCGACTGGCTGGCGCATCCGGCGG
>CAXTQJ010000077.1:0-728 GCA_964246245.1 uncultured Sphingomonadaceae bacterium
GGGGGGGGGGGCGACGGGGGGGGCGCGGTGCGGCGGGGGGCGGCGGGCGGGCTTGGGCATGGCGATCCTTTCGCGACTCGGGGTGAAAGGTCTTGCCATAAACATTCGTCTGTAGGACAGAGGCAAACCCGACCGGTTCAAATCCTACAGGAGCCGCCCTGTGATCACTCGTATCCGCGAGGTCCGCAAGGCCAAGCGCATGACCCTCCACGCCGTCGCCGCGGCGTGCGACCCGCCGACGACGGCCCAGACCATCGGCCGGCTCGAGACGGGGATGCGCACCGTCTCGGTCGGCTGGCTCAACCGCATCGCCGCCGCGCTCGGGGTGACCGCCGCCGACCTGATCACGCTCCCCGACCGGATCGACGTCGGCGTCGCCGCCGTCCTGTCGCCCGAGGGCGCGGTCGCGCCGAAGCGCGCTACCGCGCTCCTCCCGCCGATGCCCGAGGGCGAGATGGTCGGCCTGCTCGTCGAGGTCGCGCAGGGCGAATACCGCACCGGCGATTCGGTCTGGCTCGCCCGGCTCGAGCCGAAGACGTTCGCGTCGGCGCTCAACCGCGACATCCTCGTGCCGCGTCCCGCCGGCCGCTTCGCCTTCGGCCGCCTGGTCGGGGTCGACGGCAAGAAGCTCCAGATCCTGCCGCTCGAGCCCGGCGCGCGCCAGATCGTCGTCGCCGACGCCGCGTGGATCGGCGTCGTCCGGGCGCTGATGCGCGCGCTGTAGGGCC
>CAXTQJ010000077.1:738-1247 GCA_964246245.1 uncultured Sphingomonadaceae bacterium
TGCCGCTCGAGCCCAGCGCGCGCATCAGCGCCCGGACGAAAATTGAACCGCTTGCCGGTCGATCCCGGTTCCAGCCTGCGGCAGCGATGCCGGTTGCGCGCCGGCGCGCGGTGGCCCAGACCGACACCGGCATGACCGCGATGCTCCGTTCCCCGCTGCCGCGCGCGCTGTTGCTCGTGCTGGTCGGCGCTGCGCTCACGCTTCGCCTGCTCGTCCCGACGGGGTGGATGCCGGCGACCGGGGCGAGCGGGTTCCATTTCGTCCTGTGCACCGGGGCCGGGCCGGTTACGGCAATGGCGATGCCCGGCGACTTGCCGGCGGCGAGCGGCCACCCGGCGGACCACCATCCCGTCGACGACCATGGCTGCCCGTTCGGCGCGCTCGCTGCCGCCGTCGCCGTACCGGCGCTTGCTCCGCTCGCCGCCGTCATCGCCGTCACCTTCGTCCTGCCGCTGCCGGTCGCGGCCACCGCCGCCGTAGGTCGCGGGGGCCCCGCCCCCCCCCCCCCC
>CAXTQJ010000077.1:1257-2147 GCA_964246245.1 uncultured Sphingomonadaceae bacterium
GATCCTAGGCCGTCCCACGCCGCGCGCCATCCGCGCGGCCGTCAGCTCATGCCCGCCGCGGCAGTCAAGGATCGACCATGCTCCGCCTCCTTCCGGCCGTCCGGCCGGTCCGCGCCGTCGCGCTCGCGGTCGCGCTCGCCACCACCGCTCCGGCCGCCGCCGACGCCTCGTCGGCCGACGACATCCTGATCACCGCACAGCGCCGCCAGGCGACGATCGACCACGCGCCGGGATCGACGGCATCGGTCGACGCCGCGACAATCGCCAGCACAATCAACGCGATGAACGTCGAGGACACGCTCAAGTATCTGCCGAGCCTCGTCGTCCGCAAACGCCACATCGGCGACAGCCAGGCCCCGCTCGCCACCCGTACTTCGGGCCTCGGCGCGAGCGCGCGCAGCCTGATCTACGCCGACGGCGCGCTGCTGTCGGCGCTGATCGGCAACAACAACACGACCGCGAGCCCGCGCTGGAACCTCGTCAGCACCGAGGAGATCGCGCGAGTCGACGTTCTCTACGGGCCCTTCGCCGCCGCCTATCCGGGCGAATCGATCGGCGCGGTGGTCAACATCACGACGCGGCTCCCCGACCGGCTCGAGGCGTCGGTCGACGCCGGGGTCAACGTCCAGCGGTTCGACCTCTATGCCACCCATCGTACCCTGCCGTCGGCTCAAATCGGCGGCACGATCGGCGACCGCTTCGGCGACCTCGCGCTGTTCGTCAGCGTCGACCACGTCGACAGCCGCGCCCAGCCGCTCGGCTTCGCCACGGCCGTGCCGGCAGCGAGCGCAACCGGCACGCCGACGACCGGCGGCTTCGACGACGTCAACCGGACCGGCGCACCGATCCGCGTACTCGGCGCGACCGGAATCGAGCACCAGGTTCAAGAC
>CAXTQJ010000077.1:2157-2452 GCA_964246245.1 uncultured Sphingomonadaceae bacterium
GCTTTCAGCTTGATCCGGTCTTGAACCTGGTGCTCGACTTGTCGGCGGCGCTACGCCTGACCTATGTCGGCAGCCTGTTCCTCAACGCCGACGACGCGGGCGTCGAGACTTATCTGACCGACGCCGCGACCGGCACGCCGATCTATTCCGGGACGTTCGACCTCGCCGGCCGCGCCTATGTCGTCCCGGCGAGCGCTTTCGCGTCACAGGTCTATCGCATCGATCAGCGGCAATGGTCGCACAGCCTGGCGTTGACCGGCGGCGCGGGGCGCTTCGACTGGCAGGTGATCGGCAC
>CAXTQJ010000077.1:2649-3081 GCA_964246245.1 uncultured Sphingomonadaceae bacterium
GTCGATCGCGACCAGCAGCGCACCGCCAACGCCGGGCTGCCCGCCGGGCAGGACGGCGGGCCCGGTTTCATCACCGATCTCGCTGGCACGGGCTGGCAGACGGTCGACGCCAAGGGCGCGTGGCGTTCGGACGACGCCGCGACGCATACATTGAGCGCCGGAGTCCACGGCGACTGGTTCCAGCTCGCCAGCAACCGCTACAACACCGACGACTTTCGTCGCGGTGGCGAAGGCAGCCTCAACCTCGTCGGCAGCGGCAAGACGCGAACCTACGCCGTCTGGGCGCAGGACGCGTGGCAGCTGCGGCCGGCGGTGACGCTGACGCTTGGCGGCCGCTACGAATGGTGGCGCGCGTACGGCGGGGTCAATTTCTCCCAGTCGCCGCCGATCGGCCCGGTCAGGCAGCCGCCGCTTGCAAGCGATCGCTTTTCG
>CAXTQJ010000077.1:3091-10521 GCA_964246245.1 uncultured Sphingomonadaceae bacterium
CATCTGACCGCGCGGCTGTCGTTCGGTGAAGCGTGGCGCTTCCCGACCGTTGGCGAACTCTACCAGATCGTCACTTCCCCGGTTGCCGCGGTGCCCAATCCCACCCTCCGCCCCGAACACGCGCGATCGGAGGAGTTCACCCTCGAGCAGGTCGACGCCCACGGCACGCTCCGCCTGTCGCTGTTCGACGAGGTGGTCGACGACGCGCTGATCGCCCAGACCGGCGCGCTGGCGGTCGTCCCGGCCGCGGTCGGCACCTTCGTCCAAAACGTCGACCGGACCCGCGCGCGTGGCGTCGAGGTCGCCGCGCAGCGGACCGACATCGTCCGCCGCGTCGACGTGTCGGGCAGCGTCACCTACGCCGACGCGATCACATCGAAGGACATCGCCTTCTCCGCCGCGGTCGGCCATCTCCTGCCAAGCGTCCCGCACTGGAAGGCCACGCTCGTCGGCACCTACCGTCCCAACGAAGCCGTCGCGCTGACCGCTGCCGCACGCTACGCCAGCCGCAATTACGGCGCGCTCGACAACAGCGATGTCGTCGGCAACACCTACCAGGGCCTCGATCGGTACTTCGTCGTCGACCTACGTGCGCAGGTGCGGCTGACCGACCATGTCACCCTCGGTATCGGCATCGACAATGTCGGCGACGACAAATACTTCCTCTTCCACCCCTTCCCGCAGCGGTCGTTCGCCGCCGATGTCAAGATTCGGCTGTGAGACATGCCAAGGGCGAATATCTCAAGCTGCACGGTCGATACCCATGACGGAGCGCCTTCCCTTGATCCGTCGCACCATGGTGTGCCCATTATCCATTCAATCGCTGCCTTCAGACGGTCGCCGTACGACGAAACGTGTGGCGGGCTCGTGACATGCCGTCCCGCAAACGTGTCGGGGTGGACTTCACGGGTGGTCACGCCCATTTAACCGCAATGGCAACCGCTGCCCTGCCTGTCGCGCCTGCGGTCACGCCCCTGCCGGCGGCGCGATCGATGGTGCGACCACTGATCGATTTGTTCGGACGACGGATCGATTACCTGCGCATTTCTGTGACCGATCGCTGCGACTTTCGCTGCACTTATTGTATGCCGGAGGCAATGACCTTCCTGCCGCGAAGCGACGTGCTTGACCTCGACGAGATCGATCGGCTGGCATCGGCATTCGTCGCGCGCGGCGTGCGCAAGCTCCGCTTGACGGGGGGCGAGCCGCTCGTCCGCCGCGGGGTGATCGACCTCGTCCAGTCGCTGGCGCGGCACGTCTCCACGGGAGCGCTCGAGGAGCTGACGATGACGACCAATGGGTCGCAGTTGGCACGCTTCGCCAACGACTTGGCGGCCGCCGGGATGCGCCGGATCAACGTCAGCCTTGATACGCTCGATGCGGCGAAGTTCGCGCGGATCACCCGCTGGGGTCGACTGCCGCAGGTCCTCGAAGGCATCGCCGCCGCGACTGCCGCCGGCCTCCACGTGAAGATCAACATGGTCGCCCTGCGCGGGATCAACGACGACGAGATCGACGCGATGCTGCGCTGGACCGGCGAGCGTGGCCATGATCTCGTCCTCATCGAGACAATGCCGATGGGCCAGGTCGACGACGACCGCGTCGACCGCTATTTGCCGCTTGCCGGCGTTCGCGGCGACCTCGCGACGAACTGGACGCTGACCGACCTGCCCGATTCGACCGGGGGGCCAGCGCGCTACGTCCGTGTTGTCGAGACCGGACAACGCCTTGGTTTCATTACGCCACTCACCCACAATTTCTGCGACAGTTGCAACCGCGTCCGGCTGACCGCGACGGGACGGCTGTACCTGTGCCTCGGCCAGGACGACGCGGTCGACTTCCGTGACGCGCTGCGGAACGGGGTAGACGCCACCGGGCTCGACGCGCTGATCGACCGGGCGCTGCTCAAGAAGCCGCGCGGCCACGACTTCGTCATCGACCGCACCCGCCCGACACCGGCGGTCGGGCGGCACATGAGCCTGACCGGCGGATGAAGATGGCGCTGCTGGTCTCGCCGACATCGCAAGCATCCGCGGCGGCCGAGCTGCTGCGCCCCAATTACGAATGGCACGCGGTGCGCGATGCGGAAGTCGTTGTTGCCCTAGGCGGCGACGGTTACTTGCTCCACGTGCTCCACGCCGCGCTGAACGCCCGCGAGCCGCGCCCGGTCTACGGCATGAATCTCGGCTCGGTCGGGTTCCTGATGAACGACTTTCGCATCGAAGACCTCTCCCAACGCCTGACCGCCGCCCGCGCCTACGCCCTCCACCCCCTCGGCATGACCGCCCGCACCGTGTCGGGCACGACGGTTTCCTCGCCGGCGATCAACGAAATCAGCCTGTTGCGTGAAACCCGCCAAGCGGCGAAGCTCGAGATCAGTGTCGACGGCCGCGTCCGGATGGCCGAGATCGCGTGCGACGGCATCCTCGTCGCGACGCCGGCAGGGTCGACCGCGTACAATCTGTCGGCCAACGGTCCG
Source organism: uncultured Sphingomonadaceae bacterium (assembly GCA_964246245.1). Lineage (GTDB taxonomy): Bacteria > Pseudomonadota > Alphaproteobacteria > Sphingomonadales > Sphingomonadaceae > Polymorphobacter_B. The sequence continues at coordinate 5,571 of CAXTQJ010000077.1, forward strand.
ATCCTGCCGCTCCAGGCCGACCTCCTCGCGCTGACGCCGATCAGCCCGTTCCGTCCACGGCGGTGGCGCGGCGCGCTCTTGCCGCAAAGCTCGGTCATCGAGTTTCGCGTCCTCGAAGCCGCCAAGCGCCCGGTCAGCGCCGTCGCCGATCAGCTCGAGGTGCGCGACGTCGCGTCGGTCAAGGTGGTCAGCGATAAGTCGGTCAGCCTCGACCTGCTCTTCGACCCCGGCCACACGCTGGACGACCGCATCTTCACCGAGCAGTTCGAGAACTGACCGCGTCGCCGCTTGCGGCGAGAACTGACCTTGCCCGCCATCGGCGCGCCCGCTATAGCCCGCCGCTCTTCCTCGGTAGCTCAGCGGTAGAGCATCCGACTGTTAATCGGATGGTCGCAGGTTCGAATCCTGCCCGGGGAGCCACGTCTTGTCGTCGATTGCGCGCTCGCTTAGATTTCGACCTGGCTGCCCAGCTCGACGACGCGGTTGGTTGGCAGCTTGAAGAACTCCATCGCGCTTTCGGAGTTCGACAGCATCCACGCGAAGATCTTCTCGCGCCAGATCGCCATCCCCGGCCGGTCGCTGGCCAGTAGCGTCTGGCGGGCGAGGAAGAAGCTGGTGTCCATCATCTTGATCTTCGGTCCGCACGCCTCGATCAGCTTGAGCGTCGCCGGGATGTTGATTTCCTGCATGAAGCCGTAGCGCATGATCATGCGGTAGAAGTTCGATCCCAGCGGCCGCACCTCCATCCGGTCCTCGTCGTCGACGAACGGCACCTCGTCGATGACGACGGTCAGGATCAGGACGCGGTCGTGGAGCACCTTGTTGTGCTTGAGGTTGTGGAGGAGGGCATGGGGCACGCCTTCGGGCGAACTGGTCATGAACACCGCCGTCCCCTGGACGCGGGTGGCGGCGGTGGCGGCGGACTTGATGAATACCTCGATCGGCATCGCGCTCTCGCGCAGGCGTAGCATCATCAGCTGCCGCCCGCGCGCCCACGTCGTCAGCAGGGTGAAGGCGATGCCGCCGACCAGCAGCGGAAACCAGCCGCCGTCGGGAATCTTGGTCAGGTTCGATGCGAAATAGGCCCCGTCGATGATCAGCAGCACGCCGAGCAACGGCCCCGCCCACCACCGCGACCAGCGCCAGATGGTGAGAACGAGCACCGCGATCATCATCGTCGTGATCAGCATCGTGCCGGTGACGGCGATCCCGTAGGCGGCGGCGAGATTGTTCGACGTGCGGAAGCCGAGGACGAGGAGGATGACGAGGATGAGCAGCGTCCAGTTGATCGACGGGATGTAGATCTGCCCCGCCGACCGCGCGCTGGTGTGGATGATCTTCAGCCGCGGCAGAAAACCCAATTGGACTGATTGCTGCGCGACCGAGAAGGCTCCCGAGATCACCGCCTGGCTGGCGATGACGGTGGCGACGGTGGCGAGGATGACGAGCGGCAGGCGCGCCCAGTCGGGGGCCATCAGGTAGAAGGGGTTCTGCGCCTTGGCCGGATCGGCGAGCAGCATCGCGCCCTGGCCGAGGTACGACAGCATCAGCGCGGGCAGGACGAGATACAGCCACGACACCGCGATCGGCTTCCGTCCGAAATGCCCCATGTCGGCGTAGAGCGCCTCGGCCCCGGTGACGGCGAGGACGACCGAACCGAGCGCGAGGAAGGCGAGGACGGGGTCGGCGGCGAAGAACAGCACCGCCCAGTGCGGTGACAGCGCGGCGACGATGCGCGGATTGGCGACGATCTCGATCGTCCCGAGGACGGCGATGACCGCGAAATAGAAAAGCATAACCGGCCCGAACAGTGCGCCGACCTTCGCCGTCCCGCGCGCCTGGATGATGAACAGGCCGATCAGGATAAGGATCGCGATCGGCAGGACGAAGCGCCCGAGCCCGGCCTGGACGATCGTCAGCCCCTCGACCGCCGACAGCACCGAGATCGCCGGAGTGATGATCGCGTCGCCGAAGAACAGCGCCGTCGCGAGTACCCCGAGCATGACGAGATAGCGCGACCGCCCCGCGCCCGGCGACAGCCGCGAAATCAGCGCAAGGAGCGACATCGACCCGCCCTCGCCGCGGTTGTCGGCGCGCATGACGATGAAGACGTACTTGACGGTGACGACCATGATCATCGTCCAGAAGATCAGGCTGACGACGCCAAAGACGTGGAGCCGGTCGACCGCGAGCGGGTGATGTCCGACGAACACCTCCTTCATCGCGTAGAGCGGGCTCGTCCCGATGTCGCCGAAGACGACGCCGACGGCACCGACCGCGAGCTTCCCGAAGCTATCGCGGCCATGGGCGGCGGTCGCGTTCGGCGCACCGGCGAGCGCGACCTCGGGATGCGCATCGACCGTCGGGCCTTGCGCGGCAGCGACGCTCATCGCCCGCGGGACCGCGAGCGCGCTCGAACGAGGATCACGGGGCAGGCACTCATGTATTGCGACAGCACGCGCGTTACCACGACGCATGGTGCGCCGCAACGTGGCGGCAGGCGAACGGGCGCGCTATAGCGCCGCGAGGCTCTAACGCAGGATTCACGCGATGCATGTCGGCGTACCCAGGGAAGTCAAGATCCACGAATACCGCGTCGGCCTGACCCCGCCGTCGGTCGCCGAGCTGACCGCGAACGGCCACCGCGTCACCGTCGAAACGCAGGCGGGATGCGGCATCGACTTCACCGACGCCGACTATGTCGCCGCCGGGGCCGAGATCGCGCCCGACGCCGCGAGCGTGTTCGCCGCCGCCGACATCATCGTCAAGGTCAAGGAGCCGCAGCCGCCCGAATGCGCCATGCTGCGGCCGGGCCAGGTGCTGTTCACCTACCTCCACCTCGCCCCCGACCCCGAGCAGGCCAAGGCACTGATCGCGTCGGGCGCGACGTGCATCGCTTACGAGACGGTCACCGACCGCGGTGGCGGCCTCCCGCTGCTCCGCCCGATGTCGGAGGTCGCCGGGCGGATGAGCGTTCAGGTCGGCGCGCATTACCTCGAGAAGGAGCAAGGCGGCCGCGGTATCCTCTTGGGCGGCGTCCCCGGCGTCGCGCCGGGACGCGTCGCGATCCTCGGCGGCGGAGTCAGCGGGGTCAACGCGGCGCAGATGGCGGTCGGCCTGCGCGCCGACGTCACGATCTACGACATCTCGACAGCACGGCTCGCCGAGATCGACGACATGTTCGAGGGTCGCGTCAAGACCGTGTTCAGCAGCAAGGCCGCGATTGAGGCCGCGGTGGCGAGCGCGCACGTCGTGATCGGCGCGGTCCTCATCCCCGGTGCCGCGGCCCCCAAGCTCGTCACCCGCGACATGCTCAAGCTGATGAAGCGCGGCTCGGTGCTCGTCGACATCGCGATCGACCAAGGCGGGTGCTTCGAGACCAGTCACGCGACGACCCACCAGGACCCGGTCTACACGATCGACGGCATCATCCATTACTGCGTCGCCAACATGCCCGGCGCGGTCGCCCGCACCTCGACCTTCGCGCTCAACAACGCGACGCTGCCGTTCGCGCTGCGGCTGGCCAAGCTGGGGGCGGAGGGCGCGATGGCGGCCGACCCGCACCTCGCCGCCGGCCTGAACGTGATGGCGGGCAAGATCCGGCACCAGGCGGTCGCCGAGGCGCTGGACATGGACTTCGTCGCGTGACCGGCTGGGCCGCGGCCGGCGACCCGATCGGGATCGTCAACTTCCGTCGCCTCGACGACCGGATCACGACCTCGGGCCAGCCGACCGAGGCGCAGGTCGCCGACTTGGCCGCGATCGGCGCGAAGCACGTGATCAACCTCGCGCTTGCCACGCACCCCAGGGCGCTGCCCGACGAGGCGGCGACCGTCGCCGCCGCGGGGATGACCTACACCCACATCCCGGTCGATTTCGACGCCCCGACCGATGCCGACTTCGTCGCCTTCGCCGCCGCGATGACCGCCGCCGCGGGTGCGCCGGTCCACGTCCACTGCATCGTCAACGCCCGTGTCACCGCGTTCGTCCTCCGCTGGACCCGCGAGCGCGGCGGCGACGCGGCGGCGGCGGCGGCGATGCTGGCGTCGGTGTGGCGGCCCGGCGGCGTCTGGGCGGCGTTCCTCCGCGACGCGGCGGCGGTCGGACGACCGATCGCCTATGCGGGACGCGACTACTGACCGCAGGTGTGCCAGGCGATTCGTTGGCTCAATGATCGATGCGGTAGACCGCGGCGCGCAACGCCGTTCACCGCGGAAGATAACGAAGGTAAGCGGCGCCGTTTACGAGTCTTGCTCTGCACCTCCTTTCAACGACCGATTGTTACCAAACTCGCGATGAGAATAGAGCGCGATGACCGGTGGGATCGGGCGAGTGTAACCCGCGGCACGGCGTGTAGGACAGCCGTTTTCCGCCCGCGTCGCGCGACCTCGGGTCGAGCCACCGTCCGCCTAGCCGGCGAGCACCGCCAGCCGCTCCCTAACCGCGACGAGGTCGGCGACGAAGCGGTCGAACTCGACCGCCGCTGCCGCCCTGTCCTCGATTCGCAGCAGGAAGCTCGGGTGGACGGTGATCCATGCCTCGCTGCCGTCGGCGAGGGTCAGCGGCCGGCCGCGCTCGCGGCCGATCGTCACCGCGCGGCCGGTCCGCGACCGCGCCGCCGTCGCCCCCCGCGCCACCGTCACCGCCGGCTTGATCACGGCACGCTCGTGGCTGATCCACCAGCGGCAGGCGTCGATCTCGGGCGTATCGGGCTTCGAGTGGATGCGCCGCTTGCCGCGCGCCTCGAACTTGAAATGCTTGACCGCATTGGTGAGGTAGAGCGTCCGCCGGTCCATCCCCGCCTCCTTGAGCGCGCGGTCGAGCAGCTGGCCCGCCGGGCCGACAAAGGGGCGACCGGCCAGATCCTCCTGGTCGCCCGGCTGCTCGCCGATCAGCATGATGCGCGCATCGGCCGGCCCCTCGCCGAACACGGTTTGCGTCGCGGGCTCCC
>CAXTQJ010000078.1:0-10498 GCA_964246245.1 uncultured Sphingomonadaceae bacterium
CAACGTCATCGAAGGCATGCGGGAGCGGCACTACGGTCGCATCGTCAACATCAGCTCGATCAACGGCCAGAAGGGGCAGATCGGCCAGACCAACTATTCGGCCGCCAAAGCCGGCATGATCGGCTTCTCCAAAGCCCTGGCCCAGGAGAACGCCAAAAAAGGTATCACCGTGAACACCATCGCGCCGGGCTATGTGGACACCGAGATGGTGATGAGCGTGCCTAAGCCCGTGCTGGACCAGATCGTCGCGGGCATACCGGTGGGCCGCCTCGGCATGGCCGACACGGGCCGCGCGTCGCTGGGCCTGACGCCCGAGCAGCGGCCGCTCGTCGCGGCCTACCTGACCGGCGACGCCGGCTGGGCCGAGGCGGTCGCCGGGTGCGATTACGTCCAGCACATCGCGTCGCCGCTGCCGGTCGGCACCCCCAAGAGCGACGACGAGCTGATCGTCCCCGCGCGCGACGGCGCGCTCCGCGTTCTCGCCGCGGCGAAGGCAGCGGGGGTCAGGCGGGTCGTCATGACCAGCTCGGTCGCGGCGATCGCCTACGGCCACCCGATGCCGCCGGGGGGCTTCACCGAAGCCGACTGGACCGACCCGGCGAGTCCCGACGCCTATGCCTACGTCAAGTCGAAGACGATCGCCGAGCGGCCCCCGGGCGGATGGGGCGGGGGGCCCGGCGGGCCCAAGGGGCGGGGCCCGATCAACCCCGGCCTCGTTCTCGGCCCAGTCCACGGCAGCGACTTCTCGGGGTCGCTCGCCGTCGTCACCCAGCTGATGAACGGCGCGATGCCGGGCGTGCCGCGGATCGGCTTCCCGGTGGTCGACGTCCGCGACGTCGCCGCGCTCCACGTCGCGGCGATGACCACGCCCGGCCTCGCCGGCGAGCGCTTCGTCGCCGCCGGCCGGTTCCTGTGGATGGCGGAGGTCGCCGAAATCCTCAAGAGCCGCCTCGGCGACCGCGCCAAGCGGGTGCCGACGCGGCGGCTGCCCGATTTTCTCGTCCGGCTATCGGCGCTGTTCGACCCCGTCATCCGGACCGTCGTATCCGAGCTCGGCCGGACGCGCGCGTGCAACGCCGCGCACGCCAAGGCGGTCCTCGGCTGGACGACGCGGCCAGCCGAGGAATCGATCGTCGACGCCGCGCGCAGCCTGATCGCGGCGGGACTGGTCAAGTAGCCGTTTCGCGCCGCCGGGCGTTGTCGCGCGGATCCTTGGGAGACGACCGATGAAGCTCTATTTCAGCCCCGGCGCGTGCAGCCTCGCCGACCACATCGCGCTCCACGAGGCGGGGCTGAGCTTCGACCACGAAAAAGTCGACCTGAAGGCCCACCGCACCGCGAGCGGCGAGGATTATTACGCGATCAACCCCAAGGGCTACGTCCCGGCGCTCCGGCTCGATTCGGGCGAGGTGCTGAGCGAGAACATCGCCATCCTCGACTGGATCACCCACCAGGCCCCCGGCCTCAAGCCCGGCGGCGCGATGGGCCATACCGATCACCTCGAAGCGCTCGCCTTCGTCTCGACCGAAATCCACAAGAGCTTCAAGCCGTTCTTTGCCGGCGGCAGCGACGACGACAAGGCGAAGGCGGCGACGGTGATCGGCCAGCGCCTGACCTATCTCGCCGACACGATGGCGGGCGACTACCTGTTCGGAGCCGACCTCAGCGCCGCCGACTGCTACCTGTTCGTCATGCTGACATGGGCCGACAAGTTCGGGGTGGCGGTGCCCGACAAGCTGCTCGCGTTCAAGGAGCGGATGCTGACGCGCGACGCGGTCAAGAAGGCGATGACGCACGAGGGGCTAGGCTGAGAACCCATGTGACAAGCGAGGCAAGCCGAGGATGATGATCGAACGGTGAGGTCGGGCATTCGGCATCGACGCCGCGTCGCCACCCGCCGCGATCGTCACGCCGGCAACTACCTCGTACCGATCCCCGTCGGCGCTACCGTCACCCGGTGGATCGTGCGGATCGCCAACCTTAGAACAGCGTCCGCTTCGGGCTGCTGAACACCCGCGTCACCTCGGGGCGGAAGCTGTCGAGGCTGTCGGCGGGAAAATCGGGGTCGAACGCCGGGCCGTCCCAGTCGTCGACCAGCTTGACCGCGAAGTCGTACCACGGCTCGGCCTTGAAGTCGTCGCGCAGGTTGGGCGACTGGCCCATGAAGGCGTAGTAATAGCGCCCCTGGAACGCCTGGTGGTGCTTGACCGCGTGGTAGATGTCGTCGCGAACGTACGGCCGCAGGATTTCGGCGGCGATCGCGCCGTGGTTGGGGATGCTCATCAGCTTGCCGAGGTCGTGGCACAGCGCGGCGACGACCTCCTCGTCGGGCGCCCCCGCCCGCCGCGCGAGAGTGCCCGCCATCAGGCTGTGGCCGAGCTGGGTCGCGGCGAAGCCGACCTCGATCCTGTCGAGCCGCGCGAGCGACTCCATGATCTGCTCGGCGGCCGCGCTCTGCTGGTGCTTGCCGTGCTCGCGGCCGATGTGGGTCCAGTCCTCGAGCGTGCCTTCGGCCATCGTGGTGAACATCACACGTGCTCCTGCGCGGCGTAGAGCGCGCGGTATACACCCCGCAGCGCGACCTTGTCGATCTTGGCGCTGCCGAGTTTGGGCAGCGGTTCGTCGGCGAACCAGACGTGCGCCGGCACCTTGAACGACGCGAGGCCGCGGCCGGCGAACTGGATCAGGGCTTCGGCCTCAAGCGCCGCGCCGGGCTTGCGATGGACGACCGCGCCGACGATCTCGCCGAGCCGCGCGTCGGGCAGGCCGAACACGCTCGCTTCGGCGACGGCGGGGTGGGCGTAGAGCGCGGCCTCGACCTCCTGGCAGCTGATGTTCTCGCCGCCGCGGATGATGATGTCCTTCTTGCGGTCGACGATGAACAGGTAGCCGTCGGCGTCGAGGCGGCCGAGGTCGCCGGTGCGGAACCAGCCGTCGGGCCGGAACGCCGCCGCCGTCGCCGCCGCATTGCGCCAGTAGCCGCGGCAGTTGGCGGCAGTGCGGATCGCGATCTCGCCGACCGCGTCGGTCGGCAGCGGCGCGTCGCCGTCTGGGTCGAAGATGCCGATCTCGACCAGCGGCGCCGCGGCGCGGCCGGTCGAGTCGCGCTTGGCGAGGTAGTTGTCGCGGTAGATGCCGGCCCCGACCCCGTTGGTCTCGGTCAGGCCATAGCCCTGAACCGGGTGCTTGCCGGGGAAGGCGTCGAGCAGCCGCTCGACGTGTTCAGGTGGGCGGGGAGCGCCGCCGCTGGCGATGTCGACGAGGCTCGACAGGTCGTACCTGGCCCGGTCGGGATGGTTCATCAGTTCGAGGCTCATCGTCGGCACCCCGACGAAGTAGGTCGCGCGCTCCTCGGCGATCAGACGGAGCGCGTCGCCGGCGTCCCACTTGTGCATGATCACCATCTTCCGGCCGATGGCGATCGAGACGAGGAGGACCGGGACCGACCCGGTGATGTGGAACAGCGGCACGTTGAGGAGCATGACCTGCTGCTCGGGCGGCGTGACGCCGGCGGCGGCCGACAGCTGGAGGAGGGCGAGGCCGGTGACGAGGTAGTTGAGCGCGCCGCTGACGATGCCGCGCTGCGTCGACACCGCGCCCTTCGGCTCTCCCGTCGAGCCGCTGGTATACATGATCGTCGCGTCGTCATCGGGGTCGACCGGCGGCCAGTACCACGGCGCGGCGTCGGCGGCGGCGAGCGCGTCGTCGAGGCGCTCGAAGCCGAAGCCGGCGGCGACCGCGGCCGCGGTGCGGACGGTCAGCACCGGCACGGCGATGCCGGGCAGTGCGGCCAGCCGCCGCGCGCGCTCCTCGTCGGCGATGACCAGCCGGGTGCCCGAGTGGGCGATGCCGTAGGCCAGCTCCTCGCCGCGCCACCACGCGTTCAACGGCACCGCGACCGCGCCGAGGATCAGCGCGCCGAGGTAGGCGGTGATCCATTCGGGGTAGTTGCGCATCGCGATCGCCACCCGGTCGCCCTTGGCGATGCCGCGACCCATGAGGACGGCGGCGACCCTGACCGACGCGGCGTGGACGTCGGCGAAGGTGTGGCGCTCGCCCTCGTAGACGAGGAACTCCTTCGGCCCGTTGGCGGCGAAGAAGAAGGCGAGGAAGTCGCGCATGTTCGCCGGCGCGGCGGCGAACACCGGCAGGTCGACCCCGCGGATGGTCGCCCGGCCGACGCCAAGCGGCCCGCCGGGCGCGGTGATCTGGGCAACGACGGCGTCGATCTGGCTATCGAGAGCGGAAGGCATGGCGATCGGGTCCCAGGGGGTATGCGGCGTGGCGAGCCGTCTGTGCGCTCTTCTCGGCACCTGAAGGAGGAGTTGCAAGAGCGCTTGATGATGCCGCGCAAAAGGGACGTTTGGGGATTCACGGCGGATTCGTGCCGTGGTAGGTTCGCTGCATTCCGGGGAGACGGTCATGGCCACGCTGCGGGACCACGCGATCGATGAGAACTACGCTTTCTTTCAGACAATCGTCACTTCGTTGATGGCCGATCACGCCGGCGAGTTTGCCTTGCTTCGCGACCGCGACCTTGTCGGTATCTTTCCCACTCCCGGAGCCGCTCTCGACGAGGCGCGGCGCTTCCCCGACGACCTGTATTCGGTGCAGAAGGTGATCGATCGTCCTCTCGATCTTGGGTTAATGTCCTATGCCGCGGATCAGCGGATTACTGCATAACGGCAAGCCTATCGTTCAAGCGGCGGTTGCAGAAGCTGTGCCGGCCCCCGGCGCAGTTGTTCCAACCTCATCCGCCACCTCGTTCGAGCTGAAGACCTATCGCGCGCTGCTGGACACGGGTGCCGATATTTCGGCGATCAGTCACGACGTCGTCTGCGATTTCGGCTTGAGGCGAACCGGATCGATGCCGATCGTCAGCGGTTCCGGCTCGAACCTTCACCAGGCTTACGTCATCCGTCTCGGCATCTGGTGCGAGCAAATGGGAGAATTCGACGGCGAAGGTGACCTTACCCGAACGCTCTACCAACTTCCTCAACCGCTTCAGGTGATCCGCATCGCCGCCAATGCTTGGTTCGACATCATCATCGGAACCGACGTCATCGGACAGCACGAACTTCGCGTGAAGCGCGACCGTTTCACCTTCATTCTCGGCGAAAGTTAGTACCCCATCAGCGTCGCGGCGCGGTCGCCGTGGAAGGCGAGGTCGCCGAAGGTCTCGCGCGCGGCGCGGGCGCGCTTCATGAAGAAGCCGATGTCGAAGTCGTCGGTCATGCCGATGCCGCCGTGCATCTGGACGCCCTCGTCGGTGGCGAGCTTGGCGACCTCGCCGGCCTTGGCCTTGGCGACGCTGGCGAACAGGGGAACGCGCTCCTCGTCGGCATCGAGCGCGACCAACACGCGGAGCGTCGCCGAGCGAGCCAGCTCGACCTCGCAGAACAGGTGCGCGGCGCGGTGCTGGAGCGCCTGGAAGCTGCCGATCTTCACGCCGAACTGCTCGCGCTCCTTGAGATAATCGACGGTCCGGCGGAAGCTCTCGCCGGCGACGCCGAGCATCTCGGCCGCAAGACACGCGCGGCCGGCGTCGAGGACGCGGTCGAGGATCGCCCAGCCGCCGCCGACGCGACCGAGGACGTCGGCGCCGTCGACCTGGACGTCGGTCAGCGTCACCCGCGCGGCCCCGCGGCTGTCGACCATCGAGCGGCGCTGCGCGGCGACGCCGGCGGCCTTCGCGTCGACGAGGAACAAGGTGATGCCGTCCTCGTCGTCACCCGCTCCGTCGGTCCGTGCGGCGACGATCAGCGTGTCGGCGACGTGGCCGTCGAGGACGAAGCTCTTGGTGCCGTTGAGCTTGAACCCGTTGCCCGACGCCTCGGCGCGCGTCGCGATCGTCGCCGGGGCGTGGCGCGCGGCCTCGTCGGCGGCGAGCGCGAACAGGCGCTCGCCGCGCGCGCTCGGCGGCAGGTACTGCGCCTGCTGCTCGGGCGAGCCGCCGCGGACGAGCGCGGTCGCGGCGAGGATCGCGGTCGACAGCAGCGGCGACAGCGACAGGTTGCGCCCGATCGCCTCCTGGACCAGCCCGGCCGCGACATAGCCCATGCCGGTGCCGCCGTGCGCCTCGGGGACGAGGACGCCGGCGAACCCCATGTCGGCCATCTTGGCCCACAGCCCGCGGTCGAACCCGGTCGCGTCGCCCTGACCGTCGTTGCCGTCGCGTAGCCGGCGCAGCGCGCCGACGGGGGCCTCGGCGGCGAAGAAGCCGTCGGCGGCGTCGCGCACCATGGTCTGATCGTCGGTCAGGACTAGCGCCAAGTCGTCACTCCCCATCGCGGCGCGGCAGATAGCCGGCCGTCGTTATCGCTTCGGCAGGCGGCGTGGTGGCGGTGGACGGCCGTTCATTTCAAGAAGCGTCTCGGCGCGCACCAGTCGTCGTTCATGATCCAGCGCGATCGCCGTCAGCCGCTGGCTGTCCGCCGCCAGCCGATCAACCTGCTCGCGCAAGACGAGCAGATCCTTGATGCCACCAAGCAACCGTTCGCCAAGACTCACGCGGCGGTACCAAATACCTGCGTGGACAGGAGAGCCGCGTCACCGATGATCGCCGTCGTCGGGCGCGCCGCCCTGATCGCGTCGATCTCGGCAAAATGGTCCGCCGTCCGCGCGTTCGTCCGTTCCAGCGTTTGCCGCATGTCGGCGACCAGTTCGACGAACGTTTCGATCATCGGGGCGAGCATCGCTTCGCCGTTCGAGGTCGCGGCGCCATCATAGGCCAAGGCCGCGCGCCGCACATACTCGCTGGTCGTCAGACCGCTCGATCCGGCGCGTGCGACCAGCGCCGCCTTGTCGCTCGCCGTCATCATGACCACCAGCCGCGCCGACATCGCCTGACCCGTCATGCGCGAGATCGTGTCCATAGCTTGTCCATAGCCGGTCCGTCCGACCGCCGCAACCACCCTCACGCCCCCGGTAGCTGGAGCACCCGCTTGGCGATGATGTTGAGCTGGACCTCGCTCGTCCCGCCCTCGATCGAGTTGGCGCGGCTGCGCAGCCAGTGGCGCGACACGTCGATCTCGCCGTCGCCGTCCCAGCCGAGGCTGTCGCTGCCGCGGACGCTCATCAGCAGTTCCTGGCGCTGCTTGTTGAGCTCGGTGCCGTAGTACTTGAGCATCGACGACAGCGCGCCGGTACCCTGCCCGGCCTTGGCCTCGTCCTTGACCCGCTCCATCGTCAGCCCGAAGGCGAGAGCGTCGATCTCGTGGCGGACGATGTCGGTGCGCAGCGGCGCGACGCCGGCCTCGCCGAGCGCCTTGACCGCGATCTGGCTGAGCGAGCGGCGGCCGTCGTCGAGGTCGCCGATCATCTCGCGCTCGTGGGTCAGCAGGTATTTGGCGATGTCCCAGCCCTTCCCCGCCGTGCCGACGAGGTTGGCGCGGGGGACGCGGACGTCGTCGAAGAAGGTCTGGCAGAACGGCGAATAGCCGCTGATCAGCTTGATCGGCGAGGTCGACACCCCGGGCGACGCCATGTCGAACAGCAGGAACGAGATGCCGAGGTGCTTCGGCGCGGCGGGATCGGTGCGGACGAGGCAGAAGATCCAGTCGGCCTTGTCGGCGTAGCTCGTCCACACCTTCTGGCCGTTGACGACATAGTCGTCGCCGTCGACCACCGCCGAGGTGCGCAGCGAGGCGAGGTCGGAGCCGGCACCGGGCTCGGAATAGCCCTGGCACCAGCGGATCTCGCCGCGCGCGATCTTGGGCAGGTATTCCTGCTTCTGCGCCTCGCTGCCGTATTTGAGCAGTGCCGGCCCGAGCATCCAGATGCCGAACGACGCGAGCGGCGAGCGCGCCCTGATGCGGCGCATCTCCTGCGCCAACACCTTCGCCTCGTCTTTCGACAGCCCGCCGCCGCCGTACGCCGTCGGCCATTCGGGAACGGTCCAGCCCTTCCCGCCCATCGCGTCGAGCCACGCCCGCTGCGGTGCCGTGAGGTCGGCGTGACGCCCGCCCCAGCAGACGTCGGCGTCGCTGGCTACGGCCATCCGCATCTCGGGCGGACAGTTCGCTTCGAGCCAGGTGCGGGTATCTTGCCGGAACACGTCGAGGTCGGCCACGGCCCTCTCCCAATTTGTCTTATCGCTTGCCCCGACTATGGTGCGCCCGCGCCGCGGGGCACAAGGGAAAACGATGCTGCTCGACCATGTCCGGATCGCGCTCGACTGGTCGAGCCTCGGCCTGTCGCCGACGCTGGTCGAGTTTCACGGCTTCGCGCTCCGCTGGTACAGCCTGGCCTATATCGGCGGCATCCTCGGCGGCTGGTTTCTTCTCGGCCGGATGCTCGATTCGTGGGGCGCGCCGATGACGCGGACCCACGCCGACGCGTTCATCACCTGGGCGACGGTCGGGATCATCCTCGGCGGCCGCATCGGCTACGTCCTGTTCTACGACTTCGGCCGCTTCGCGCACGACCCGCTCGCAATCGTCCGGCTGTGGGAGGGCGGCATGTCGTTCCACGGCGGCGCGATCGGCTTCACCATCGCGATCTTCCTGTTCGCGCGGGTCAACGGCCTCGATGGCCTGCGCATCTGCGACTATGTCGCCTGCGTCGCGCCGCTCGGGCAGGGGCTCGGGCGGCTGGCCAACTTCGTCAACGGCGAGCTGTGGGGGCGGGTAACCGGGTCGAGCTGGGGGATGATCTTCCCCGGCGCCGGCCCCGAGCCGCGCTATCCGAGCCAGTTGTTCGAGTTCGCCGGCGAGGGACTGTTCCTGCTCGTCGTGCTGACGTGGCTGTTCTGGCGGACCCGCGCCCGCGCCCATCCGGGGCTGCTGGTCGGGATCGGGACGGCGGGCTTCGGCGCGATCCGCTTCGTCATCGAGTTCTTCCGCCAGCCCGACGCGCAGGTCGGCTACCTGACCTTCGGCCTGACGATGGGCCAGTGGCTGTGCCTGCCGATGGTCGTGCTGGGATTGTGGCTGATCGCGTCGAGCCAGCGGCGGACGGTCGTCCCGGCGTGACCTTTGCCGAGGCATTGCGGGCCGAGATCGCGGCGGTGCCAATGCCGGTCGCCGCGTACATGGCGCGGTGCAACGCGCATTATTATGCCAGCCGCGACCCGCTGGGCGCGGCCGGCGATTTCGTCACGGCGCCGGAAATCAGCCAGATGTTCGGCGAACTGGTCGGCGCATGGCTCGCCGATGCATGGGCGGCAAACGGTCGACCGGAGCGGTCGTCGCTGATCGAGCTCGGTCCCGGCCGCGGCACGATGATGGTCGACATGCTGCGCAGCATCGGTGCGGCAAAGTGGTCGCCCGCGGTGATCCTGATCGAGACGAGCCCGATCCTGATCGCGGTCCAGGCCAAGGCGGTCCCCGGCGCGATACACCGCGCCGACCTGAACGAAATCGACGAGTACGGACCGATCTTCGTCGTCGCCAACGAGTTGTTCGATGCGCTTCCCGTCCGCCAGTTCGTCGCGACCGGAGACGGCTGGCGCGAACGCGTCGTCGTCGCCACCGACGATGGTTTCCGGGCGATGGCCGGATCGGAGGATGCAACCGTAAACATCGCTCCGGCGCTCGCGTCCGCACCGCCGGGGAGCATCGTGGAAGTCGCTCCCGAAGCGGCGGCGATCGCCGCAGGGATCGGCGCACGTCTCCGCCGTCACGGCGGCGCCGCGCTGATTGTCGATTACGGCCACGTCGGGCCGGCGGTCGGCGACACGCTGCAGGCGGTCCGCCGCCATGCCCGCGTCGATCCGTTCGCCGATCCCGGCGCGGCCGACCTGACGGCGCATGTCGACTTCGCCGCCTTCGCCGTCGCGGCGGGGGTCAGGGCATGGGGACCGATCGGGCAGGGCGCTTTCCTCCGCGCCCTCGGCATCGGTGCCCGCGCCGCGGCGCTCAAGCGGCAGGCCACCCCGGTCGAAGCGGCGACGATCAACGCCGCGGTCGAGCGGCTGACCGGCGACGCGGCGATGGGGACCCTGTTCAAGGTGATGGCGCTAACCCCGATCGGCGTGACCGACGCGCCGCCGGGGTTCGCGTGACGACGCGCACGCACGCCGATACCGCGGCCGGCGTCATCTATCGCGATGCGACCGTCGCCGACGCGCCCGCCCTCGCGACGATCGGCGCGCGCACCTTCACCGCGACCTTCGGGCACCTCTACTCGCCGGCGAACCTCGGCATCTTCCTTCAGAACCATACCGCCGAGCGCTGGGCGGCGGCGCTGGCGGGCGATGCGCGCGTCCGCCTCGCCGAGGTCGACGAGGTCGCCGTCGGCTACGCCCGCACCGGCCCGCTGACCTTCGCCGTCGAACGCCACGGACGGACGGGGGTCCAGCTCGACCAGCTCTACGTCGATCCGTCGTGGCACGGCACCGGCGTCGCGGCGACGCTCCTCGACTGGGCGGCGGCGACGGCGCGCACTCTTGCGGCGTCGAGCGAGACGCGGGTTTCGCTGGCGAGCGAGGTGACGAGCACGATCATGTCGATCTCGTCGGAGCCGGCGAGATGCTCCATGACCGTCATCATCGCCGGGC
>CAXTQJ010000079.1:0-10464 GCA_964246245.1 uncultured Sphingomonadaceae bacterium
ATGTCGAGCCGATCACGCCGGCGGTCGTCGCCAAGATCATCGCCGCCGAGCGGCCCGACGCGCTGTTGCCGACGATGGGCGGGCAGACGGCGCTCAACACCGCGCTCTCGCTGTTCCGCGACGGGACGCTCGAGAAATACGGCGTCGAGCTGATCGGGGCCGACGCGGTCGCGATCGACAAGGCCGAGGACCGGCTCAAGTTCCGCGACGCGATGGACGCGATCGGGCTCGAAAGCCCGCGCAGCCGCATCGCGCATAGCCTGAGCGAAGCGCTGGAAGCGCTTGATTTCGTCGGTCTGCCGACGATCATCCGGCCGTCGTTCACCATGGGCGGGACCGGCGGCGGCATCGCCTACAATCGCGAGGAGTTCGCCCATATCGTCGGCACCGGGCTCGACGCGTCGCCGACGACCGAGGTGCTGATCGAGGAATCGGTGCTCGGCTGGAAGGAATACGAGATGGAGGTCGTCCGCGACCGCCACGACAACGCGATCATCATCTGCGGCATCGAGAACGTCGACCCGATGGGGGTCCACACCGGCGACAGCATCACCGTCGCGCCGATCCTGACGCTGACCGACAAGGAATATCAGATCATGCGCAACGCGTCGATCGCGTGCCTGCGCGAGATCGGGGTCGAGACGGGCGGATCGAACGTCCAGTTCGCGGTCGACCCCAGCGACGGGCGGCTGGTCGTCATCGAGATGAACCCGCGCGTCAGCCGCTCGTCGGCGCTGGCGTCGAAGGCGACCGGCTTCCCCATCGCCAAGGTCGCGGCGCTGCTCGCGGTCGGCTACACCCTCGACGAGATCGACAACGACATCACCGGCGCGACCCCGGCGAGCTTCGAGCCGACGATCGATTATATCGTGACGAAGATCCCGCGCTTTGCCTTCGAGAAGTTCAAGGGCGCCGAGGCGGTTCTCGGCACGGCGATGAAGTCGGTCGGCGAGGTGATGGCGATCGGCGGGTCGATCCACGAGAGTTTGCAGAAGGCGCTGCGCGGACTCGAGACGGGGCTGACCGGGTTCGACGAGGTCGGGGCGCTGGAAGGAGCGAGCGACGACGAGATCGCGGCGGCGCTGTCGATCCCGGGACCCGACCGGCTGCTGATCGCGGCGCAGGCGCTGCGGAGCGGGTTCTCCGTCGAGCGGGTGCATGCGATCACGAAGTACGAGCCTTGGTTTGTCAATCGCATAATGGAGATCATTACCGTCGAGGATGAGCTCAAGCAGCTAAGTGCGATCAGCGACGATGGCGTGCGTGGGCGCTTACTTCGCTTACTTGTTCATCTGCGCCGGTGGAAGGCGATGGGCTTTTCCGACGCGCGCCTCGCCCGGCTTGCCGACGTCCCGGTCGCCGATCTTACCGCCTCGCGGTCCGGCGCCGGCATCCGCCCGGTGTTCAAGCGCATCGACACCTGCGCCGCCGAGTTCGCCGCCCGGACGCCGTACATGTACTCGACCTACGCCGCGCCCAGCTTCGGCGTGCCCGAGGACGAAAGCGCGCCGACCGCCGCACGCAAGGTCGTCGTCCTGGGCGGCGGCCCCAACCGGATCGGGCAGGGGATCGAGTTCGACTATTGCTGTGTCCACGCCTGCCTCGCGCTCAGGGAGGCAGGGTTCGAGACGATCATGGTCAACTGCAACCCCGAGACGGTCAGCACCGACTACGACACGTCGGACCGCCTCTACTTCGAGCCGCTGACCGCCGAAGACGTGCTCGAAGTGCTCCACAAGGAACAGGAGGCGGGCGAGCTGGTCGGCGTCATCGTCCAGTTCGGCGGCCAGACGCCGCTCAACCTCGCCCGCGCGCTCGAAGCCGCCGGCATCCCGATCCTCGGGACGACGCCCGATAGCATCGACCTCGCCGAGGACCGCGAACGCTTCGCCGCGCTGGTCGAGCGTCTCGGCCTGCGCCAGCCGAACAACGGCATCGCCACCGGGCGCGAGCAGGCGGCCGACATCGCCGCGCGGGTCGGCTACCCCGTGCTGATGCGCCCGTCGTTCGTCCTCGGCGGCCGCGCGATGGAGGTGGTCGAGACGCCGGCTGCGCTCGACGCCTATCTCCGCGACAACGCGGCGGCGCTGAGCGGCGGGCCGGTGCTGATCGACCAGTATCTCCGCGACGCGGTCGAGGTCGACGTCGACGCGCTGGCGGATGCCGATACCGTCTTTGTTGCCGGCGTCCTCCAGCACATCGAGGAGGCGGGGGTCCATTCCGGCGACAGCGCGTGTTCGATCCCGCCGCATTCGCTGCCCGCCGAGATCGTCGCCGAGATCGAGCGGCAGACGGCGCTCCTCGCCCGCGCGCTCGAGGTCCGTGGGCTGATGAACGTCCAGTTCGCGGTCAAGGCCAGCGGGCGCGAGCCCGACCCCAAGACGGACATCTACCTGATCGAGGTCAACCCGCGCGCGTCGCGGACGGTGCCGTTCACCGCCAAGGCGACCGGCATCCCGATCGCCAAGATCGCCGCGCGGGTCATGGCCGGCGAGCGCCTCGCCAGCTTCGACCTCAAGCGGCCCGCCTGGAAACACGTTGCGGTCAAGGAGGCGGTGTTCCCCTTCGCGCGCTTCCCCGGCACCGACCCCGTCCTCGGCCCCGAGATGAAGTCGACCGGCGAGGTCATGGGCATCGACGCCGACTTCGCCATGGCCTTCGCCAAGGCGCAGCTCGCCGCCGGCACGGTGTTGCCGATGGCGGGGACGGTCTTCCTGTCGGTCAAGGACAGCGACAAGCCGGTGGTTCTCGACGCCGCGCGCGAGCTGGTCGGCATGGGCTTCGACCTGATCGCGACCGACGGCACGGCGGCGCACCTTGCCGCCGCGGGCATCGCGGTCGCACGGGTCAACAAGGTCCAGCAGGGTCGGCCGCACATCGTCGACCGGATCAAGGACGGCGGCGTCGCACTGATCGTCAACACGACCGAAGGCGTCCAGTCGATGAGGGATTCGGCGTCGATCCGCGCGTCGGCGCTGTACGGCAAGGTGCCATACTATACGACGGCATCGGCGAGCGTCGCCGCGACCCGGGCGATCGCGGCGCTGAAGGCCCGCCCGCTTGAAGTGCGGTCGCTCCAGTCATATTATTCGGCGCTGGATTAGTCCCGACCGTCCGAGAGTTTGCCGTCCGCGGTGGTCTTTCCGTCGCGGGGCGGGGCGTCAGAACAGGGAAGTCAGTACATGGCGACGGTCGACAAGTTTCCGATGCTTGCGGAGGGTCATGCCCAGCTGATGGCGACGCTGCGCGACCTCAAGGAGATCGAGCGGCCGAAGAACGTCGAGGACATCGAGACCGCGCGCGCTCACGGGGATCTGTCGGAGAACGCCGAATACCACGCCGCCAAGGAGCGGCAGGGACAGATCGAGGCGCAGGTCATGGACCTCGAGGACAAGCTCGCGCGCGCGACGGTGATCGATCCGACGACGTTGTCGGGCGACAAGGTCGTCTTCGGCGCGACGGTCGGACTGATCGACGAGGACGACAAACCGGTCACCTACCAGATCGTCGGCGCGACCGAGGCCGACGCCAAGCGCGGACGGATCAGCTATTCATCGCCGCTCGGCCGCGCGCTGATCGGCCGCCGGCTCGACGAAGAGGTCGAGGTGACGACCCCGTCGGGCGACAAGTACTACACCATCGCGAAGGTCGAGTTCATTTGAAGCCCGAAGGCGGGTTCGGCGGCGCGTCGTTCGCCCCGCCCCCCGCCGTCGCCACGGGCGCCATCGTCGCGCTCTGCGTCGCGATCCAGCTGGTCATCAGCTTCGGCGGCGACGTGCTGGCGGGTGCGATTGCGGGTCACGCCGCGCTCGTCCCGGCGCGGCTGACCGGGCACCTGCCGTCGGTATCCGGTGATGTTCCCGCGCCGCTGACGCTGGTGACGGCGATGTTCGTCCACGCCGGCTGGGTCCACCTCGCGCTCAACCTGTCGTTCCTGCTGTGGGTCGGCCGCCACGTCGAGATCGTCGCCGGGCGGGCGCGGTTCGTCGCGCTGTACCTCGTCGGCGGGGTCGCCGGCGGATTGCTCCAGGTCGCCGTCGCGCCGGGATCGACCGTCGCCGTCGTTGGCGCGAGCGGGGCGATCGCGGCGGTGTTCGGGGCCTACGCCGTCCTGTTCGCGCGCAACCGGATGCGTGACCGGCGAGTGTTCGGCGTCACCATCGGCGGCGGCGCGGTGACGGCGCTGTGGTATCTCGCGACGTGGATCGGGCTGCAGCTGCTGACCGCCGTCGCGTTCAACGGCGGCGCGGGCGGCATTGCCATCTGGACCCACATCGGCGGCTTCGCCTTCGGCCTGGTCGCCGCGCAGCCGATCGCGCGGCGGTGGCGACGCGCCGATCCGTGGCGCTAGGCGACGTCGGGTTCGAGCATCCGGTGCAGGTGGACGACGACGTACTTCATCGCCGCGTCGTCGACCGTGCGCTGAGCGTTGGCGCGCCACGCCGCCTCGGCCGACGCATAATCGGGGAAGATGCCGATGACGTCGAGCGCACTCGGGTCCTCGAAGTCGAGCCCACGCGGATCGGCCACGCGGCCGCCGAAGACGAGATGGAGCTTGCTCATGCGGCGGGCTGTAGCGCCGCGAAATCGGCCTGAACAGCCGCCATCGTCGCCGCCGCCCAGTCCTCGAACTCGGCCCCGTCCCACGCGCGGTGGTCGCCGGCGGCATAGGCGCGGGCGTTGCGGTGGTAGAACAGCGCGTTGAGCCGGTTGGCGATCCAGTTGTTCGCCGTGCGGATGACCTTCGCCGGCGACCCGACGACGACCGAGTTCGGCGGAACGATCGTCCCGTCTCGCACGTAGGCGTGCTGGCCGACGATCGAGTTGTCGCCGATTACCGCGCCGCCGTAGACCGTCGCGTTGATCCCGACGAGGACGTGGTCGCCGATCGTGCAGCCGTGGAGCGTCGCGTGATGGGTGATCGAGCAGTGCGATCCAACGACGACCGGCCGGCCGGGGTCGGTATGGACCATGACGAAATCCTGCACGTTCGAGAACGCGCCGATGTCGATGTGCGCCGCCTCGCTGCGCATTACCGCGTTCATCCATACCGAGCTGCCTTCGCCGAGACGGACCCGGCCGTAGAGCTGCGCGCTCGGATCGATGTACGCCGCCGCGGCGGTGTCGAGCCGCGACGTCACGCCGGCTTCGCGTTGGCCGATTTCATCATCGCCACGAGGGCGTCGAAGCCGTTCTTGGCGATGAACGAGGAAAAGTCGGCCTCCTGCGTCAGCGACAGGTTGACACCCGAGACGGTGACGTTGGCGATCAGCCACTTGCCGCCGTCGGCCTTGTCGATCAGCCAGATGATCTCGAACGGATCCTTGCCGGGAACGCTGATCCGGGTGAAGACGTCGACGTTGCCGGTGGCACCGTGCGGCTGGGTCCGTACGACCTTCACCGCTGCACTCGAATAATTGATCAGCCGATCGGCGTAGACGTTGACGACATAATCCGGGAGCACCGCCTGATACGCGGCCAGCTGCGCCGGGGTGATCTGGTTGCGGTAACGGCGGATCAGTCGCATCCCGGCGTCGTCGACGGCGAAGTTTTCCTTGAGCAGACTGCGGAAGCGCGCCTTCATCGCCGGCTTCGACTCGTTGCTCTTCAGGACGGCAAAGACCCGGTCGACGATGCCCGACAGAAACTGGCCCGCTGCCGTCGCGTCGGCGGGCGTCGCCGCCATGGCCACCTGCGCGGCGGCGGGCATCGCTGGCATCAACCCGACAAACGCAACCGCCGCGCCGATTGTCATCACTCGCCGCATCGTCTGCTCCCGACCAACCGCGGCGAGATGGCCGCGACGCGCTATCGCATCAAGCGGCTGAACCACCCCTGACCGGACGCGCCAGCGCCGCTCCGGCCGCTCCGAGGATCGCGACGAGCGACTGAGTCAACCGGTCGCCGATCCCGGTCAGGCCGCCGCTCAGGCTGAGCTTCGACGTGTCGAACTCGCTCGTCGCTGCTGCCACGGCGGCATCGCCGGCGGCGGTGAAGCGAGCGTTGACCTCGCCGAACAGGCTCGCTTCGACGGGGCTGACTGGAACGACCGCGCCGAGCAGCGCTCCCGTCGCGACACCCACGGCGAGCACCGCGAGGGGATTGTCGTCGACCGTTGCGTGCGCTTGATGCTGAATCGCATCGAGATGGGCGCGCGCTCGCCCCGCGGGTGGGTCGCCGTCGGCGAGGTTCGCCGCGTACCCATCGTCGTAATCGGCGTAGGCCGCATAGCTGTCGCCGTACTCGACCCTGGCACGTGCGACCCGGCTGGTCGCGAGCAAGCCGACACCGACGGCGAGACCGGCGACGCCGAGCACGATCGGATGCTGCGCCGCCGTACCGCGAACCGATGCGACCGCGTGGGTGCCCGCTGCACCGAGCGAACCGAGCGCGCTGTCGACGAGCGCCTTGGGCGACAGCCGCGCCTGCAAGTCGTCGATCGTCGCGGCGATGCGGTCGCGCGTCTGCGCGGCTTCGGCCTCGAACAGCTTTGTGTCGTCGGTCATCAGCTGTTTCCTGTGATCGTCTGCGCGTCGCGCTTGACCGATGTGACCGTCTTATCGGGGACGACATTGGTCACCGACAGCTTGCGTCCGCCGCTGGCGACAAGAATCCCACCGACGGCCAAGGTTACGACGCCGACGATGACCGCCGCCCAGCCGGCGCCGACGATCGGCGTCAGGAAGCCGACCGCGGCGCCGAGCAAGGTAAAAACGGCACCCAGGAGCAAGACCGCGCCGATGCCGATTAACGCCGCACCGTTCTTCGCCGACGCAAGATTGTCGCGTACCTCGGCCTTGGCGAGACGAATTTCGGTACGGACGAGGTGGTTGCCGTCCTCGACCAGCTGGCGAAGAAGGTCGGCGATCGAGGGCTCGCTGTGGGTTGCCATCAGCGCGACCGGACGACGCGCGCGACGACGAAGCCGGCGGTAACGGCAAGGCCGACGGCGAGCGCGGGGCTGGTGCGGACGAGCGTACGTGCGTCGCCGACGAGGTCGTCGACCGACTTGCGCTCGACCGCGTCGGACCAGCCGGCGACGGTGTCGGCGGCGTTGTGGACATACTTCGCCAACGGCCCCGCCCCGTTGCCGTCGAGCTTAGCCGCGACATCGCGCACCGCTTCGGCGAGACCGCCGAGTGTCGACGACACCTGCGCCTTGCCTTCGCCGAGTAGCGACTGCATCGCCGGCGCTGCGGCCGGATCGGCGCGGGTCGCCGACACCAGCGGCGTGTCGAGCGCGTCGTGTGCCGGAGTGATCGGCGGCATTCCGCTCGAGGTCGTATTGCTGGCCATCGTCGCCTCCTACCGGCGGGCGAAGCCCCGCGCGCAAGTCGTTGCCTGAACGTCATGTGGGTGGGCGGGTTCCGCGACCAGCGGGATGTTACGGTTCGCACCGTCACCACGGCGTTGTCGTCGTCGAGGTGAACGGCTAGGGACGCGCGGCCACCGACCGGAGCCCCGCATGACTGCCATCGTCGACATCCACGCGCGCCAGATCCTCGACAGCCGCGGCAATCCGACGGTCGAGGTCGAGGTCGTCCTCGACGACGGCAGCGTCGGCCGTGCCGGCGTTCCGTCGGGCGCGTCGACTGGGGCGCACGAAGCGGTCGAACTGCGTGATGGCGACCCGGACCGGTTCGCTGGCAAGGGCGTCCTCAAGGCGTGCGCGGCGGTCAACGGCGAAATCTTCGACACGCTCAGCGGCATGGACGCCGAGGACCAGGGCGACGTCGACGCGGCGATGATCGAGCTCGACGGGACGCCGAACAAGGCGCGGCTGGGGGCGAACGCGATCCTCGGCGTCAGCCTCGCGACCGCCAAGGCCGCCGCCGACGCGCGCGGCATCAGCTTGCATAAATACGTCGGCGGGGTGTCGGCGCATGTCCTGCCGGTGCCGATGATGAACATCATCAACGGCGGAGCTCACGCCGACAACCCGATCGACTTCCAGGAATTCATGATCATGCCGGTCGGGGCCGACACCCTCGCCGACGCGGTGCGCTGGGGGGCCGAGATCTTCCATACGCTCAAAAAGCGCCTCCACGACGCCGGCCTGTCGACCTCGGTCGGCGACGAGGGCGGCTTCGCGCCGAACATCGCGTCGCCGGCCGCCGCGCTCGACTTCATCATGGCCTCGATCGAGGCGGCGGGCTATCGGCCGGGCGACGATGTCGTCCTTGCCCTCGACGCCGCGGCGACCGAGTTCTTCAAGGACGGACGATACGAGTTGACCGGTGAGGGCCGGTCGCTGTCGGCGGCAGAGATGGTCGACTATTATGCCGACCTTGCGGCGACGTATCCGATCGTGTCGATCGAGGACGGCATGGCCGAGGACGATTTCGCCGGGTGGAAGGCGCTGACTGACCGGCTTGGCGCGACGCATCAGCTCGTCGGCGACGACCTGTTCGTGACCAATCCCGAGCGCCTGCGCGACGGCATCGGCCGCGGCCTCGCCAATTCGCTGCTGGTCAAGGTCAACCAGATCGGCACGCTGACCGAGACCCTCGCCGCCGTCGAGATGGCGCACCGCGCGCGCTACACCTGCGTGATGAGCCACCGCAGCGGCGAGACCGAGGATTCGACCATTGCCGACCTCGCCGTCGCGACCAACTGCGGCCAGATCAAGACCGGCAGCCTCGCCCGCTCCGACCGGCTGGCGAAATACAACCAGTTGATCCGGATCGAGGAGGAGCTGGGCGACACCGCGCGCTATGCCGGGCGGGCGGTGCTGCGCTAAGGCGATCCTCCCCGCCAGCGGGGAGGTGGCGCGGAGCGCCGGAGGGGCGGTCGAATGAGCCACCGCAGCCTCTCGCCCGACCGCCCCTCCGTCACCGCTGCGCGGTGCCACCTCCCCGAAGGCGGGGAGGATCAAGATGCTTGAATCGCTCGTCACTGCATGGTCTAACCGCGCGATGATCGACCGCGTCCACCCGCTCCAGCTCGCCCGCGTCGCGATCCTGCCGGCGGCTTGCCTCGGCGTCGTCGCCTACTTCGGCTTCCACGCCATCTCGGGCAACACCGGTGTCGTCGCATGGCAGAGCTACAAGGCCGAGCACGCCGCCGTCGCCGCCCAGGCGGCGAAGGTCGCCGCGGACAAGGCGGCGCTGGCGCGGCAAGTGGCACTGCTCGATCCCCACCATGTCGACCGCGACCTCGCCGACGAACTCGTCCGGCGCGATCTGGGCGTCGTGCGATCCGATGAGGTTATAGTTCCGCTGCCTGACGCCAAATAGGCACGAACGCGGGATTGTGCGGGGACGCTGACGGCGTATAGAGCGCTATCGCTTCCGCCCCGGAGTCGCGTCGCATGGCCAAGTCCGCAGCGCCCGCCGAACCTGCTCCGTCCGTGCGCGATCGCCCGAATGAACCGAAACGGTACGCGGCAAGCAACGACGAGCTGCTCGCCTTCTACCGCGAGATGCTCCTCATCCGCCGCTTCGAGGAGCGTGCCGGCCAGATGTACGGCATGGGGCTGATCGGCGGCTTCTGCCACCTCTACATCGGGCAGGAGGCGGTCGTCACCGGCGTCCAGTCGGCGCTGGCGAAGACCGACAGCGTCATCACCGGCTACCGCGAGCACGGCCACATGCTCGCCGCCGGCATCGATCCGCGCGCAGTCATGGCCGAGCTGACCGGCCGCGCCGCCGGCATCAGCCACGGCAAGGGCGGGTCGATGCACATGTTCTCGGTCGAGCATGGCTTCTACGGCGGCCACGGCATCGTCGCGGCGCAGGTTCCGCTCGGCACCGGGCTCGGCTTCGCCCACAAGTACAAGGCCGACGGCGGCCTGTCGGTGACCTATTTCGGCGACGGCGCGGCGAACCAGGGGCAGGTCTACGAGAGCTTCAACATGGCCGAGCTGTGGAAGCTGCCGGTCATCTACGTCATCGAGAACAACCAGTACGCGATGGGGACCAGCGTCAACCGCAGCAGCGCCGAGGACCAGCTCTACCGCCGCGGCGAGAGCTTCCGCGTCCCGGGCCTCCAGGTCGACGGCATGGACGTCTGCGCCGTCCGCGGCGCGACCGACATCGCCGTCGACTGGGTGCGGAGCGGCAAGGGGCCGATTCTTCTTGAGATGAAGACGTACCGCTACCGCGGCCACAGCATGTCCGACCCCGCCAAGTACCGCAGCCGCGAGGAAGTCGCCGCGATGCGCGAGAAGAGCGACCCGATCGAGCACTGCAAGAAGGACATCCTGACCGCCGGTGCCGCCGACGAGGCGAAGCTCAAGGATATCGAGAAGGAAGTCCGCGCCGTCGTCGCCGACGCCGCCGACTTCGCCGAATCCGCGCCCGAGCCCGACGCGGGCGAGCTGTTCACCGACGTGCTGGTCGGGACGTACGGGTGATGCTGCGCCGCTCCCCGCAAAACGCCGTCATGCTGGCGCACGCCAGCATCCACGGTCGCGCGAGACATCTGGCCAGCGCTCCGGCCCGACCGTGGATGCCGGCATCCGCC
>CAXTQJ010000080.1:0-7850 GCA_964246245.1 uncultured Sphingomonadaceae bacterium
GTTGTACGTCAGCCCAACGAGCAGGCTATGCGTACGGACCCGCGTCTGAAAGCCGACGCCGGTAAAGCCAACGGTGTTGACCTTATCGACGTTGAAGAAGCGGTACTTGAGCGATACGTCAACGTGGCTGGTAACCGGCTTGTAGACGCCAGCGAGAAGCTGCCACGCGAAGTGGGTATCACTGTCATCCACAAACGACGGCGTCGGGTGGACGAACGCGAACGTTTCCTGTTTGACACGCGCGACGCCGACACCACCGCCAAGATAACCGCCGAACGAACCATCCTTGCCCCCGAAATCGACCAGACCGTTGGCCATGAAGGACAGGATCGACTGGTTGCCCGATGGATTAGTAAAGTTGCCCGTGGATGGAACGCCAGCTTGGCCATTCGCCAGCGTGATCGGCGGGGTGCCACCGTTGACCTGGAAATAGTCGACGTTGTTATTCTTGTATCCGACCTCAAACTCGGTCCGGAACATGCCGAAGTCATAGCCGAGGATGCCGTCGACATCATAGCCAACCTTGAAATTGGCACGAAGCGGCGCGGACGTCACGGTGCCGTTCGTCGCGCGCAGATCGAAGGTCTCATTCTGCGCGATAATGCCGCCTCCCTCGAGGCCGACATAGAACGACCCATCCTTGGCGAGCGCGGGCCCGGCGAGCGCGGTGCTGCCCAACGCAAGTGCCACGGCAATTTTCCGCATCATGATCCCCTTTACGGTTCGCTGTCTATTGAACTGGCACAACGCTCTATCGCAGCGAATATACCGGTGCAAGTCGCGAATCCGGGCAGGTGTTGCAAGGAAACAACATCGACGCGGCTAAGTAATTGACGCAATGGTAAATCACGCCGCGACGATGCCGACGCGACGCAGAACGCCGAGGAGTTGGCCGAACGCCGTGCGCAGCTCGGCGTCGACGGTTGCCCCACTAGTCGGTGCTGTCAGGGCAGTGCCCGTGGCCTTAGCGAACGCCAGGGATGCGACCGGCCAGGCATCGCGCCACGCGCCGTCGCGATAGTAAGTGAAGAGCGTCTCATCAAGAACGAAGGCGAGGCACCCGTCGCGCGGCGCGACGAAGGTCCAGCCGGTATCGTCGAGCACCGCGATCTGGCCGTCGTGACCGGCCCACGCGCCAGTCGCGTTCGACGGGACGATCCACGTCCCGTCGGCCGTCGGCACCGTCGCGCAGGCCCGGCTGTCGACCGCGAGTTGGGCCAAGACGTCGATCCGGGCCAGCGCCTCGTTGTGCGTGATTTCCTTCTGTGCCTGCCCGGCCTGAAGCAGGGGAAGGCCGTATCGGGAGGTTACGATCATCGCCGGTCCTTTCGTCGCTTTACATTCAATACAGCGTAGCGATCGTCGCCGGCCCGGCACCCATCACCGCGCTCACTTGCGCGATTGCCACAGTCAGCGCCGCGTCGGCGGGAGCGTCGCCGGCGCGATCGGCCGCAGCATAAGTCCATGCCGGCGCCCCGACATCGGTCGAGCGGAGAACGACGTCGCCGTCGCGGACGATGATGCGGTAACGTTCGCTGTCTTCGGCGATCGGCACGTCGGTACCGTCGGCCCATGCGTAGCCAGCCCGGCTGCGTCGGATCCAGCTGACGACTTGGTCGCCGCCGGTGACATGCGTCACCGTCACCGTCGCCGGCGACAAGGGGCGGAGTCCAATGCCTTGGGGCACGACGACTTGCGCTGCCGTCGCGGCGACATCTTCGCCGGGGCCGACCGCCTTGATGCGCAGCGGTGCGCCGATCGCCTCGGCGGTAAGGTCGATCGAGACGATGCGAGTATCGAGCAGCACGAAGCGGTCGCCGGCCGCATGGGTTGAAACCGCGGCCTCCGAACCGCGTCGTCCGCGGAGCAACGTGGACAGGCGAAAGCGCCGTGCGCCGATCTGCGTCGCCAAGGCGAACTGAATGATTTCAGTCCCGATCGCGGCGAGGTTGGCTCCGGCCAGGACCGCGGCCTCGGTCGTGCTCTGCAGGTCGGCGTCGTCGGCGGCGAGCTCGACGTTGACCGTCGAGCGACGGTCCCAACAGGTGGTCGGTCCGGGCGCGAGCGAGGTGACCGCCGTCCCGATCGTCGCCGGGGCGCCGATCGTCGTCGCGAATTGATATGTCTCGCCATCGTCGCGGCTGACCATGATGTCCGCACGCCGCCAGCCGCTGCCGCTACCACCGGCCGCGACCAGCAGTTGGGGGACCGTCGGCAATGGTCCTGGCAGCGCGGGAAGATCGAGCAGGTGCAGGATCGTTGGACCCTGCGGGGTATCGGGCGGGGCATACGACCGGCCGGAATCGGCGAGGCTTGCGGCCGCCTGACTCAGGTCGGCGACGCGCTCGATCTCACAGTCGATGACCGCGCCGGTGATCGTTCGGTGCGTGACGCGCCACGGCAATGGGTCGGCCGGGGCGAGGACGATGTCGCCCGGTCGGATCGCCGCGTAACGCCACGGCAAGGCCAGCTGCGACGTCGTTTGCGCGGCGATGGCGCGTCGCAGCGCCGCTGCCGCGAGCCCTTTCGCGTCGGCGGCACCGGCGGCGATCGTCAGGTCGCGCTGATCGATACGTAGCGCGGGCGTCCGACGCGTTGCGGCCTGGATACCGGTCTGATAGTCGCGCGCGGTATCGCTGTACGACAGCCAGACGGCGTCGGGCACGGCGGTATCGGCGGCACGCGTCTCCTGTCTTGGCACGGTGGCAGCCGAGCCGTCGCCGGCGCCGAGGTCGGTGTCGGCGAGGGTGGCGGCCGACGTGCCAACGCCGATTCGCAAGCCGCTCCCGTCGTCGCCGAGCGCAAGGTCCGCCACCGTGCCGAGCGATGTCAGCGCCTGGCGGATCGCACCGGCCTGCGCGGCAGCGAAGCCGACGACCGTCGGGAACGCGCCTTGCGCGGTCAGGAGGCCACCGCCAAGGTCCACCGCGATCGCATCGATCCCCACCGGTGCATCGTCGGCGACGACCTCGAAGGTCAGGTTGGGTATGCGGTTGCCATAGTCGGCGAGCGGCAGATCTTCGAAGACGAGATAGGCCAGTCCGCGATAGGCGGGAGCCGCGTCGGCTCCCTCGACGGCAGCGATCAGCGGGTCGACGGCCTGGCTCTCATCGCCGAGATAGGTGCGGATGGTCGCCGGGAAGTTGAGCGTCCCGTCGTCGCTGCGCAGGAGCTTGCCGTCGGCCCAGATGCGTTCGATGCGGACGATCGGTCGCGCGGAGACGATCACGGCGAACGACGACGAATAGCTGTAGGTGTTGGTCGCCGGCCCGCTCTTGCCGCCGCCGGAGCGCGACTGCGCTTCCTTGATGCCCGCCGTCCAGACGAGATTGCCCGCAGCCCGCATCCGGCCATAGATCCGCGGCAGCGGCTCGCCGTACCCGGCGCTCTGGACGTCGAGGTTTCCGAGGCGCGGCCCGTCCCGCGTCGCGCCGCTGCCGAACAGCCCGCGGTCGATCGTGCCGCCGAGCAAGGTGCCGACCAGTCCGCCGATCGGGCCACCGATGACGCGGCCGACGGTGCCGAGAATGAGCGTCGCCATGCCTCAGTCCTCCGGGAAGCGCCATGCGGCTATGTAAATCCACGCCGGGTCCAGCGGACCCTCGACGACCCGCCGGACGCCGGCGTGGGCGTGGACGACACCGCGGTCGGTGACGACGGCAAGGTGTCGGCGACCCGGGCCCGGCGCGAGAACGAGAAGATCGCCGTCGCGCGGATCGGGCACCATCGCGCAACCGAGGGCGGCGACGGCGGCGTCGAGCCGCGTCTCGTGGTCACCGCCGAGCGCATACGCCGGGGCCATCGCCGGGCATTCTGCTGCCGCTGCCGCGATCAGCGCGACGCCAATACAGTCGAGCCCGACGCCGGCGATCCGGCCCTGAGGGCGAAAGCGGGTACCGACGCAGGCGCGCACGGCGGCGACGATGGCAATCTGGCGCGAGTGCATCGTCAGGCTCCCGGAAAGCGCGTCAGCACGTCGGTGCCGGGGACGTGCGGCTCGCCGCGGAAATTGGCCGCGTTGGCGAAGCGCGCCGAGCACGTCGCGAGGCGCTTGTCGCAGCCCTCGCGCAACTCGACCCGATCGCCGGCAGCGAGATCGAAAGGCAGCGGCTCGAGCAAGATCAGCCCGCCATCGACTGGCGCGACGACTCGCGCGTCGATCCCGGCGTTCGGTCCATCGAGGCAGCGGATGCGGCCGTCGACGTAACGGTCGTCCCCGCCCGCAACGGCGACGCGGTCGCGCGTCGAGGCCATCGACACGCGGGCAAGCGTCGTAAGCGGCGCGAGGTCGACCCGGCAGCGCGCGTCGCCGAGTTCGGCGCGGCACGTCGGGGTGCAGCTTTCGACCGCGAGCGCGTCGAACGCCGCCGTCGGGCCGCGGACCGTCGCGGTGAAGCCGCCGCCGCCCGCGGCAACGTCGCGCTTGACGTCGCCAAGCATGCCGCGTGCCACCGGCAGCGTTCCCGCTGCGGGTTCGGTCCAGTCGATCATGAACACGTCGAGACGTGCGCCGTCGAAGCGGCCGGCGGCGAGATCGGCGGCGGTCATCGCCTCGGCGCTCAGCGCACCGGCGAACTCCATCGTCGCCACGTCGAGGCCGAGCCCGGCGCTAATCGCCGACGGCGTCATCCCCGGCGACGCCTCGTAGCGCAGGCCGTCGACGGCAATCGCCCGATCATGACTGGTGAAACCGAGAGCAATGCCGTCCGATCGCGCGACACGCCAGCACAGCGCGATCGTCGTGACCTCAGGGACGAGGCGATCGGCAAACGCCATCTCAGGCCTCCCGCAGTTCGATGACGGGGACCGACGGCGCGTCGGCCGAATGCCAGCCGCTCGCTGCGACGTCGATCCGGTCCGTATCGAACCGGACGGGGACGTCGAAGGTGAAGCCGGCAGTAATAGACGCGCCGCTCGGCGGCGCGACCGTGAAGTCGACGGTACCGAGATCGCCGGCGACCCACCCGGTTACCGCAGCGCCATCGACGGCGACCACGATAGATGCCGGCTGCGGCCGGGTGATCCGGCGGGCGTAGGGCTCGGCATCCGTGCCGTAGGTCTTGATCAGCGCGAAACGCGTCGTAACGCCGTCGCCAAAGCCGATCGACTGGTCGAGCGCGGTCACTGCCGCGTCGTCGTCGCGCGACGCGTGGTCGAAAGGATCGGTGAAGCGGAAGCCGTTGGCGCGGCCGCGACGTGCTCGGAAGAAGGCGAGGAGCGTGCGGAGATCGGCCTCCGACCGGACGCCCACACCGGCATCGAAAGCGCAGCCGCGCGTCGCTCCACCCGGCATTGCGCTGCTCGTAGCCCGACGCCGAGGTCGAGACCTGCGTCGCGAACTCGGGCCCGCCGCTCGCCCGCAGTCCGATATCGACGGGAAAAGCGACGTCGTGGAAAGCGGGCATGGATTCATCTCCGGTGATGGCGAAGGCGACGAAGCCGTCGCGCGCGACCTGTGGCCATGCCCAGACGAAGGTCTCCGCGGTCGCGCTCGCGAGCGACGCCGTGGCCGCGTCGGCGATCAGCGGCCAGTCGAGCGCGCGGCTTTCGGGGCGCAGGACGAAGCCGGCGAAGTAGTGCTGGTGCACGGGCGGGTAACCGAGCCGGTCGGTGACCGCGGTCTGGGCCGACACGTGCCCGGCAAGGTTGCCACTGGTGACGAAGTCGTAGTCCTCCAGCTGGAGGACATCGAACGCCGGCGACGCCCATGCCGCCGGCAGGTTGGCGCGGACGAGATCGGGCCGCGCGGAATCGAGCACCTGCGGCGCGTAGAACAGGAGGTACGTCGTCGCCGCCGGGAAGGCGGAACGAACGGCGTCGCGGAGCGCCAGCGTCGCCGCGCCGAGCTTGCCGCCGAGCCAGTCGAGAAACGCCTGCTGCGCGGGGGCGAGCGTGGCTCCGACGTCGGCCAGCCGCGGCGGCAGCGGCAGGTGCGTTTCCGCCGTGTAGGCGGCGACCGTTGCCGCGTCGTAGAAACACGGCCGGCCGTCGGCCCCGACCCACCACCACGGCTCGCCGATCTGATAATGCGGCGGTAGCCCTGCGGCGACGGCGATAGCGACGAAGGAGCAGGCGACGTCGCTCAGCCAGGCCTGCGCCGGCGCGCTCGCCGGCGACAGCAGGGTTGACGGCGGCGACCAGCCGGTCAGCGCCGGGTTGCCGGCGGCATCGCGCTGCTTCCACGCGTCGGGCGCGTGGGCATCGAACAGCTCGAACGACTGCGACAGGATGAGCGTGAAGCCCCGCGCCGCGCATGCCGCCGCGAAATCGCGGTGCCACGCGGCCGCCGGGGCGTTGAGCGGCCGCGCTGGATCGACTTCGTAGCGGCCCGAGTCCGCGTTCCAGACAATCTGGAAGAAGTGGCTCATCCCGACATAGTGGTTGACGAGATCGCGGTAGCCCATCGCCGCGATCCCGCGGACGAGGCGGGACGGCGTCAGGTTGTAGCTGTCGTCGTACCCGGTCGCGATCCGCAGCGGGTGTGGCGGGACGGCGGTGTCGCCGATCGCCAGCGTCGAGCGCGGCCCGTCGCAGGCGAGGTCGGACAGCGTTACCGCCGCGTCGATCGCCGCCGGCAGCGGGGCCTCGGTCCCGGTATAGCCGGTCGGCACGAGCGAGATGAACATCCGGTCGATGTCGGCGGCGTAGACCGGCTCGCCGCCGGCGGCGAAGCCCGCCGCCAAGGTTTCGAAGTCGAGGGTGATCACCGCATCGGTTGGCGAGCCGACGGCGTAGGTCCACAGCCGGACGTACCAGCCGCGGAAGGAGCCGGCGGCGTCGCGGCCCTCGATCGTCAGGGTCGGGCCGTTGACCGCGTCGAGCGGCATCACGCCGCCCTCGGCCTGCCAGCGGAAGCGGAGGACACAGCCGCGATAGTCGCGGTCGGTCGTATAAGCGGCAAGCGGATGGTCCCAACGGTCGACCGACTCCCAGATCAGCCCGGCAAGGTCATTCGTCCGCAGGAAGCTGAGATCGACGCGCACCGTCTTCGGCGCGGGGGTCGTCGCGGCGGCCATCATCGGCCGGGGGAAATCGACCGTCCAGAAGCGCGCGTCGAACCGCTTGAGCCAGTCGCGGCGCGGTTGGTCGGCGGGCGTGGCGAGCCAGTGGCGCATCAGCCGTTCGCTCGGTCGAGGACGGCGCGGACCTGCCGTGCGACCTGCGCCCCGGTCCGCTGCATGAACGCGGGCGACGCGTCGGCCGGCGTGGCGACGTTGACCGTGACGTTGACCCCGCCGCTCGGCGGACCCGCCGCCGGTGCGATCCGGCCGGCGGCGGTCGGCACGAACAGCTCGGGTCCGCGCTCGCCGACGAGGTATGCCTGGCCGCCGGTCACCGGGCCGCCGGTGGCGCGGCCGGGCGCACCGCCGAACAGCGATGTCACCGCGCCGGCGAGCGAGCCGAGCAGACCGCCGCTCGACGATCCGCCGAACAGGCTGCCGAGGTCGGCCTTGACCGCGCTCGCGGCGATCTCGGCGAGCGTCGACAGCGCAACCTTCTTCAAGTCGTCGAAGCCCAGGCTCCCGCTCTTGATCGCCTTGGTCAGCGCGGAATCGATCGCGCTGCCGGCCTTCGCCGCGCCGCTCGCCAGCGGGCCCTGAAGCTGGTTCTGGATGTCGGCGACATCCTTGGCGAAGCCGCTGGTGTCGGCACGAACGCTGACGACAAGGCTATCGAGCTGGTCCATCGGGAAAGGCCTCCTGCAGGCGGGCGAGGTCGGCGGCGGCGGCGGGTGCCGCGCTTGGGTCGAGGTCGAGGCCGAGCGCGGCGCGCAGCTCGGCTGGGGTCGCCCCCCAAAACGCGGCGGGTCCCCCGCCCCCCCTCGCCGCCACCCCCCCAGCCCGCCCCCC
>CAXTQJ010000080.1:7860-10429 GCA_964246245.1 uncultured Sphingomonadaceae bacterium
GCCGTCCGCGATGCGATGGCGAACGTCGGCGCGACAGCGGGCGCGGGTATCATCGGCCCGCGAGGATCTGCGTCAGCAGCGTCTTCAGGGCCGGCGTCACCGCCGACAGGCCGGCGTCGACCACCGCCTCGGCGAAGCTCTCGCGGGTCAGCGGCGGCTGGCCCGGGGCCAGGCAGTGCCATAGCAACGCGACGATATCGCCGAACTTGATCTTGCCCGCCGCCGCCGCTTCGACCTGGCTGAACAGCGGCCCAATCTCCTGTTCGGCGGCGATCAGGGCCGAAAAGGTCGGGCGAAACTTGGTCTCGATCCCATGAAGGATCAGCGACGCCTCGCCGCGGACGGCGTTGACCAGCACTCTCACGCCGTCACCACGCTGCCCGACGACTCGAGCGCGAGAGTGTACGATCGTTCGTTGTTGAAATCGCCGGCATAGTCGAGCCGGGTGACGAGGAACTTGCCGGTCATGGTATCACCTCCTTCGAAGCAGACCTGGTAGGAATCGATCGCGCCCGACAGCGCGTTGGCCTTGACCCGCGCCTCGGCCGCCGAGCCGTTGAACACCCCTGCGCCCGACAGCGACACCGAGCGGAAGCCGGCGTTGGCGAGCAGCTCGCGCCACCCGCCCGAGCCCTTGTTGGTGACGGCGACGGTGTCGGAATTGATCGTCAGCTGCGTCGTCCGCAGCCCGGCGATGGTGGTGAAGGCGGGCGGCGTCGCGCCGTCGCCGATCTTCAGCAGGAAGGCGCTGCCGCGTTCGGCCGCCATAGGACGTCTCCTCTCAAAGTTGCTCGGTACGGATGCGGAAATCGAGGCTCGCCTGGTTCCACCCGGTCGGATCCTTGACGAATACCGCGCGGACGAAGGCGACGCCGGCGACGCGGTGGCCGTCGCGGGTCCCGACGAGCCCGCGGACGGCGGTCTCGGCGGCGGCGGCAAGCGCCTTCAGCCGGGCGATGCCGGGCCGGTCGTCCCAGACGCTGACCTGGACGCGGTGCTCGTGGCCGATGCCGGTCTTGTGGCTCCAGTCGGTGACGGCGTCGGCCCCGATCGTAACGTACGGCGCCGTCGCGTCGGGGGCGACCCAGTCGAACACCCCGGTGACCACGAGATCGGGTTCCGTCTTCAGCACGGCGAAGACCATCGCCTGGACGGCGAGGCTGGCGCTGGTCATCGCGGGCCTCGCGCGAACAGCGCCAGCGCCGGATCGCGGCGGCGCTGGCGGGTGCCGAAGGCGCGACGGCGGAGACCCCGTGCGGTCAGGCGAATCCCGATGGGGTCGAGTGTGGCGGCGATGCCGGGCAGCTCGCTCGCCGCGCGGGCGAGCAGGATGGCCTGCCCGCGCGCCTCGGCGAACGCACGAAGCTGCTCGAGGATGATCGTCAGGGTCACGTGCGGTCCTCCACGAGGAAGGTCAGGCGGTCGCGCAGCCGCGGATCGGGTTCGGCGCGGACGACGGCGAGGATGCGGCGCTGCCAGCGGAAGCGGCTGGTCACCGTCGCGCAGGTCGGCGCGCGCAGCGTCAGGCGGAAGCGCGGCCGGCCGATCCCACGCTCGCCAAGACCATCGACGAGGTTCGGATCGACCGGCACGAGCGCCGCCCACGCGCAGCCGGCGTCGATCCAAGCGCCGGCGGCACTGTCGCCGGGATCGGCAGCGGTCCATTGCTCGATCACGACCGTCTCGCGGAGGTCGCCGGCGAATTCAGCCATGCGCCACCTCCCCGCCGAGGCGCAGGCGACGCCACGGTCGCCACAGCGCGGCGACGGCGGCGGGCGGACCGCCGGCGTCGGGGGCGTCGCGGTTCGCGTGGAAGTGCGACACCAGCCGGACGATGCCCTGGCGCAGCGGCTCGGGAACGCCGTTCCAGTCGGCGGCGAGGCCGGCGCGATACGTGACCTGCGGTCGTGTCGTCGGGTCGGGCGCGGCGAGCCGGATCCAGCCGTTGCCGGTGAGATCGATGTCGGTCTCGTACGTCGTCGCGGCCAGCGCGTCGCCGCCGGCGGCGATGCCGGTGATGCTGACGACCGGCGCGGCGGCGAGGCGTTGCCACGTCGCGATCGGCAGGACGGCGTCGACGACGTCGCGGGCGATCAGCCGCTGGCCGGTGAATGCCTCGGCGAGCCCCGTCGCGGCGCGGATGAAGCCGGCGATCAGCGCATCCTCGTTCGTGTCGGCGACGCGAAGGAACGCCTTCACCTCGTCGAGTGCGACGGGGACGACGGCCGGCGGGAGCAGGTCGCCGCTCATCACCGCGCCTCGACGCGAATGACGAGGCTGCGGTCGTCGCGGCGGCCGTCGCTCAGCGTGATGCGGTTGACGATCCGGTAGATTTCGCCGGGAACGCCGCCCTCGATCGTGGCGCCGGTGCGGTTGGCGCTGAGGACGGTCGTCGCCACCGTCGCACCGGGGGGCTCGACGTCCCAGTCGCTCCCGGCGATCGTCGCCGAGCCGAGATAGTTGGTCGACCAGTCGACGGCATAGTCGAGCCGCGCGGCCGGGTCCTTGAGGAACATCCCCATGGCGGGTCTCCGGTGACTCCCCTCCCACTTCTGGGAGGGGCTGGGGG
>CAXTQJ010000081.1:0-779 GCA_964246245.1 uncultured Sphingomonadaceae bacterium
CGCCTGCGGCGAGGTCGCCGTCGCGCCAGCCGAGGCAGCGGACCGGCACCCGCCCTGCGCCAAGGCGCGCCAACGCGCGGCGCAGCTCGCCGCGGCGCAGCCGGGCCAGGGCGGCCGGCGGCCAGCGGCGCGAGTTCGGATGCGACGCCGTCCCGTCGGTCAGAACGACGACAGCGAGGTCGCCGCCGGTCGCGATCAGCGACCCGCAGCCGAGCGTCTCGTCGTCGGGATGCGGCGCGACGACGACGATACGGCCGCGCAACGCGGGCGCGACGTGGCCGCGGAACGTCGCGTCGGGGCGGCGGTTGGGCACCTATGCGCAATGTCCGCCCTGCCGATTGCGTTCCCGCCGATTGCATTCCCGCGATGTCCAACGCCACCACCGCGGCTGGGGTGATTGCCCCGGCGATCTTTGCGCGCGCCGAAGCGGTCGACGCGGCCGGGAACTACCCGAGGCTCGACATCGCCGCCCTGACCGAGGTCGGCCTGCTCGCCGCGCCGTTTGCCGGCTTCACCTCGACAGCAGAGCTCTGCGCGGTGCTAAGGACAATCGGCGCGGCCAGCCTGACCGTCGGTCGCCTCTACGAAGGCCATGTCAACGCCGTCGCGCTCGCGCGGCATTATGGCACCGCACCGGCGGTTGCACTCCTCGCGAGCGAAGCCGCAGCGGGGCGGCCGTCGGGGGTATGGAACGCCGAGCGTCCCCTCGGGCTCGTCGGCCGCCGCGGCGACGGCGGCGGGCTCGTCGATGGCAGCAAGCTCCAATTCTCGGGCGCGGG
>CAXTQJ010000081.1:789-2588 GCA_964246245.1 uncultured Sphingomonadaceae bacterium
GGGATGTGTCCCGCGGGCGTCTACGAGATCCCCGACGACGCGCCCGACGAGGGTAACGTCGACGTGACGATCAACTACACCAACTGCGTGCAGTGCGGCGCGATCACCGCCCGCGGCGGACGGCTCACCCCGCCCGAGGGCGGCGACGGGCCGGTAATGATGCTGCCCGACCTGACCGCCGTGGGCGTGACCGTCGATCTGTCGGTCTGGCGCGCGAGCGGGATGCGCGGGACGGCGACCGGCACGGTGACCTTCGCGAACGTGTTTGTCCCCGACGCCGCGACGATCGGCGAGCCGGGCGATTACTACCGCTCACCACTGTTCTCGGGCGGCGCGTGGCGGGTGCTTGCCGTACAGCTCGGCGGCCTCGACCGGATCATGGCGCATCACGCCGAGCGCCTCCGCGCCACCGGCCGCGACGGCGATCCCGTGATTCGGGCGCGCTTCGCCCGCGCCGCGGCCGCTCATGAGTACGCGCGGCTGTCGGTCGCCGAAGCCGCGCGCCGCGTCGAAGCGGGTGGCGACCCGGCGGCGATCGACGCCTACGTCGACCTCGCCCGCGGCGGCTTCGAGGAGCTGGCGCTCGGCTGCAGCGAGGCGACCCGGCGCAACGTCGGCCTGTCGACCTTCCTGGCCCCCGACCCGCTCGACCGCGTCTGCCGCGACCTCGAGACCTACTTACGTCAGCCGTTCCTCGACGCGTCTCGCGACCACGCCGCGGGATGGCTGGTCACGCACGGCGGCAGCTTCAAGTGATGGCGAAGGCGCAGGATCCCGGCTATTTCGACGCGCTCTACGCCGCCGACCCTGACCCGTGGCGCTTCACGACGAGCGCCTACGAGGCGGCGAAATATGCCGCGACGCTCACCGCGCTGCCGCGTCCACGCTACGCCGATGCGATCGAGGTCGGCTGCTCGATCGGCGAGCTGACCGCGCGACTGTCGACAAGATGTAACATGGTGTTGGGCATCGACGTCGCCGCCGCCGCGATCGCCGCCG
The DNA here is from genome assembly GCA_964246245.1 of uncultured Sphingomonadaceae bacterium. GTDB lineage: Bacteria > Pseudomonadota > Alphaproteobacteria > Sphingomonadales > Sphingomonadaceae > Polymorphobacter_B. The sequence goes on from CAXTQJ010000081.1 coordinate 1,789, forward strand.
CCGAGCAACGCTGCGCCGGGCTGCCGGGCGTCCGCTTCGCGCGAGTCGATTTGCCCGCCGAAACTCCCAGCGGGACGTTCGATCTCGTCGTCCTGTCGGAGGTGCTCTATTATTTCGACGCACCGACACTCGTCCGCGTCGGCGAGCGAGTGCGCGCGCTAGCGCGGCCTGATGCAGACATCGTCCTAGTTCACTGGCTCGGCCCGACGCCCGACTATCCCCTGACCGGCGACGATGCCGTCGCCGCGTTCGAGGCGGCCGCCCCGTGGGCGGCGGTTACGCAGCGAGCGCGGACGGCGGATTATCGCCTCGACGTGCTGCGAGCCGACTAACGACGCGCTCGGCCAGCGCGATTTCGCCTGCCAGCCGCGCCGGCGCGAGCCGCGTCCGGTGCAGCGTCGCCGCCGTCGTCTCGACGACATGCCAGAAATCGCCAAAGCCCGCCGCCGCTACCGGACCGATGCCCAGCGGCCGACCTTCAACGCTCGCCGCCGCCGTCCCGCCGCGGGCGAAAGCGGCGCGGAGCCGCGACCGCCAGTGCAGCCGGCGGACGAGGTCGCGAGTCGGTTCGATCGCGGCGTCGCACAGCGCGTCGTCGTCGACAACGAAGCCGCGGATCAGGTCGGCAAACCCTCCCGGGGCGCGTCCGGCCCGGCGCGGCGAGGTGTAGACGACCGGCGCGTAGCTCCGGCGCAGGCGCAAGTCGGCGCGCTCGACCGCCGCCGCGAGCGCGCGGTCCTCAGCGAGCGGCACCACCGGCAAACCGGCGACCGCCTTGCGAACGGCCGTTGCCTCGGCGG
>CAXTQJ010000081.1:2598-3092 GCA_964246245.1 uncultured Sphingomonadaceae bacterium
GCGGCTCGCCCCCCACGCCCAACTGGGGTGCGGCCACGGATGGGGCGCCGAACGGGCGATCAGGGCGGCCAAACGCGCGTGGAGGTCGGCGAGCCGCCATTCGAGCGCCCGGCCGGGCAGCGCCGGCAGCGCGGCGAACGCGGCGTCGTCGAAGGTGACGATGCCGGCGACAGCGTCGGCCCCGGCGCGAATTTCGCCGAGGTTGGCGGCGATCCAGTCGCGGGCGACGACGCTGTCGGCGTCGGTCGTCATCAGGACGCCGTCGGCTCGCAGCAGGTCGACGAGCGCGTCGAGCGCGGCCCGGCGCGCGCCGCCGGCGTGGCTCGACGCGATCGGCAGGACCGCCTCGGCGACGACGACCCGGCACATGCGCGGCGCAAACGCCCGGGCGCGGCGTGCGGTCGCGTCGCGGCTGTTGTTGACGAAGACGAGGACCGTCACGTCGGCATCGGCCACCGCGGCGGCGGCATCGAGGCCGTGCAGGCAGGCTTCGC
>CAXTQJ010000081.1:3102-5119 GCA_964246245.1 uncultured Sphingomonadaceae bacterium
AAGCAAGATCGGCGGCGGCGAAGCTGAGCGTCGTGGCCGCGTCGCGATCGGCCGCCGTGGCCTTGCCGCCCCGCTCGGCCATGTCGAAGGCGAAGGCGGTGGCGAGCGGCGCGATGGCTTCGATCAGCGCCGCGGGGTCGCGCGCGGTAAGCGCGACGCCGACCGCGCGGCGCGAGCCGGCTCCGGTCGGGACAAGCGGGCAGTGCTGGCGGGCCATCCACACGGCACGATAAATGCGCAGGATTACGGCTGGTTTCGACCGACGCACCGCGGGCGGGGCCACGCCGGCGCACGTCGCCGGTTGGCGGTGGTGCCAAGCCGCACTACAAGGTCGTCGCTGCCGTCGCAGCGCCTCGTTCAGGGAGCCCGTCATGCTCGTCCGCCTTGCGCTCGCGCTGCTGATTGCCGCCCCCGTCGCGGCCGCCGAGACCCAGGTCGCCGTCGCCGCCAACTTCACGGAGCCAGCGAAGGACATCGCCGCCGCGTTCGCCAAGGCGACGGGAAACACCGCGGTTCTCAGCTTCGGGTCGTCGGGGGCGTTCTACACCCAGATGGCGCACGGCGCGCCGTTCGAGGTGTTCCTCTCGGCCGACGCCGACCGGCCGAAGAAGGCCGAGCAGGACGGGTTGGGCGTGCCGAACAGCCGCTTCACCTACGCGGTTGGGCGGCTCGTGCTGTATTCGACGACGCCGGGACTGGTCGACGACCACGGCGCGGTGCTGGCCAAGGGCGGCTTCGCCCACCTGTCGATCGCCGATCCGGCCGCCGCGCCGTACGGCCAGGCGGCGGTCGAGACGCTGCAGAAGCTGAAGCTCTACCGCGACGTCGAGGCGAAGATCGTCAAGGGGACGTCGATCACCCAGGCGTACCAGTTCGTCGCGACCGGAGTGGCGGAACTGGGCTTCGTCGCGCAAAGCCAGGTGATCAACGTTCCCGGCGGGTCGCGCTGGCTGGTCCCCGAAGCCGACCACCAGCCGATCGACCAGCAGGCGGTGCTGCTGTCGACCGGGGCCAGCAATCCCGCGGCGACGGCGTTCATGAAGTTCCTTCGCGGCCCCGAGGCGGTCGCGATCATCAAGCGCTACGGCTACGAGGTCCGCTAGGCGCGCCGCCGGAGCCCGGCGGTGGGCCTCGTCATCCTGACGACGGTCGAGCTGGCGGCGACGACGACCCTGCTGCTGCTGCTCTTGGCGACGCCGCTCGCGTGGTGGCTGGCTCGGTCGACGCGCTGGTGGAAGGAGATCGCCGCGGCGCTGTCGGCATTGCCGCTCGTCCTGCCGCCGACGGTGATCGGCTTCTACCTGCTGATCGCGCTCGGGCCGGCGTCGCCGCTGATGGCGCTGCTTCATCCGTTCGGCGTCCGCAGCCTAGCCTTCACCTTCACCGGGCTGGTCATCGGCAGCCTGTTCTATTCGCTACCGTTCGCCGTCCAGCCGCTGCGCACCGCGTTCGAAGGTGTCGGCGACCGGCCGCTGGAACTTGCGGCGACGATGGGCGCCGGGCCGCTCGACCGCTTCCTGACCGTCGCGGTGCCGCTTGCCCGGCGCGGCTTCGTCTCGGCGGCGATCCTGGTCTTCGCCCATACCGTCGGCGAGTTCGGCGTCGTCCTGATGATCGGCGGCGCCATCCCCGGTCGGACCGAGGTGCTGTCGACGCGGATCTACAACCTCGTCGAAAGCCTCCAGTTCGGCGCGGCGCACCGTGTCGCGGCGGCGATGACCGCCTTCGCCTTCGTCAGCCTGTTCGCGCTGTTGCTCGTCGAGCGGCGCGTCGGCGGCGTCGGGACCGGTCGGTGATCGAGGTCGTGCTGGCGGGACCGCGCGGCGACTTCGCGCTCGACATCGCTTTTGCCATACCGTCCGCCGGGGTGACCGTGCTCCTCGGCGCGTCGGGCTCGGGCAAGACGAGCGTCCTCCGCGCTCTCGCCGGGCTCGACCGCCACGCCGGCGTCGTCCGCGTCGGCGGCGAGACGTGGCAGGATGCGCTGCTTGATCGCGAACTGGGGCGCTACGCCTAC
>CAXTQJ010000081.1:5169-5578 GCA_964246245.1 uncultured Sphingomonadaceae bacterium
GGCGCGCGCCCCCCGGGCCGTTCGACCGCGCCGACATCGGCGCGCGGACCGGCATTGCCACCCTCCTCGGTCGCCGGCCGGCGACGCTTTCGGGGGGCGAGGCGAGCCGCGCCGGCATCGCCCGTGCCCTTCTCGGCCAGCCGAAGCTGCTGTTGATGGACGAGCCTTTGACCGGGCTCGACACCGATACCCGCGCGGCGCTGATCGATGCCTTTGCCGCGCTGTTCGCCGACCTCGCCGTGCCCGTGATCTACGTCACTCACGACGCGGCCGAGGCCGCGCGGCTGGCGGCGCGGACGCTGCGGATCGAGGGTGGACGGATCGCCTAGAAGGCCTTGCTGATCCCGCCGAAAAAGGCGCGCCGCTGGCCGAACTGCGGCGCGCCGACGCCGACACCGGTTCCGTCGCG
>CAXTQJ010000081.1:5588-10350 GCA_964246245.1 uncultured Sphingomonadaceae bacterium
GTCCAACGCGTTGACGATGTCGAGGCGGACGGTCACGCCCTTGAGGACGCCGGGGCCGTCGAACGTCTGCGCCACGCCGAAGTTGACGGCGACGTACGGCGGCAGCTTGGCCCCGTTGGGGACGTCGTCGACGGCGTCGTCGGCGCGCAGCCCGTCACCGTAGATCGCGTCGAAGCTCGGCGTCAGCTTGCCGACGCCGTCGTCGAAGGCATAGCTCGCCCCGCCCGATGCCGTCCAGTTCTGCGAATGATCGGTAAAGATGTAGTGGGTGTAGATGTAGTCGAGCTCATCAGACCCGAAGAAGAACTGGCTCGAAATAATGTTCTTGCCCTTCTCGCGGCCGTGGGTGGCGTTGCCGTAGACCTGCAGCGGTCCCTTCCGGTACGCCGTCGATACCTCGATACCCCACGCATAGCCGCGTTCGTAGTTGAACGGGGCAAGAATGACCGCCTCGCCGAACTGACCTTCGTCGAGGAGGTTCTTCTTGATCTTGTAATAGCCGTCGAGGCCGATCGTGAGCCCGGGCAGCAACGTCTGGAGGACGCCGGCGTCGAAGTAATGCTCGCGCTCGGCCTTGACCGGACCGGTCTGGGCGGCGGCGACGGGATCGGGTGCCTTGGTCGTGTCGGCGAACTGGGCCAGCGTTGTCGTGCCGACCAGCTCTTGCGGCGGCGGGGTGAAGTCGCGCGCATAGCCGGCGTGGAAGGTCGTGTTCTTCGTCGGCGCGTAGACGACGTTGACCCGTGGGCTGAGCTGGTTTTCGACGGTATAGGCATCGACCGCGTCGAAGCGCGCGCCGAAGTTGACCGTCAGTTCGGGCGTGATCGTCCATTCGTCCTGGAGGTAGACGCCGTAGAGCTGGCCGGTCTTGTTGGCCACCACCGTCGTCGCGGCGGGAACGTCGGTCGTCGGACCGTCGGCGTCGGTCGCGAGCGTCAGCGACGTGTCGTGCGACCGGGTCCGCTCGTTCTGGAAGAAGACGCCGCCGCGGAGCGTGTGACGGTCGGATAACTTCAACGACGCGTCCGCCTGGACGCCGTAGGCCAAGCTCGATAGCCGCGACCGGTCGGAGAAGCCGTTGAAGATGATGTCGCCGCCGGTCGGATCGGGGGTAAAGGTCGTCCGCGAATAGCGGATGAATGGTGCGACCTGGAGCGACAGCGGCCCGTCCGAATACTGGTACGCCAGCACCCCGTAATACGTATATTCGTGCTGGTTCTGATCGAGCCGCGCCGAATCGAAGGTCGAGACGCCGTTGACGGTGAACGCCGGGTCCTGACCCGGGTTGTTGGGGATCTGGAAGCGTCCGGTCGACGCGCCGCCGAAGACGCTGATCCGGCTCGTGTCGGACAGTATCTCGCTCGCGTAGACGAAGCCCTTGAACTGGTCGGTGCGGTCGTGGATCGCGTCGCGGGTCGACGCCGGGTTCTCGATGCCGAGATCGTTCCGCAGATAGCTGCCGCTGGCATAGTAGTTGAATCCGCCGTTCGACCCCTTGATCTGCGCGCTCGGCTCGATCGTGCTGCGCTCGCCGCCGTAGAGCGCGACCTCGCCGCCATCCTTAAACGCGCCGGTCTGGGTCGAGATGTTGACGACGCCCGAGGTGCGATAGCCGTACTGCGCCGGCAAAGTGCCGGTGAGGAGCGAGACCTGATCGGCGAGCCGGACGTCGATGGTTTGGCCGAAGCCGGTAATCGACTCGGGCACGATAACGCCGTTGATCCGGTACTGGAGATCGGCGTGCTCGTTACGCACGTGAATCTGGCCATAGCTGTCCTGCGCGACGCCGGGAGCCTGAAGGAGCAGGTTAGTCAGGCTGCGGTCCTGACCCTGCGGCTGCGTCACGATCGCCGCGCGGTCGAATGTATAGCGGCTCGCACCGAGACTCGGGAGGATCGCGTCGCGCGCCGCGTCGAGACGCCGCGCGGTGACGACGATCTCGTCAACCGGACGGCTGTCGGTCGTCGCCTGCGAGCGCGCGACCGATGGCACGAATAGGATCAACGCCAAGCTCGACCGCAACAATTTTTCGGGCACGGCGCGACTCCTCGACAACGATATATCATCGCCTGCGCTATCGATCGCGCTATCGTTTGCCAAGCCACATATCGCGAGATCGTATTCAGGGGTCGACGAGCCGAACAGTGTGCCTTTCATGCAACAACGTAATTATTACGTCTACGCTTTCGTGATTGGAAGGCTGGCGTACGCCATGCCACGATTAAGGTTCTCGATTGGTAGTTTTACAAGTTATGAAACTCCGAGTCGCGATACGGGGTTAATAGTATCACTCGATTAAGATTAATTACCACTAGGCTACAAAAATTGCCATTAACGCGTGGCTGTCCATAAAGTTTCAACGACATGGTGTCGCATCAGATTATTAAAGCAATAAGGGTGCGAAACATTCCTATTAATTCTCTTGAAACCAATCTGTAATCAGTTGTTTTAACGGCCCCTTTCGGGGCTGGGAGCGCACGGGCGCAAGTGGGGAGTTAGCCATGTCCAGCCGGTCGATAACCATCAAGGTACGCGCCACACGAAGCGGTGGAGTTGGTGCCGCCAGCGTCACGCTTGCGGCGCTGCTGCTCGCTACGCCCGGGCAGGCGGCGCTGGTCAGCGCATGCTCGGGCGTCGCCCTGCCGCCGTCGGTCGTGACCGGCCTGCTTCAGCCGGTGCTCACCGGAATCGTCAATCCGATCCAGACCGACGTCAACGGCATTCTCGGCCTGCCGCCGCTCGCCGGCCTCCCCGGCTTGCCGACGCCGCTCAGCATCGCGCTGACCGGTCCGGGCGGGCTGTTGACCAACGCCGCGGCGGGAGCGCCGATCAGCCTGGCGGTGCTCAAGAACGACGGCACGGTCTTCGGCCCGGCCGACACGTGCAACACGACGACCGATTCGCTCCAGCTCAACACTCCGGCCGGTCTGTCGCTGGGCGGCAACCGGATCACCGGGCTCGGCGGCGGGACCGTCGCGGCAGCGGGCGAGATCAATTCGATCGCGCTCGGCAACGGCGCGGCGACGGCAGCGGCGGCAACCAACGCGACCGCGCTTGGCACCAACGCCAAGGCCAACGTCGCGGGCGGCGTCGCCAGCGGCTCGAACTCGGTCGACAAGGCCGCGACGCCGACGGCCGGGGCGACGATCGGCGGCACGGCGTACACCTTCGCCGGCGCGACCCCGGCAAGCGTCGTCTCAGTCGGCGCAGCGGGAGCGGAGCGTCAGATCGCCAACGTCGCCGCCGGCCAACTCAACGCTGCGTCGACCGACGCGGTCAACGGCAGCCAACTGTTCGCGACCAATCTGGCCGTCGACGCCAACACGGCGGCGACCACGACCAACACCACCGCGATCACCAACATCACCAATGGCGGGGCCGGCACCGTTCAGCGGACCGGCGCGGCCAACGGCCTCGCGCTGACCGCGACCGGCGGCACCGGGGCCGCACCGGGGGCGGCGCAGACCCTGACCAACGTTGCGCCCGGCAATGTCGCGGCCGGGTCGACCGACGCGGTCAATGGCGGCCAGCTCGCCGCGACCAACGCCAACGTCACGACCAACACCACCACGATCAGCAACCTGACCAATGGTATCAACAACGGGACCGTCGGCCTCGTCCAGCAGACCGGCGGCTCGCCGGGGTCGGGCGCGATCACCGTCGGCGCGGCGCCCGGGGGTAACAGCGTCACCCTCGCCGGGACGGGCGGCAACCGCCCCCTCTCCGGGGTCGCGGCCGGCGTCGCGCCGACCGACGCCGCCAACGTCGGCCAGCTGACCGGCGCGATCGGCACCGCGACTGCGAACGCCGTCCAGTACGATACCGCCGGCGGCGTGCGGACCAATCGCGTCACTTTGGCCGGCGGTGCCGCCGGGCCGGTGACGGTCACCAACGTCGCGCCGGGAACGGTCGCGGCGGGATCGACCGACGCGGTCAACGGCGATCAGCTCGCGGCGACCAACACGACCGTCGCCGGCAATACCACCGCGATCACCAACCTCAACACGGGCGCGGCGGGAACCGTTCAGCGGACAGCGACGGCGAACAACCTGACCCTCGTCGCCCCCGGCGGGACAGCGGCTGCTCCGGGCGCGGCGCAGACCCTGTCGAACGTCGCCCCCGGTATCGCCGCGACCGACGCGGCCGACCTCGGCCAGGTCAACGGCCTGATCGCCGCGTCGTCGGCGGCCGGACCGCTGCAATACTCGGACCCCGCCGCGCCGACCACGCCGACGCCGGGGGTCGTGTCGAACAGCACGACGCTGGTCGGCACGACGCCGGGAACGGCGGTCGCGGTCCACAACGTCGCCGCCGGTGCGGTCACACCGACCTCGACCGACGCGATCAACGGCAGCCAACTCGCCGCGAGCAACGCCCAGACCGCGACCAACACGACCAACATCGCCGGCAACACCACGGCGATCACCAACCTCAACAACGGCACCGCCGGGCTCGTCCAGCAGACCGGCGGCGCACCGGGCAACGGCCAGATCACCGTCGGCGCGGCGACCGGGGGTAACAGCGTGACGATCGCCGGGACGGGCGGCAACCGCACCCTGACCGGGCTCAACGCTGGCGTGGCGGGCAACGACGCCGTCACGGTCGCGCAGATCAACGGCCTGACCGGCGGCGGGCTCAACACCGTCCAGTACGATCCGACCGCGGCCGGCGGGCGGAGCAACACGATCACCCTCGCCGGCGGCGCGCCGGGCACCGTCCGCATCACCAACGTCGGCGGCGGCACCGTCGCCGACGTTGGTGA
>CAXTQJ010000082.1:0-10265 GCA_964246245.1 uncultured Sphingomonadaceae bacterium
GGTGGCGATCAGGCGCGGCAGGCCGGTCATCGTCGTCCCCAAGCGATCATCGCGTCGATCATATACGATTTGCCCGGCCAGACCATAGTTGCTATTCGCCGCGCCGACCGACACGGAGGGCGCGGGATGACCGAGACGATGGCCGACAGACAGGCCGCCGACAAGGCGGCGATCCGCGACATCGTCGATGCATGGGTCGTCCGCCGCGACAGCGCCCAGTGGGACGAGCTGCTGCCGCTGTTCCACGCTGACGGAGTGATGTCGGCGACGTGGAAGCAGTCGTCGGCGGCCGAGTTCGTCGCCGGATCGAAAGCCAATTGGGAACGCGGTATCTTCGCCCAGCATTTCCTCGGCGGCAGCGCGATCAACCTGGGCAGTCACCCCGACCGCGCCATCGCCCAGACCAAGATGACGATCAGCCAGCGCGCGCCGGTTCATGGCGTCCTGGTCGACGTGGTCTGCATCGGCCGCTTCTACGACTTCTTCGCGCGCCGCGGCGGACGCTGGGGCATCGTGCTGAGGCAGCCGATCTACGAGCGCGACCGCTGGGATCCGGTCGTGTCGGGCGAGGTAGTTACCGTCGACCGGGCGAAGCTTGCCGCCTTTCCCGACGGCTTCCGCCACCTGGCCTACCTCCAGACCGAGGCCGGCATGACGGTCAAGACGGATATGCCCGGCCGCATCGGTCCCGAGCTCGACGCGCTCTACGTCCGCGGCGCGGAGTGGCTGGCCGGTGCCGACGGCCACCCGATCGACGCCGGCTTCGGCACCGCGGCCGCTTAAGTTCACGAATGTTGCGTTTTCGGCTGATCCGTTAAACTTATCGCCGTCCAGCCTGGCCAGCGCGGCGAGGAACCTGGCATCGCGTTCTTCGGACGAGGTCGACGGCAGCCGCGCCACAATCCGCTCGAGCACCCGGTCGCTGGCGACGACGCGCTCGCCGATGACGCGGCCACGGTAATAGGCCGGCTCGCGCTTGCCGTCGATCCGCTCGAACAGCGCGTCGAGCGTCCGCGCCTTGCGTCCATCGAGCGCGGCGTCCCATGCGGCGGCGAAGGCCGCGCCCCGCGCCTGCTTGCGCAGACGGTACGCGCTTGATGTCGACAGCCGGACGGCGACCGCCGCGCGCTCGGCGCTGCCCAGTTCGGCGAGCACGGCGAGGAACGCCGCCTGCCGCGCCGGCGTCCAGCCCGAGGGGCGATTGCGGGTGCGGGGTACGGCCGTCGTCATCTCCGGCTTCATAACTCATATGGTTCAAAATGTCAAGATGGACGGCCAGTCCTACAGCTTTTCCTACGCAGACATCGCGTACGGCCCTAAGCGGCTTCGGCGGCAGCCAGCCTAGCCACTCGGCGGCGCGCCTCGACACCGGCGTGGTCGCAGGCGACCGAGACGTCGAGATAGTCCCGCCCGCGCGGGTCGCGACAGACCATCGCCTCGCTCGCTTCAAGGATCGTCTTGTCGTCGACGAAGGCGGCGGTGATCCGCTCGGTCAGTGCCGCGACTGCTCCCTCGCCGTGGCCATAGTCCTGCGAGAAGAACCACCAGTAGAGCGTCCGAGCCGGATCGACCGGCGTCGTCGCATGGGCGATGCGCAGCGCGAAGCGGCGGTCGCCGTCAGCGATGTCGACCCCGGCAGCTGGAGCCCCGGCCCGACGTAGCTGCCCCAAGCGTGGCGGTCGACCGCTCGCTCGCAGCCGATCCCGGTCGGCACGCCGTAGTGCGCCGGCAGCGGACTGGCCTCGTAGACCTGGTGATAGGAGACCGCGTGGGGCGTCTTCTCGACCGTCGGCGGCCGGTCCCAGTCGGTCACGGCCAGCGTCGCGGCATGGACGTAGGCGAAGTGGCTGAGATCGAGGAAGTTCTCCTTGAGCGCGAGGTAGTTGCAGGCGACCTCCATCGCGCCGGCGGCGGTGACGGGCGCCGGATAGACGGCCCAGTTCCGCGGCGCTGGCGGCGGCGTTGCGGCGGCAGGATCGCCGGTCCACACCCAGACGAACGGCGCCGCCTCCGCCACTGGATAGCTGCGCACCCGGGTCACGCCGGGGACGTCGCCTGGGTCGGGACGTGGGTGCAGCGGCCGTCGGGCCCGAAGCGGAAGCCGTGATAGGCGCAGGCGATGTCGTCACCATGGACGCGGCCGAGCGACAGCGGGGCCCAGCGGTGGCGGGCAGCGGTCATCAAGCGCGACGACCCGGCCGTCGGCACCGCGATAGAGCACCACCGGCAGGCCGAGCAGCCAGCGCTGGACCGGCGCGTCGCCGATCTCGGCCGCCGTCGCTGCAACCCACCACGCGCCGAGGGGATAGTTGGGTGCGTCGAGCGCGCCCCGGGTGGTGGCGCGGAATGGGGCCGCCGTCACGCCGCCAGCGCCCGCCGCTCGGCGACATAGGCCTCGGCATCGATCTCCTCGCCCGACGGGTTGGCCCTGAACTCGTCCGACGCCATGAATTCGGCCATCGCCGCCATCGACGGGAAGTTCTGGGCGGTGATCTCGACGTTGTTCCCGTCGGGGTCGCGGTAGTAGAAGCTAGTGAACGGGCCGTGGTCGGTGCTGCGATGCGGCCGCATACCCCCGTCGCGCAGCTCCACGTACTTGGCGCACAGGGTGTCGAGATCGGCCGCCATCAGCTGCATGTGGTGGAGGCCGGCCGCTCCCTTCGCCGCCGGCCCCGTTCCCGGTTCCTCGAACAGCCCGATCGACTGGACGTAGGGATAGTCGAGGCTCAAGCGGAAGAAGCACATGCGCAGGTCCGACGCGCGCGTCTGGCCGCCATAGTCGCCGACCGCGTTTCCCGCCGCCGGCGCGTGCTCGAAGAACGGCCCGACGCCGAGGATGGTCGTATACCACGCCTTCATCGCGTCGAGCTGACCGGTCTTGAGGATCGTCTCGCTGATCTTTAGCGCCGAACTCGGCTGCTGTCCGGGCCCGGTGTCGTTGGTCATTGCGTCCTCCGTCGCCGCGCTCGCCGGCGCGGATGATGCTGTGGTGATGGTTGCGGCGATGCGTCATCGTCGGCGGGCCGTGAGCGCGATGTCGAGCGCGACCGCGGCGGGGATGTCGGTCGTCGCGGCGAACTCGCCCTCGCCGATTCTGAACGCTGTGCGGTCGACGCTGGCCGTGCCGCGCATCGTCGCAGTGTCGCCGGCGACGGTCAGGGTGAAGGCAACCGGGACCGGCAGGCTGACGCCCTTCAAATGCAGCGTCCCGGCGGCGACAAAGCGGTCGGGGCCGGTGCGGCGGAAGCGGGTCGCGGTGTAGGTCGCGGTCGGGCTGCGGTCGGCGGCGAACCAGTCGGCGCTCTTCAGCGTATCGTCGCGCTGGGCATCGCCGCTGGTCACCGACGCCGTGTCGACGGTGATGGCGACACGTGACCGGTCGAGCGCGGCGGCATCGAAGGCGATCGTGCCGTCGAACGTGCCGAAGCCGCCGTCGACCGTCTGTCCCGACCATGTCGTCCGCCAGCGGAGCGTCGACCCCGGCTGGATCGCCCAGGTCGGAACGGTCGAAGGAGCGGTCGCGGCGGCAGGCCCTGCTTCGGCGAGCGGCGGCGTGGCCGTAGCCGACGCCGGTGCGGCCGCCGACGGTAAAGCCGGCGCGGCCGCCGCAGCCACGGGTACGGGCGGGACGGCAGGCGACATCGCCGGTCGCGCAGCCGTCGGCGCAGAGCGGATGGTCACCGGGACCCATGTCGCGACGCTGATCAGTCCAAGCGCGGCCAGCGCGACGAGCAGCAGCCGCGGGTCGGCGACGCGGCCCGGCCGCACGCCGGGGGCCATCCGGGCGAGGTCGCCGTCGCGGTCGAACCACTGGTGCTTCATCGCCCCGGCGAGGTGAAGGGCGAAGGCCGCGTAAAGGACGAGGACGAAATTGACGTGGGCGGAACGCGCCACGCCGTTCCACGCCGCCTTGGCCGCCGCCGGCAAATCGGCGAGGCCGGGCAGATGGGGCAGCGGCACGACGCCGTAGAGCAAAGTCGGCACGACGATGCGGCTGGTGGAGACGATCGTCCACCCGCTAAGCGGCAGGGCGAAGAGTAGAAGGTAGAACAGCGCGTGGACACCATGGGCGAGAGCGCGCTCCCACCCGCGCGCGCCGACTGGCGGCGGCGTACGCAGCAGGCGCCAGACGAGGCGCAGCGCGACCAGCAGCAGGATAGTGATGCCGACTGACTTGTGGACCTGAAACAACGCGAAGCGCGCCGGCCCGCGCAGCCCCTCCATCCTCAGCCCGAGCGCGACCTCGCCGAACAGCAGCGCCGCGATCATCCAGTGCAGGACGATCGCCACCGCCGAATAGCGCGCGCGCGGCGTCGGCGTCGTCGGGTCGTGGAGCACGCGCTAGCCGGCGCGCTCGAACGCCGCGTTGATGCGCAGGTCGACCGTATCGCCGAGCGCGGGCAGCAGCGTCGTCATGCCGAAGTCCGACCGCTTGATCGTCGTCGTCGCGGCGAAGCCGACCGTCGCCTTCTTCGACAGGGGGTTGGTCCCCGCGCCCACGAAGCGCGCGGTGAGCGTCACCGGCTTGGTCACGCCGTGCAGAGTGAGGTTGCCCACGATGCTCGCGGTCGAGCCGCTGACCGTGACGCCGGTCGACTTGAAGGCAACCGTCGGGTATTTGGCGATGTCGAAGAAATCGGGCTTCTTCAGGTGCTCGTCAAGCGCGGCGACCGTGGTGTGGAGGCCGCTGACGGGAACCTCTACCGACACTGTCGTCGCACCGGGCCGTGCCGGGTCGAGCGTCATCGTCCCCGTCGCGTCGCCGAACACGCCATCGTACTCGGTGAAGCCGAGGTGGTTGATCGTCCACGCGACCTGCGTGTGGCGCGGGTCGGCGGCATAGGTGCCGGCGGCGACGCGCGACAGGTCGGCCGCGCCGGGGGACGGCATCTGCGCCACGGCCGGCACGGCGATGGCGGCGGCGATCAGCAGGGCGACGCGGGTCTGGCTCACAGCGTATTCTCCTCGGATGCGGTCGGCGGGCGCGGTCAGTCGAGCGGCTTGATCAGGTTGGTCCACGGCGGGCTGGCCGGGGGATAGCCTTCGGTCAGTTCCTTGTAGACCATCTGGGTGAAGTTGAGGAACATCGGGCTGGCCCCGGGCTCGGGCAGCGCCGCCTCGACCTCGGCGCGCGACTTGCCGGCGTCGACCATCGCCCTGACCGCCGCCCGCCGCTCCTCGACGCCGCGGACCATCTCGGCGAGCTGGGCTTTGGGCACGATCGGGCCATGACCGGGAACGTAGGTGTCGGCGTCGAGGGCGAGGATCGCCTTCATCGTCGCGATCCAGCCGAGCGACGACCCGCCGTAGTGGATGACCGGATACTTGCCGGTGTTGGTCAGGACGACGTCGCCGCCGAAGACGACCTTTGCCGCCGGCAGGTAGACGACGAGGTCGCCGCTGGTATGCGCCGGCGCGACATACATGACGCGCAGCGGCACGCCGTCGACCGTGGTCGCCTCGCCCATGCCCGTCGTGCGGAAGGGCAGGTTGACCAGCTTCTTGTAGGCAATGTTGAACGGGGCACCCTTGGGGTCGACCGCCGAGGCCATGATCTCGCTCTTGCAGTTCTCCTGGACAAGAATCGGCGTCCCGGCTGGATAGTAGGGCAGGCCGCCGACGTGGTCGGGGTCGGCATGGCTGACGATGATCTGATTGACCGGCAGCGGTGTCGTCGTTGCGATCAGCGCCATCTCCTTGCCGACCGCGTCCTGCGTCATCTGCGCGTCGACGACGACAACGCCGGACTTGCCGACGATGAAGCCGGTGTTCGACCGCCCGCCCTCAACCCAGTAGGCACCGCCGCGCAGCGGGTGGAGGGTGAGGCTCGCCGGCGCGGGCGGCACCTGCGCCGCCGCCGTGACGGCGATGCCGAGCGCGGCCGCTCCAAGCCAGGGCGAAACTCGGCGAAGGCTGATCATGCCGGATCCTTTGTGCGAATTATCGATAATCCGTCGATCGACGCGCATCCAGCGCAAAATTCGGCCGACGCGCAAAGTCGAACGTCGCGCGGCCGGCGTTAACCGGTCGCGCGACCCGCGTCAGAACTTGACCGAAACGCGGCCGCCATAGGTCCGCGGCGGCGTGGTGTAGCCGGCGACGAGATTGAGGAACGATACCGGCGCGACGAGCAGGCGGTCGTTCTCGATGTTGCGGATGAAGCCGGCGACCGACCACCGCTCCGACTTCGGCCCGAAGGTGACCTGGGCGTTGGTCGTGAAGCTCGCCCCCTGGAACTGGTCGGGCTGGTAGTCGAAATAGGTGTAGCGCCCGCTGCGGTACTGCGTGTCGACCGAGAAGACGAGCCGGTACTCACCGACCGGCACAACCTGCTCGGCGGCGAGGTTAAGCGTCCACCGCGGCGAGTTGTACGACGGCAGGCCCGAACAGTTGATCGTGTAGACGCCGTTCGCCGGTGCGCCGACCGCGCAGTTGGTGAACGGCAGCCCGAGGCCGACGGCCTGGGTGTAGATGAAGCTCTTGTTCTTCGCGTCGAGGTACTGGATGTCGGCGCTGAGCGTCGTCGTCGGCGTGACCAGCGCGCGCGTCTCGAGCTCGCCGCCGAACATCCGCGAGCTGCCGATGTTCTGGGTGAAGTTGCCGGCGCGGCCGAGCTGGTCGAGGCCGGCGTGGGCGACCTGCTGGTTCGAATAATCCCAGTAGAAGCCCTCGAGGTTGACCTGCAGCCGGTTGTTGAAAAAGCGGTTTTTCGACCCGACCGTATAGGCCGTGATGTATTCGGGCTGGTAGGTCTCGTAGCCGACCGAGGTGCTGAAGCCGCCCGAGCGGAAGCCCGATTCGACGCTGGCGTAGAGCAGCGACTGCGGCCGCAGGTCGTATTCGGCGGCCCCGCGATAGGTGACGCGGCCGGTCGACAGGTGGTTGTTGAACACGATGTTGTTGCCGCGGATGACGATCTCGCCCGGCGACCCGGCCGGTCCCGGCGGGCTGCCGGGGTTGGGCACGGGGAAGGGCTCGAAGGCCGGGTCGAGCGCCGGGATCGGCAGGATCGCGTTGGGGCACGCCGGCAGAACGCACGTCACCAGCGCATTGCCGGCGACGGCGTTGAACTGCTTGCTGTCGTGCGTGTAGCGGATGCCGGCGACGAAGCGCAGGCGGTCGGTCGCGTGCCACGTCAAGCGGCCGAACGGGGCATAGGACTCGGTGCCGATGTTGGTCGGATAGGCGAAGCTCGCCGAGCTGTCGCCGACCACCGTGCCTTGCCGCAGGTTGACCGATTCATTGTAGTAGAAAGCCCCGAGGGTGTAATCGAACGACGCGATCTTGCCGGCGTAGCGCGCCTCGACGCTTTCCTGGATGTCGTTCTGCCGGTTGAGGATGGGGAAGCCGCCGCCGGGGTTGAGGTTACGCAGCTGGTCCCACCGCACCGCCGGGATGACGGTCAGGACGCCCGCCCCCGTGTCCCACTCGACGTCCCCGTTGATGCCGTAGAAGTCGCTGTGCTGGAAGATTTGCGGGAAGGGATCACGCTTGCGGCCGGCGACGCTCAGCGTGTTGAGGCTGGTCCAGAACGCCTGGCTCGCCGGCGACAGGTTGCCGTCGGACCGCGGGATGCCCGTCGGCGTGATGACGAAGCGGCCGAGCGCGGCGTTGTAGGCGTAGGTGTTGAAGTAGGTCAGCCCCTCGCCCGCCCCGCCGATATGCGACAGGTCGAAAGCCAGGCGCGCGGTCAGCGTCGGGGTCAGGTTGTCCTTAATCTGGGCGCGGACGGCGTAGCTCTTGTCGTCCGACGTGCCGTCGAGGTTGTAGCCGCTGCGGTTGTTGACCACGCCCGAGATGCGGACCGCGCCATTGTCGCCGAGCGGCGCGTTGATCGCCCCTTCGGCCTGGAGCGCGTTGTAGTTGCCGTAGGTGATCGTGCCGTAGCCCGACAACTGACCGATCTTGGGCTGGGTCGGCAGGATGTTGATCGCGCCTGCCGTCGCGTTGCGGCCGTACAGCGTTCCCTGCGGTCCCTTGAGCACCTCGACGCGGTCGAGGTCGAAGAAGTCGGTGACGGTCGCCGTGTTGCGGCCGACGTAAACGCCGTCGATGTTGAACGCCACCGCCGGATCGCTGGTCACCGAGACCGAAAAGTTGCCGACGCCGCGAATGAACAGCGAGGTCGAGCCGCCGACGTTCTCGATGGTCAACGCGGGCACCACGTTGCCCAGGGTCGGGGCCGAGGTGATGCCTGCAGCCAGTAGATCGGCCCCGCCGACGACGTTGATCGCGATCGCCGCGCGCTGCGCGCTCTCGGCCTTGCGCTGGGCGGTGATGACAATGTCGTCGAGCCCGGTGTTGTTGAGCGCCTGCGCCTGCGGGCCGACGTCGGACGAGCTGCTCGGCGTCGTGCCCGCCGCCGCTCCGGCGGTCTCGCCCGTAGTCAGCGGCGGCTGCGACGACCGGTCCTGCGCCGCGGCGTGGCCGGCGGCCAGCCACGCGATCATCGCCGTCGCCATCACTCGGGTGTGCATCGATCCCCCCTCAGCCAGTCGATCACGCCGCGACGGTCGTCGGGGTGATGGCCGCTCTGCGACGGCCTACTGGCGCTGCTATAAGCGAGTATCGAGCAATTGCGCAATCGTATATGATCGCTGAAATCAGCGGCTTGTGACGAAAATGCCACGGGCGTTCGGCATGTGGTTCCGCCGCCAACGGCTTCAGTGCCGCTGCGGGATGAAATCTTGCGTGATCTGCTTGTACTCGACGAAGTCCTCGATCGAGCCAAGGCCGCCGAGGCGGCCCGAGCCGCTCGCCTTGAAGCCGCCCTCCTCGGCCTCGACCGAGATGTTGGCCCAGTTGTTGATGCAGACCAGCCCCGCCTCGAGCCGCCGCGCGACGCCGATCGGCCGATCGACGTCGCCGCTCCACACCCAGGCGCTGAGGCCATAGTCGTTGTCGTTGGCCAGCGCGCCCCCCTCGTCCTCGTTGTCGAAGACCTGCAGCGTTTGGACCGGGCCGAAGACCTCCTCGCGGACGACGGGCAAAGTGTTGTCGGTCACCTCAAGCAGCGTCGGCAGGTAGAAGGCCCCGCCGGCCAGCGCCGGGTCGGTCGCCGGGCCGCCGCGGACGACCGGCTTCGCGCCGGCGGCGATGGCCGCCTCGACCAGCCGGTCGACACGGCCGACCTGCGACTTGTCAATCAGCGGGCCCATGTGGCTCGCCGGGTCGGCGGCCGGCCCGGCCTTGACCGCCGACAGCTGCGCCGCAAGCCGCTCGCGCAGGCGGTCGGCGATGCCGCGCTGGACCAGGATGCGGCTGCCGGTCATGCAGAACTGGCCGGCGAAGACGGTGCTCGACGCGGCAAGGACCGGCAGCACCGCCTCCAGGTCGGCGTCGTCGAAGACAAGGTGAGGCGTCTTGCCGCCGAGCTCAAGGCCGACGCGCTTGAGTAGCGCACCGCACCGCCCCGCGATGACCCGGCCCGTCGCGCTGCTGCCGGTGAAGCTGACAACCGGCACCTTTGGCGATTCGACGAGGAGCTTGGCCCCCTCGGCCCCGGTCTCGATGAAGATATGAGCTGCGCCCCTCGGGATTTCGGGGACCGACGCGACCAGGCGCGCGGCCAGCGCCGCCGTCCGCGCTGCCTGGTGCGGCATCTTGGCGACGACGGTACAGCCGGCGGCCAGGGCCGGGGCGAGCGCGCGGATGAGCAGGTAGACCGGCCCGTTCCACGGGATTATCAGCCCGGCGACCCCCGCCGCCTGGCGCAGCGACAGCGACTGCTGCCCGGGCCTCGCCTCGGTCACCCGGCCGAAGGTGTGCATAGCGAGACCAGCGGCAAAGCGCAGCGCGCGCGGCACCAGCGACGCCTCGAATGCCGCCTCGCCGACCAGCTTACCGTTCTCCGTCGACAGCGTGTCGATCACCTCCGCCATGTTCGCCTCGTAGGCATCGGCGAGGTGGCCGAGCGCGGTGGCGCGGAGGAAGGAGTCGGTCTTCCACCCGGTCGTGTGGAAGCAGTCGTGAGCATGGTCGATCGCCGCCGCGACCATCGCCGGGGTCGCGTCGTGATACTGGCCGAGGACCTCGCCGGTGGCCGGGTCGATGCTGTCGCGCGGACTGTCGCTGTCGTGCCAGTCGCCGTTGATCCAGCTGCGCGCGTGCGTCGTCATTACCGACCTCTCCCCAAGGCGGCGGCTATTACGCCATCATCGTCGCCGATCAAGATATTATCGACGATCGGCCTGCGACGAACAGCTCTGCGGCGGCGGCGTCGAGGCGGTAGGCGCGGTAGAGGTCGGGCAGCGTTCCGGTCTGGC
>CAXTQJ010000083.1:0-5917 GCA_964246245.1 uncultured Sphingomonadaceae bacterium
GGTGCCCATGGCCGACCCCGATCCCGCGCGCGCCTATCATCCGGGTCCGACCGTCCTCGCCGACGTCGACCACCTCGCCAGCCCGGCCGAGGCCCCGCACACCATCCGCTTCTCGGCGCGCCTCGTCGCGATCTTCCGGGCACAGCGGCGGAACAGCTATCCGGGCGGGCATTCGAAGGAGCGCGGCGGCACCATCGTCGCCGACGCGAAGGGGCACTTCGCGGTCCAGAACATCGGCGGCACGGGGAGCACGGCCGGATCGTTCTCGCCGAACCTGACGGCGGCCGATCCGGCGCATTTCACCGTCGTCGGCGTGTTCCACACCCATCCCTACGACCGCACCGAAGGATCGATGACCGGCGTCGCGTTCAGCGGCGGCGACATCGGTGCCCTCGTCCTCACCCCGACCATCCTGTCGGTCGTCCAGTCGGGGCCGCGGCTGTTTGTCTTCGTCAAGACCGCGCTGACCCCGGCGACGATCGACTATACCGCGGTCAACGACGCCGCCAACGCCGAGCTGGCGACGCGCGTGGCGGCGGGCCAGACCTTCCAGCAGGCGAGCCGGATCATCGCCCAGCAGCGGGCGAGCCAATATGGCCTCGCCTACTATCAGGGCATGAACGGCGTCGCGACGCGGCTGTGACGGAGGGTGCCATGCTCGCCACGCTGATCGCCCTCACCGCCGCGACCTCGGCCGCCGCTCCGGCAAGCCCGGCCGCGATCCCGACGATGGGTCCGGGGAGTCCGGGCGCGATCCCGGCGCCCAGCTCGGTCGCGACACCGTGCGCGCCGGGGATGGCGGTGGCTTCGGCGCAGCTCCGCGCGGCCGACGCCGCAACCGGCCGGCACGACGACGGTGCCGCCGATGCGGCGCTGGAGGCCGGCCTTCGCGCGCTCGGCGACCGCTACGCTGCGCCGCCGACCGCCGACGACACCGGCATGCACCTCGTCGTCGCCGCCAGCCAGAAGCGCCACGGCCACCTCGGCTCGGCAACCGCGATCAAGCGCCGCGTCCTCGCCGAACGCCTCGACCTGTGTCGACGGCTGACGATGCGCTGAGCGGGCGACCCAGCCGTCGGCGGGCGCGAAGGTGCCGAACACGGTCGAGGCGGACCCTGACCTTCTCGAACACGCGGCCCTTCATCACCCCCATGACCCCGCCCCCGCCGGGGCCACCGGCGGGGTCGGGGCGTCCCCACGGGGTGCGGACGAAGCGGCCCGGGGGAAAGGGGCCGGTGCCCTCGTCCTCCAGCGCCTCGAAGGCGGCGCAGAGGGAGTCGCGCAGGGACTGGAACCAAGCCAGCGCGGCGATCTGCTGGTCGTCGAGGATAGGAGCGTCGGTCATTCCCGCTCCGTAGACCAGCAGCGGGTTGTCGCGAAGCCTTTGGGCGTGACGGCTATGGGCGGTCAGTTGCCATTCCCCTGGAAAGTTTGTCCGATGAGCCAGACGTGGAGGAGTTGTATGGCAATAAATGTGGTGCCCATTGCGAGCGTTACCGGAAGCACATCGCCTTCCCGACCAGGTCGAGGCGTCAAGAGAATCAAACTCGCGAACACAGGGAGCGACAAGGCGGGGATAGATCCGAGCGCCACAAGGCGTGGCGCAGACCACGTCACGGCACCGTTAATCCACCATTGCATTGGCAATCGATCTGCGCGTCGGAACCTCGCGCTCGCCCGTCGCGCCAGAACGCAAAGCACTACAAAGAAAAAAGCGGCAGCGATAACCACAGGCATTGGGCGACCTCCGAGGCTGCAGCATACCACCGTACACGATGTCCGCAATTAGATCGATCACTGCCCTTCCGGCCCGTTGCAAAGCCATATGACAAGCTGGATAGCTATGACCGCGTTGAGCAATACCATCGCCCAGAATAGTTTCGGAGAGCCATCCCGTTCGGCGTATAGCATCCGGCGGAACGTGCGACCGTAAGCGATCCGTCGGTTTCGATACGCCATCAGCAATGACCATGCGACGAGACAAAGCCCTGCGAGACAGAAGAGGCTGAAGACGGGGCGCATCGCCCAAAACTACCTGGCCGCACGATTGGCTGCAATTGAGGGACGTGTCCAAGCCGATTCAACGACCGGCGTTAGGCGAAAGCCGTCGAGGATGCGATGAAACATCTCTGTCCTGCACGCCCCTCGCCCGGTCATAATTACACGGATCACCCGTGGAGTTCCGCATAAATGAAGCCGACCGCCGCTCTGTCACGTCCAACAGCCGAAGAAGCGCCTTAACTTCGACGAATCAGTTGAATCGGCGACATTCGTATATTTATGGAGCGGGAAGCCGCGTTGCCAAGCCACCCTCCGCCACGCGCTCCCGAATCAAACATATAAAGATATCTTTATGCTTGCTCCGCGCCACCCCTCCAGCTAACGCCCGCGCAACCCTATCGGAGCATTCCACATGGCCACTCAGCCCCTCGCCGCCGCGCCCGTCGACCACGTCGTCGCCGACCTGTCCCTCGCCGGCTACGGCCGCCGCGAGATCGACATCGCCGAGACCGAGATGCCCGGCCTGATGGCGCTGCGCACCGAGTTCGGCGCGACCAAGCCGCTGACCGGCGCGCGGATCACGGGGTCGCTCCACATGACGATCCAGACCGCGGTGCTGATCGAGACGCTGACCGCGCTCGGGGCCGAGGTGCGCTGGGCGACGTGCAACATCTTCTCGACGCAGGACCATGCCGCCGCCGCGATCGCCGCCACCGGCGTGCCGGTATTCGCGATCAAGGGCGAGAGCCTCGCCGACTATTGGGACTATGTCGGGCGCATCTTCGACTGGGGCGACCAGGCCTGCAACATGATCCTCGACGACGGCGGCGACGCGACGATGTTCGCGCTGTGGGGGGCGAAGCTCGAAGCGGGGCAGACGATGCCCGAGCCCGAGAACGAGGAAGAGGTCGAGATGCAGCGCGCGCTGAAGGCGTTCGTCGCCGCGCGGCCGGGCTATCTCACCGCGACGGTCAAGAACATCAAGGGCGTCAGCGAGGAGACGACGACCGGCGTCCACCGCCTCTACGCGATCGCCAAGAAGGGTGAGCTGCCGTTCCCGGCGATCAACGTCAACGACAGCGTGACCAAGTCGAAGTTCGATAATCTCTACGGCTGCAAGGAGAGCCTCGTCGACGCCATCCGCCGCGGCACCGACGTCATGCTCGCCGGCAAGGTCGCGACGGTGGCCGGTTTCGGCGACGTCGGCAAGGGCTCGGCGCAGAGCCTGCGCAACGGCGGCGCGCGCGTGCTGGTGACCGAGATCGACCCGATCTGCGCCCTCCAGGCCGCGATGGAGGGGTTCGAGGTGGTGACGATGGAGGAGGCGGTGACCCGCTCCGACATCTTCGTCACCGCGACGGGCAACGCCGACGTCATCACCGCCGAGCACATGGCGGGGATGAAGAACATGGCCATCGTCTGCAACATCGGCCACTTCGACAGCGAGATCCAGATCGCGGCGCTGTCGAACTACAAGTGGACCGAGGTCAAGCCGCAGGTCGATCTGGTCGAGTTCCCCGACGGCAAGGCGATCATCATCCTGTCGAAGGGGCGGCTGGTCAATCTCGGCAACGCCACCGGCCATCCGAGCTTCGTCATGAGCGCGAGCTTCACCAACCAGACGCTCGCGCAGATCGAGCTGTTCACCCGGCCCGAGCAGTACGGCAACGACGTCTACGTCCTGCCCAAGCACCTCGACGAGAAGGTCGCCAGCCTGCACCTCGAGAAGCTGGGCGTGAAGCTGACCCAGCTGACGCCGAAGCAGGCGAATTATATCGGCGTACCGCAGGCGGGGCCGTTCAAGCCGGATCATTACCGGTATTGAGGGCGGTGTGCTTGCACGCTGTTTGAATGTGCAAGTACCGCATGACATGACAGGCCATGCAGCCGCGTCGTAAACAGAAGCCCATCATGATCCGGTCCGACTGGGCCGCGAGCAGACTCGCCGAACTGACTCGCGATGGCCGAAGCCAAGTACAAGTCATCGAAGAAGCTTTACGGCCGATGCCGATGCCGATGCCGACGCCGGTCGACGATCGCGCCGAGAAGCTGGCGCAGATCGATGCGACACTCGCGCTGCTCCATCAACGTGCCGACATTCCGAGCATGGCTAAGTTCGACGCGCGTACGTATGATGAGCATGGTCTGCCGCGTTGAGGGGATCGGTCGTTGTCGACACGTCCGCGCTCATCGCGATGGCGAAAGGCGAGCCAGGCCTCGAAGCGCTGCGAGCGGTGTTTGTCGAGGAAGTCGGGACAGTCGTGACCCCGGTACTCGTCGAGTATGGCATCGTGACGGCAGGAAAAGGTAATCAGCCTGATGTCGTCGCCTTGCGGCTGCTGGACGATCTCGGCGTACATATCATGCCGTTCGGCGCTCAGGCTGCCCATGCCGCCGTCATCGCCAACGAAGCTTATGGCAAAGGCAATGGCCGCGGCGGGCTGCTGAACTTGCTCGACCTGATGGTCTATGCTGCCGCCAAGGTCGAGCAGCTGCCCATCCTCTGCGCCGGCCGCGACTTCGCCTCGACCGACGCCGCGATCCATCCTGCCAGCCGTCTTGGCTGAGGCTCTGGTCCGCGTCGACGCCCGCGTGTAGCCTGCGGCCGATGCCTGCCCTGGCGACCAACCGGACGAGCGCGCGGATGCTCCTCGACTACGGCCAGACGCGGTGGGCGGCCGACGGCGACCGCGTGGCGATGCTGACCGACCTCTATATCAAGGCGTGGAGCTATGGCCTGCTCAACAAGATCGCCTTCGTCGCCGCGCTCGGCTTCGGGCTGGCCGTCCTCGTCTGGCCGTCGGTCGCGGTGATCACCGCCGACACGCCGTATGCCAAGGCGCTGTTCCAGTCGGCGATCGTCCAGACGACGGTGACCGGGGTCGCGGCGCTCGCCTATGCGGTCTACGCCCACTACAAGCGCCAGCAGCTCGCCGCCGAAAACCTGATGCGCTACGTTCTCTTCTCAGACGATACCGTGCCGCGACTGTACGAGCGCGTCTCGCGCGCGCTGTCGCGGGTCGACGCCGGGTTCGAGTTCGGCGGCGAGCACGCCCCGCGGCATCCTGGCCCCCACGACGACGCGACCGCGGCCTGAACGGACGGCCATGCCCATCGCCCTGTCGCTGGGTGCCGTCGACGCCGTCGCCCGACGACTCGCGGCTGCCCTTCGTCCCGGCGACGTCGTCCATCTGTCGGGCGACCTCGGTGCCGGCAAGACGACCTTCGCCCGCGCCATGCTGCATGGGCTCGGCTGGGCCGGCGAGGTGCCGAGCCCGACCTTCACGCTGGTCCAGACTTATCCGACCGACCCGCCGCTGTGGCACGTCGACCTCTACCGGCTCGACTCGCCGGCGGAAGCCGACGCGCTCGGGCTCGACGAGGCGGACGACGCGGTCGTTGTGATCGAATGGCCCGAGCGCCTCGGCGACCGGGCGTCGCCCGATGCGCTGCGGTTGCGGCTCGACGGTGCAGGCGAGGCGACGCGGACCTTGACTTGGGAACTGCCGCCGGCATGGGAGGGGCGATGGCCGCTGCCCGATCCTTCCCCGCCGCTGTCACGATGACGCCGCCTGTCGCGGCCCCGGCCTTCCTCGCGCGGCACGGCTGGGCCGATGCGCGGATCGCCCCGCTCGCCGGCGACGCCTCGTTCCGCCGCTACTTCCGCGTGACCGACGGGGCGCGGACGGCGGTGCTCATGGACGCGCCGCCCGCGCACGAGGACAGCCGGCCGTTCCTCACCGGCGGCGACCTGCGCGACGGGTACGGCTTCTCGGTGCCGCGACCGCTCGGCGTCGACCTCGACGACGGGCTGATCCTGCTCGAGGACTTCGGCGACGCCCGCGCGACGCCGGTTCTCGCCGCCGAGCCGGCGCGCGAACGCGACCTGCTGGTCTTCGTCCAGCGGCTGATCGCA
>CAXTQJ010000083.1:5927-9943 GCA_964246245.1 uncultured Sphingomonadaceae bacterium
CCTCGCCGATCTTCACCGCCAGCCGGCCCCGGCGCTGCGGGCGTACGACGAGGCCGAACTGCTGCGCGAGGCGCGGCTGCTGCCCGAATGGTACCTGCCCGCCGTCGGGCTCGCCGAGGCCCCCGGCTACGACGCCGCGTGGCGCGCGGCGTGGGGGCCGGTCGTCACCGCGACCGCCGTCGCGCCGGTGCTGACGCTGCGCGACTATCACGCCGACAATCTCATGCTCCTCGACCGGCCCGGGGTGCGCGGGCTCGGACTCCTCGACTTCCAGGACGCGCTGGCCGGCCACCCGGCGTACGATCTCGTCTCGCTCCTCCAGGACGCGCGGCGCGAGCTGTCGCCGGGGCTCGAGGAGGCGATGATCGCGCGCTACGTCGCCGCTGCCGGGGTCGCCGACGCCGACGCCTTCCGCGCCGCTTACGAAGTACTCGGCGGCCAGCGCAACGCCAAGATCATCGGCATCTTCACCCGACTGCGCGACCGCGACGGCCGGCTGGGGTACGTCGAGCGCCTGCCGCGGCTGTGGCGGCTGCTCGCGGGCAACCTCGCGCATCCCGCGCTGGCGCCGGTCGCGGCGTGGTTCGCCGCCAACATCCCGGCGGCGGCGCGGCGCCAGCCGCCCGAGAAGGCCGGATGACCCGCTTCGCCGTCCCGCTCGCGCTGCGGCCCGAGGTCGATGCGGTCGTGCCGCAGGCGGCGATGGTGCTCGCGGCGGGGCTCGGCAAGCGGATGCGGCCGCTGACCGCGACGCGACCGAAACCGCTGGTCGAGGTCGCGGGCACCACGCTGCTCGACCGCGCCCTCGACCACCTCGCCGCCGCCGGGGTCGGCCACGCGGTGGTCAACGTCCATTATTTCGCCGACCAGATCGAGGCGCACCTCGCTGCGCGAACCGCCCCCGCCGTCACCTTGTCCGACGAACGCGACCTGCTGCTCGAAACCGGCGGCGGCGTGTCGAAGGCGCTGCCGCTGCTCGCCGCCGATCCGTTCTACGTCGTCAACAGCGACAATCTGTGGGTCGACGGGTCGGTCGACACGCTGCGCCTCCTCGCCCAGCGGTGGGACGCGGCGACGATGGACGCGCTCCTTCTCGTCGTGCCCCTGGCGCGCGCGAGCGGCTACGAGGGGCGCGGCGATTTCACGATGAGTGCGGTCGGCCAGATCCGGCCGCGCGTCGAGCACCGCGTCGCGCCGTACGTCTTCTCGGGCGTCCAGCTGCTCGCCAAGCACCTGTTCGCCGGCGAGCCGGTCGAGCCGTTCTCGATGTGGCGGGTGTGGCACAAGGCGCTCGCGCGCGGGCGGCTGTACGGCGTCGTCCACGGCGGGCTGTGGTTCCACGTCGGGACGCCGGCGGCGGTCGGGACGACCGAGACGCTGCTGGCGGCGGGGTAAGGTGCGGCTGTCCATGATCCTCCCCGCGTGCGGGGAGGATCGGGCTACGCCGCCCGCAGCTCCACGCGCCGCTGCGCCGCAAGCATCGCCTCGAACGCGGCGAACAGGTCGACAAAGTGATCGTCCATCGTCCGGACCGAGGCGTCGACCGGGCGCGACAGGCGGCCAGCGGCGCGGGCGTCGACGAAGCGGGCGATCGCGGCCGCCGCGCTGACCGCGTCGCCGCTGGCGAAGGTGGTGCCGTTCGACGCGCGCGCGTGGTCGGCGGCGGCGCCGCGGTCGGGGGTGATCAGGGGCAGCCCCGACGCGCGCGCCTCGGCGGCGACGAGGCAGAAGGTCTCCGATTCCGAGCCGTGGACGAGCGCGTCGGCCGACGCCATGAAGCGCGCCATCTCGGCGCGGTCGCTCGTCCGCTCGGCGAGGTGGATGTGCGGATTGCCGCCGATCGTCCGGCGGATCTTCGCCGAGTCGCGCCCCGCGCCGACGATGACAAGGCCGATCGGCCGGTCGTAGGCGGCCGCCATCACCGCTTCAACGATCATCCGCCACCGCTTCTCGGGCGCGTGGCGACCGACGCCGAGGAGCAGCGTCCCGCCCGCGTCGAGGCCGCACCGCGCGAGGAGGTCGGCACGCAAGGCCTCGTCGCGCAGCCCGGGCGAAAAGATGTGCGGGTCGATCCCCATCGGGTTGGTGACGACGTGGCGCAGACCGCCGTCGACCAGCCGTTCGGTCAGGCTCTCGCACGCGCTGACGATCATCCCGAACTCGCCGTCGAGACGGTTGAGGTGGCGCCAGTACCAGTCGAAGCCCTTGTCGACGACCGCCGGCGAGACGACGCCTTCGAACCAGCGGTAGGCGAAGGCGGCGAGCGGGTCGGAATGCATGAACAGCGACCGCGGCGCGCGGCCCGGCCAGCGCGCCGTCATCGACGCGCTGCGCCACGGCGACGACGCTTCGAGGATGTCGGGCCGCGCCGCGGTGATCGCGGCGTGGAGGCCGGGCTCGTCGACGAAGTAGCGGTAGTTGCGGTCGAACGGGAACGGCGGGTTCTCCAGCCAGACGATCCGTGCGCCGGGGCCGCGCGGCTCGACCCGCGTCGCCGCGCCCGGGGCGATGATCGTCACGTCGTGGCCCATCGCCGGGCCGGCGGCGAGCTTGCGATCGATATACGTCCGCACGCCGCCGCCCGTCGGCGTGTAGAAGGCGCAGACGTCGGTGATCCGCATCGTCAGCGCCCCGCTTCGCCGAGCGGCCCGAACAGGAACAGGCCGCGGCGATAGTTAAGGATAATGTTGAGCCGGGTGATGCCCGGGCCGGCGGCGATCTTGGCGACTTCGGGCTTGGGCTTGGCGAGGCCGAGGTGCGGATTGTCGCTGAAGCCGATGCCGTCCGACGACAGCTTGAACTTCTTGGTCCCGGCGCGGTCGTGGATCAGCGCCAGCGCCCACTCGCCGGCGTGGGGAATGCGGACACACAGCTCGATCGGCCCGGTCGCGGGAACGGGGATGACGGCGCGACGAAAGACCTTGCCGGCGGCGACGAGGTCGCGGTCGTCGCTGAGGAATTCGCCGTCGACGGGGGCGTAAAGCTCGAGGCGCATCGTCCCGCGACGGTCCTTCGGCCCGACCGCGGTGGCGATGATCGCCGGCCCGCTCTCGTGCGCACGGCACTGGCCTTCGACGATGCCATAGTCGGGGACGGGCTGCGCGGCGGCGGGCGCAGCGAGCAGCAGGGCGATGACGGCGGGGCGGATCACGCGCGTCCCTCGAGCCCGGCAAGGTCGGAGGCGACGAGCGCGCCGCCGACCACGACGTGCCCGATGATGAGAAGGCCGGCCATCATCGCCATCAGCGGCGCGATCCCCGACCCCGCGCCGACGATCAGCACCGCGACGCCGGCGAAGACGACGTCCTTGTTCGGGATCAGCGGCAGGCGCGAGATGAGCAGCCGCAACGTCGCGAGGATCAGCCAGTCGACGAAGACGACATGGGGCAGGACGAGGCTCCACATCACCGCAAGGAGCCCGGTCGCGCCGAGGACGCGGATCAGCTGCATTCCCGCGACGAAGGTCAGTTGGCCCCGCCGCAGGCTGAAGACGCGGCCGCGGAGCAGCATCACGGCGAGCGACGAGCCGAGCAGCACCGCGATCGAGATCAGCAGCGTCCGCCCCGAGATGCCGAGGTCGAGCCGACCGAGCATCGGATAGGCGATGACGAACATGATCAGCGTGACGACGTTGCCGACCAGCGCCGACAGGATCGCGACGTCCTTGATCGCGCCGAATGGTGCGCCGGTCGCGATCGCGCCGGGCACCCCGTCCTGCGCCGCGCGGCGCCGCGCCCAGGTGTAGAAGTAGAGCTCGCCCGAGTAGCCGACGAGGACCTCGTTCGAGATATACTTGCGGACCAGCGCGGGAAACCCCGCCGTCGGGATGCCCCACAGCCGGCGGAAAATGACGAAATCCATGATCGGCTGGGCGAAATAGGCGAGAACGAAAACCAGCCAGAACAGCGGGTTGCGCGGCACCAGCGAGGCGATGCGGTGGAGGTCGCTGCCGCGGAAATGGTTCGCCGCCGCCGCGACGATCGCGAGGCTGACCAGCGGCCCGACCCAGCGCAGCC
>CAXTQJ010000083.1:10024-10259 GCA_964246245.1 uncultured Sphingomonadaceae bacterium
AAATGGGGGCGCCGCCGCCGCGACTCGCGCGCGGCGCCCCCGGGGCCCCCCCCCGCCCCGCCCGCGGGGGGGGGGGGCGCGGGCGTCGACCGGCAACGCCGGCGTCACCATTCCCGCCCCGCCGGCCATGCTGAGTCGACCCGCTTTGTGCACCGCCGTCTGTCCCTATCCAAGGTCGTGGTCGCCCCGTCGCACGGGCCATGCAATGTCATTGTGACCGCGCCGTGGCAACGAC
>CAXTQJ010000084.1:0-4091 GCA_964246245.1 uncultured Sphingomonadaceae bacterium
GCCGCGCGACATCGGCATCCAGCTCGCGGTCGGCGGCGCGGAGCTGGTCGATCCGCTTGACCGCGTGCATCACCGTCGTGTGGTCGCGGTTGCCGAAGCGGCGGCCGATTTCGGGGAGCGAGCGCGGCGTCAGGCGCTTGGCGAGATACATCGCGACCTGCCGCGGCCGCGCGACCTCGCGCGCGCGCCGCGCCGAAAGCAGGTCGGCGAACTTGATCTGGTAATAGTCGGCGACGCGGCGCTGGATGTCCTCGATCGTCACCTTCTTCTCGTGACTGCGGAGCAGGTCGGCGAGCGTCTCGCGGGTGAAGTCGACGCTGACCGCGCGGCCGGTCAGACGGGCGTAGGCGACGACGCGGTTGAGCGCGCCCTCGAGCTCGCGGACGTTCGCCGTGATCTTGCGCGCGAGGAAGTCGACGACGTCGTCGGGCACGACGAGCGCCGGGCCGACCGTCTCGCGCAAGCCGGCGACCTTGGCGTGGAGGATGTTGAGGCGCAGCTCGTAGTCGGCGGGGTTGATGTCGGCGACGAGGCCCCACGCCATCCGGCTGAGGATGCGGTCCTGGATGCCGTCGAGGTTCTGCGGGCTCCGGTCGGCGGTGATCACCAGGCGCTTCCCCGCGCTAATGATCTCGTTCATCGTATGGAACAGCTCTTCCTGCGTCGATTCCTTGCCGGCGATGAACTGGACGTCGTCGATCATCAGCAGGTCGACGGTGCGCAACCGCTCCTTGAAGGCGATCGTGTCCTTGGCGCGGAGCGCGGCGAGAAAGTCGTTCATGAATTTTTCGGCCGACAGGTAGGCGACCTTCGCGCCCGGCCGGCGATCGCGGAACGCGCCGCCGATCGCGTGCATCAGGTGGGTCTTGCCCAACCCCGTCGTACCATGGAGGAACAGCGGGTTGAATCCGATCGGTCCGCCCTCGGCGAGCGACGTCGCCGCGTTGTACGCGAGCTCGTTCGACTTGCCGACGACGAAGCTGTCGAACGTGTAGCGCGGCTCGAGCGGCAGGCCGATGCACGGCACCGATGCCGCTACGTCGGGGGATTCCGCGGCGATGGCCGCGACCGCTGGAGTCGCGCCGAGCGGAACGACGGTCAGCGCGACGTGGCGCACCGTCGGCGACTGCGCCGTCCACAGCAGTCGCAGCCGGTCGAGATAGTGATTCGCCACCCAGTCGGCGAGGAATGCGGTCGGCAGCGCCAGCCGCACCGTATCGCCGTCGATCCCGACGAGCGCGATCGGCCGCAGCCAGTTGTCGAACGTCCGCGCACCGCATTCGTGACGCAGGACCGTCCGCACCGTCTCCCACATCGCGGCGACCGACGGCGGGTCGATCGGCGCGGCCATCGCGGTGGACCAGTTCGTCGCCATAGCGTCTTTGCGTCGCCTCCCCCGTCCGTCCGCTTCGCCCACGCCGCCAGCGGCTGCCGAAATGCTGTTCGCACCCCCGGCAGGTCGACTCGCAACCCGAGTAATTGAGGACCATGTCCCTCGCGGCATCGCTGCCGTCGGGGCCACTAACCACCGCCCGAAAGGCCGATCAAGGGTCGGAATTTTATCCGATTTCAAATAAAGCCGTTGACACGCAAACCCGCCAAAACGGCGCGGCGGCGGCCAAACGCCTGTATTTTCATGACCGATCAATGACGATTGCGTTACGGCCGAGTCGTGCGGTGCCGACTAAAGCATTGAGCGCAAACGCACGAAAGCCGCCCGACTCGGACGGCTTTCTGTCATGTCGCGATCGTTACGGAATCTTAACCGAGCGCCTTGACCCGCTTGGCCAGCCGCGAGATTTTCCGCGCCACGGTATTCTTGTGGAGCACCCCCTTGGCGACGCCGCGCATCAGTTCGGGCTGCGCCGCGAGCAGCGCCGCGCGCGCGGATTCGGCCGACCCGTCGCCGATCGCGCTCTCGACCTTCTTGACGAACGTCCGGATGCGGCTGACGCGCGCCTTGTTGATGTCGGCGCGGCGGTCGTTGCGCCGGATGCGCTTCTCGGCCTGCGGAGTGTTCGCCATTCGGGTCCTCGGTCGTCGTCGATCGTCCGGGCGCGCAGCGGCACTCCGGCGGGAGCGCGCCTGTTAAGGGACACGGCGCGCGCGGTCAAGGCTTGCGGTTCGAGGGCTCAGCGCTGGCGGCGCGGACAGAAGAAGGTCGAGCGACCGGCCTGGACGATCCGCTCGATCCGGCCTCTGCCGTCGGGGCACGCCTCGCCTTCGAGACCGTAGACGCAGAACTGCTTGTGATAGTGGCCGAGCGTACCGTCGACCTGGGCGTGGTCGCGGAGTGTCGATCCACCAGCGGCGATCGACGCGTTCAGGGTCTGGTGGATCGCCGGGACGAGCTTGGCCAGCTTCGCCGCCGAGACCGTACCGGCCGCGCGACGCGGGTCGATGCCGGCGATATACAGCGCCTCGCACGCGTAGATGTTGCCCAGGCCCGCGATCAGCCGCTGGTCGAGGAGGAGCGGCTTGATCGGCGCGGTCCGCCCGGCGAGCCGTGCCGTGAGATACGCGGGAGTCAGGCCGGGGCCGAGCGGCTCGGGGCCGAGGTCGGCGAGCGGTGGATAGGCGGCGAGGTCGGCGGTCGCGACGAGGTCGAGGCTGCCGAAGCGCCGCGCGTCGTTGAAGGCGACCGCATGCCCGTCGTCGAGGGCGAAGACGGCATGGTCGTGCTTGCCGTGGTCGGGCGGGTCGAGCCGCATCCGCCCCGACATGCCGAGGTGAAAGACCAAGGTATCGTCGCGGTCGGTCGCGATCAGCCCGAACTTGGCCCGGCGTTCGACGTCGGTGACCGTCGCCCCGGTCAGACGCTGGCCCAGCCCGGCCGGAAACGGCTTGCGCAGCCCTTCGCGGTGGAGGGTAACGCGCGCGAAACGCCGCCCGACGAGGACGGGCCGCAGGCCGCGGACGACCGTCTCGACTTCGGGCAGTTCGGGCATCGCCGACGCGGCATATGGCCCGTTTGCCGCGCTGCCAAGCCTCGGCTACGAGCCGGACCCATGAGCGACACCGTCAGCTACGGCTACCAGCAGGTCGATCCGGCGGAGAAGACGCGGCGGGTGACGAGCGTGTTCGCTCGCGTCGCGTCGCGCTACGATCTGATGAACGATCTGATGTCGGGCGGCCTCCACCGGGTGTGGAAGGACGATTTCGTCCGGCAGGTCGGGCCGCGTGCCGGCGAGGCCATCCTCGACATGGCCGGGGGCACCGGCGACATCGCCTTCCGCCTCGCGCGGTCGGGGGCGGCGGTGACGGTCGCCGACATCAACCCGGCGATGCTCGACGTCGGGCGCGAGCGCGCCGCCAAGCGCGGACTCGACCTGACGTGGCGCGAGGAGAACGCGGAGGTGCTGACCTTGCCCGACGCGCGCTTCGATGCCTACACGATCGCCTTCGGCATCAGGAACGTCACCGACATCCCCGCCGCGCTGCGCGAGGCGCACCGTGTCCTCAGGTTCGGCGGGCGCTTCTTCTGCCTCGAATTCTCGACGACCGAGTGGCCCGGCTTCGACCGCATCTACGATCTCTATTCCGAGCGCGTCGTGCCGCAAGTCGGCAGAGTCGTCGCGCGCGACGAGGAGGCGTACCGCTATCTGGTCGAGAGCATCCGCCGCTTCCCGCCGATGGCCGACTTCACCCGGATGATCACTGCTGCCGGCTTCGCGCGCGCCCGCGTCCGCCCGATCCTGGGCGGGCTGGTCGCGATCCATAGCGGCTGGAAGGCGTGACCGCCGGCGTCGTCCACGCCCTTCGGCTGATCCGCTGGGGCCGTATCCTCGGCAGCCACGGCGCGCTGCGGCCGATCGAGGCCGCGCCCGAAGCCCCGCCCGGACTGCGTCGGATCGCCCGCCTCGCCCGCTTCGGCACCTTCGCGCCGAAGGTGCCCGACTATGCCGGTGCCTTCGCCGCGCTCGGCCCGGCCGCGATCAAGCTCGGCCAGGCGCTGGCGACGCGGCCCGACTTCATCGGCGCGGCGGCGGCGGCCGATCTCGCGCGGCTCCAGGACGCGCTGCCGCCGATCGCGTTCGCCGCGATCGAGCCGAGCCTCGACGCCGCGTTCGGTGCGCCGTGGCGGACGCTGT
>CAXTQJ010000084.1:4101-10126 GCA_964246245.1 uncultured Sphingomonadaceae bacterium
GGGGTGGCTGTTCGCGTCGATCGACGCGCAGGCGGTCGGCGCGGCGTCGGTCGCGCAGGTCCACCGCGGCGTGACCAGCGACGGCCGCGCGGTCGCGGTCAAGGTCCTCCGCCCCGACATCGAGGCCGATTTCGCGCGCGCGATCGAGACCTACGAGTGGGCCGCCGAACGCCTCGAGCGGCAGGGCGGCGAGTTCGCCCGGTTGCGCCCGCGCCAGGTCATCGCGCTGTTCAAGAACTGGACGCTCGCCGAACTCGACCTGCGCCGCGAGGCGGCGTCGGCGTCGGAGCTGAAGGCGGCGATGGCAGCCGAGCCCGACTTCGTCGTGCCCGACGTCGACTGGGCGCGGAGCAGCCGCCGCGTCCTGACCATCGGCTGGATCGACGGGGTCAAGCTGTCCGATCGCGCCGCCATCGACGCGCTCGACCTCGACCGCAAGGCGCTGGCGGCGACGATGGTGCGGAGCTTCCTCCGTCAGGCGATCGCCGACGGCTTCTTCCACGCCGACATGCACCAGGGCAACCTCTTCGTCATCCCCGGGACGCCGCCGAAGATCGGCGTCATCGACTTCGGCATCATGGGGCGGCTCGACCGACGCGCGCGGGTCTATCTCGCCGAGATCCTCTACGGCCTCCTCGTCGGCGACTATAAGCGCGTCGCCGAGATCCATTTCGAGGCGGGCTATGTTCCGGCTCACCACGACGTCGGCGAGTTCGCCACGGCGCTGCGCGCGGTCGGCGAACCGATCCGCGGTATGGCCGCGCGCGACATCTCGATCGCCAACCTGCTCGACGGGCTGTTCGGCATCACGCGCAGCTTCGACATGGCGGTCCAGCCGCATCTGCTGCTGCTTCAGAAGACGATGGTCATGGTCGAAGGCGTCGCGCTGACGCTCGATCCCGACGTCAACATGTGGCAGGTCGCCGAGCCGTTCGTCCGCGACTGGATCAAGGGCGAGCTCGGCCCGCTGTCGCGCGGAGCCGATGCCCTCGTCCTCGGCCTGCGCGTGCTGGCGCAACTGCCGCGGGTGTTCCGTCAGCTCGTCGCGCAAGTTCCGGTCGAAGGTGCGGCGCCGCCGGGACTGCCGTTGCCCGCGGTCATCGCCGACGAGGTCCGCGTTCGCGCCCGCGTTCCGATGGCGTGGTTGGTGCTGCTCGCCGCCGGTGCCGGTCTCGGCTGGCTGGTCGCGCTGGCGCATTAGCGGCGACACGTCGGTTCGCGGCAGCGACGGTCCGCGCGTGACGCGACCTTCAATTACGCCGCGGCAATCGCCGGCAAGGCGAAGTCAATGATGTAGTCGCACGTATGCGGCTCGTGGCGCAGCGGCGCGCGGAGCTGACGGGCGAGCCCGGTCAGGATGCGGACCGCCGGCTTGGTGGGATCGGTCGTCAGGTCTTCGCAGAACGCCGCCGCGCTCACTTTCAGCCACGCCGAGCCGCCATTCGTTCCCGCGGTCACCTTGGTCTGCGCCCGCTCGGGTGCCGTCGCGTGAGCCGCGAGGGCGACGAGTTCGGTGACGAGGAAGGCGAGCGGGACCGCGGTGTCCTGCGCGACGGCGAAGCGCGCGACGTCGCAGGTCAGCCGCGGCGCGATGCCCTCGCTCGCTGCGATCGTCTGCTCGAGGCTGGCGCACAGATCGGTGATCAGCGCGCGCAGATCGACGCCACTCGCTGCCTCGTCGTCATACATCCAGCGGTGGACGAGGGCGAGGGCCCCGACGCGCGCCTGGACGGTGGCATAGGCGCGGCCGATGGCGGGGTCGGTCGTGTCGCGCGCCTGGATCGACAGCAGGCTGGCGACGATCTGGAGGTTGTTCTTGACGCGGTGATGAACCTCGCGCGTCAGCCGGCGCTGCTCGTCGAGCGCGGCGCGCATCGCTGCGTCGTGCGTCGCGCTCTCCTCGGCCATGCGGTCGAAGGCGCGCCCGAGCGCCGCCATTTCGACACTGCGCCAATCGGTCGTGCCGAGGCGGACGCTGGTGTCGCCGGCCCCATAACGCTCGACCGACGCGCGCATGCCCGTCAGCGGCCGGACGAGGAGGCGGTTGGCGATCAACCAGCCGATCAGAAGTGCCGACAGCCACATTGTCAGCGGCAGCGCGAGGCCGATCCACCGTCCGGCCGAGACGTGGCCGGCGTGCTCGATGGTCTGGCGATAGGCCGACGCGGTGACGTAAGTCGCGAGACCGCCCAGCGGCAGTAACGCGCAAGTCAGCGCGGCGATGACCTTGATCGACAGCGGCCAATGCCGAAACGACCAGCCCGTAATTTTCGTCCGGTCGTCCGGCACGGCTATCCCAGCTTGCGCAACAACTCGGCAAACGCATCGGGAAGAGGTTCGGCGGCGGCGTCGTCGAAAATTTGCCGAAGCCGCGAGCCGATCGCGGCGGCGCGCTCGGCCGGCGCGATCGGTGCGGGCGGGACGGGAGGCGCTCCACAGCCGTCGTTCGACATCATCGGTACGGAATCCTGCAAAGCTGCGGCGCTCCTAGGCGCAAACGTTGACGGTCGGAAACAAAAAAGCGGGTCATCTGTTCGTTGACGGTTTAACGGTCTAAGGGCTGCTCGGGTCCGGTCTAATCGGCGCGCGATGAATGAAGGGGAAACCATGACGCTTGCTTCGGAAATCGCGCCGCATTTGCCGTATCTGCGGCGCTATGCCCGCGCGCTGACCGGGAGCCAGAGCCACGGTGACGCCTTCGTCCGCGCCGCGCTCGAGGCGATCGTCCAGGCCCCCGCTGACTTTCCCCGCGACGTCGACGCGCGGCTGGGCCTTTACAAGACCTTCCATGCGATCTGGTCGACTGCGAATGTCGATGTCGCGCCCGAGCCGAACGATGTCGCGAGCTTCGAGCGCGTCGCGCAGGATCGCCTCGCCGCGATCACGCCGCTGTCGCGTCAGGCGTTGCTGCTCACCGCGATGGAGGGCTTCACCAACGACGACGCCGGTTACCTGATCGACGCCAGTTCGACCGACGTCGCC
Source organism: uncultured Sphingomonadaceae bacterium (assembly GCA_964246245.1). Classification (GTDB taxonomy): domain Bacteria; phylum Pseudomonadota; class Alphaproteobacteria; order Sphingomonadales; family Sphingomonadaceae; genus Polymorphobacter_B. The sequence goes on from CAXTQJ010000084.1 coordinate 7,084, forward strand.
AGCCTCGTCGCCGAGGCCTTGGCCGAGATCGACCGGCAGACGGCAACGCGCGTCCTCATCATCGAGGACGAGCCGATCATCGCGATGGACCTCGAATCGATCGTCCACGACCTCGGCCACGAGATCACCGGCGTTGCGGTCACCCGCGACGAGGCGGTCAAGCTCGCGCGCGAGATCAAGCCGGGCCTCGTCCTCGCCGACATCCAGCTCGCCGACGCCAGTAGCGGGATCGACGCGGTCAAGGACATTCTCGGCGAGTTCAGCGTGCCGGTGATCTTCATCACCGCCTTCCCCGAGCGGCTGCTCACCGGCGAACGGCCGGAGCCGACTTTCCTCATCACCAAGCCGTTCCAGCGTTCGACGGTCAAGGCGGCGATCGCACAGGCGCTGTTCTTCAACTCGACCGCGGCCTTCTCGTCGTGAGCGACCAGCCGGAGAAGCTCACCGAGACCGAAGCCAAGGCGGGGTCGAAGACCTTGGCCAATCGCAACGTCATGCTTATCTCGATCGTGATCGTGGTTATCGCGTTCGTCGGAATTTACGCGTATTTCGCGTAGGACGGCGCTGGCCGACGCGGGGGCGGGAGAGACAGCATGACCTATGTCGCGGGCAAGGCGCGCAATGCCACGCGCGCCAAAAGAGCGCCGGCGGTGTCGCAGTCGGAAGCGGTGCGCGACATCGGTTCGTATCTGCGAACGGCGTTTGCCGATTCGGCCGAGGCCGACCTGCCGCCGATCTTCGCCGACCTCCTCGCCAAGCTCGGCGAGGGCGAGGAGAAGCCGGTCTTCGTCCGCGACGCGCTTCCTGACAAGGAATTCAAGAACCAATTGGCGCAGGTCATTCCCCACCTGCGCGCGTTCGGTCGATCGCTGTCGGGCAGCCGCGACCTTGCCGACGATCTCGTCCAGGAGACGTTGCTTAAGGCCTGGGCGGCGCGCGACCGCTTCCAAGCGGGGACGAACATGCGCGCGTGGACCTTCATCATCCTGCGGAACCTGTTCCTCAGCCAGATGCGCCGGGCGCGGTTCAAGGGCGAATGGGACGACTTCACTGCCGACCGCCTGCTCGCGATGCCGGCGGGGCAGGACCGTCAGATCGACCTCAGCGACCTCCAGCGCGGCCTCCTCCAGCTGCCGCAGGCGCAGCGCGAGGCGCTGATCCTCGTCGGGGCCGGCGGCTTCGCCTATGAAGAGGCGGCATCGATCTGCAACTGCGCGGTCGGCACGATCAAGAGCCGCGTCGCGCGCGGCCGCGAAGGGCTCGAGATAAACCTAAACGAAGGGCTGCAGCCGTCGCGCCCCCGCGATCAGGACGCCCCCGGCGTGTCGCCGCTCAACCAGATCATGGGCCAAGTCGACACGCTGGCGCGGGGGTAAGCGCCTCCCCGCTTGCGGGAGAGGATCACGTCACCTCCACCACCCCCTCGAACCCGCCGAAGATCATCCGGCGGCCGTCGAACGGCACCTCGCCGCTCATCATCCGCAGGTCGGTGCGCATCCGCTCCATGCCGGCGTCGCGCGTCGCCTTGTCGGGCCATTCGATCCACGCGAACGCGACTTTCTCGTCGCCGGTCGCGGCGACCGCGCGGAAGAAGTCGGTCGTCGATCCGGTGGGAACGTCGTCACCCCAGCATTCGACGACGCGGGTCGCACCGAATTCGATGAATATCGGGTCGATCCGCTCGGCGTGATCGATGAACGCCTGCCGCCGGTCGGGCGACACGGGAATGACGAAGCCGTCGACATAGGCCATGGCGCTATTGCCGGATCGGCGAGGCGACCGACCAGACGTGCCCGAACGGGTCGCCGACGTGGCCGTAGCGGTCGCCCCAGAACATGTCCTGCGGCGCCATCCGCGAGGTTCCTCCGGCGGCGACGGCGTGGTCGAACCATGCGTCGACGTCGTCAACCTGGAGGTGGAGGACCGTCCCCGCCGGCGGTCCCTCGGGCGTCGCGGCCGGCCCGCGGTACTCGGGGAAGTCGTCGTTGAGCATCAGCGAACCGCCGTTGACGTGGAGATGGGCGTGCATGATCCGCACGCCGTCGTCGGCGAGCATCCGCGTCAGCTCGCTCGCGCCGAACGCCGCCTTGTAGAAGTCAATCGCCTCGGCGGCGCGGTTGTCGAGAATCATGATGTGCGGCGTGAGACCGCCGGTCGGCCCCTGGTTCGGCTGTGGCGTGAAGTCAGGCATGACGGTCGCTCCCTGCGTCGAGTCGCCGCATGATAGCAGCTTCGGGGCGATCGTCGAAGCCACGCGCGCCGGCTTGGCGGGGAGCGGCATCCGTGCGTGACGTGCGGCGCTGCCCGCGCCACAGATGATCCATGGAACCCAGCCTCGCCGACGCCGTCGCCCGCGCCGCCGCCGGCGCACCTTACCTCAAGGGTCTGATCGCGCGGCGTCCGGCGACGGTGGCGCGGATCGACGCGGACGGCTTCGACGCCGCGCTGGCTGCTGCAATGGCGTTGGACCCAGCGCTGCCGGTGGCCGCGCGATTGCGCCGGGCCAAGGCCGATGTCGCGCTGATCGTCGCGCTCGCCGACCTGTCGGGGGGGTGGCCGCTCGAACGCGTCACCGCGGCGCTGTCGGCGTTCGCCGACGCCGCGCTCGACGCCAGCATCGCCGCCGCGCTCGCCGAGCGGGGGGCGCCGAACACGGGCTTCGTCGCGATCGCGCTCGGCAAGCTGGGGTCGTTCGAGCTCAACTATTCGTCGGATGTCGACCTGATCCTGCTCTACGACCCGGCCGACGCCGCCGTTCGCATAGGGCGGCGGGTCGTCGCGCTGATGGCCGACACGGTCGGCGGCACCGTCTTCCGTGTCGATCTCCGCCTCCGGCCGGCGAGCGAAGTGACGCCGATCGCGCTGCCTGTCGCCGCGGCCGAGCAGTATTACCAGTCGGAAGCCGAGACGTGGGAGCGGACCGCGTTCATCCGCGCCCGCGCCTGTGCCGGCGACCTCGCACTGGGGCAGGGCTTCCTCGCCGCGATCGGGCCCTTCGTCTGGCGGCGGAGTCTCGACTATACCGCGATCCGCGACATCAAGG
>CAXTQJ010000085.1:0-2150 GCA_964246245.1 uncultured Sphingomonadaceae bacterium
GCCTGGGGGCTGACGTCGCCGCGGCTCGCGCCGCGGCGGCTACGCCACCGCCCGGTCGATCAGCACCGCGCGCAACAGCGCCGGGCCGCCGGGCGCCGCCCACGCGTGGTTGGTCCCGCGCTGGATCACGACCTGGCCCGGCCTGATCCGCGTCTCGGTCCCTTCGAGGATCAGCGAGACGTCGCCCGACAGCAGGCAGATGACGTCGAGCGAATGCGTTTCGTGCATCGCCGGGTGGCGCGACTGGTCGATGATGTGGCGCTCGCCGCCGAAGCCGGCGAAGACCCGCCGCGCTGCCGCGTCGAGGTCGGCCTTCGGCACGCCGTCGGGCAGCGGCGACACGACGAACCAGCGGACCTGGACATTGCCCCGGCGCGGCCCGAGCGCCGGCGTCGTCGCGCCGAGGTCGGCGTGGTCCCGGGGATCGAGCCGTCCGCTCGGCGCGTCCTCCCAGATCTCGAATAGCCCGCCGAGATCGGGGTCGCCCGCCGCCGCCGACGGCGGCCCGTCGAGGATGATCACCGACTGGCCCGCGGCGTCGTCGCCGGTGATCACCCGGCGCATCGCCTCGCTGAAGTCGGACATCTAGATGCGCTCCTTGACGTAGCGCCCCGGCGCGTCCTCGATCGCGTCCGCCGGCGCCCGCGCCGGCACCTGCCCGCCCGAGCGCGCCGTCAACCACGCGAGCCAGTCGGGCCACCAGCTGCCCTTGGTCTCGGTCGCGCCGGCCTGGAACTCGGCGAGCGTCGGCGGCAGGGCGTCGTTGGTCCAGAACTGGTATTTCTTCATGGCCGGCGGATTGACCACCCCGGCGATATGCCCCGACCCGGCGAGGATGAAGCGCCGTGGTCCGGTGAAGACCTGCGTCATCCGATAGACCGACTTCGCCGGCGCGATGTGGTCGTCGCGCCCGGCCTGGATGTAGGTCGGCGTGCGTACCCTCGTCAGATCGATCGGCGTTCCCGCGACGGTGATGCCGCCGGGTTTCACCAGCAGGTTGTCGCGGTACATGTCGCGGAGATAGCTTAGGTGCCAGCACGCCGGGACGTTGGTCGCGTCGCTGTTCCAGTAGAGCAGGTCGAAGGGAAAGTAATCCTTGCCCAGCAGGTAGTTGTTGACGACATAGCCCCACACGAGATCGTTCGGCCGCAGGCTGTTGAACGTCGCCGCCAGCGCCCGACCGTCGGTGACCCCGGTCGCGCCGGCGTTCTTCTCGACCGCGGCGATCCCCGCGTCGTCGGTGAACACCTTGAGGTCGCCGGCATCGGCGAAATCGATCTGCGCGGTGAAGAAGGTCGCGCTGGCGATCTTGTCCGCCTGCCCCTTGGCTTCGAGCAGCGCCAGCGTCGCGGCGAGCACCGTCCCGGCGACGCAATAGCCGATGACGTGGGTGTTCGCCGCGCCGGCCCGCCCGAGCACCTGCGCGATCGCGGTCAGCTGCCCCTCGGCGACGTAGCTGTCGAGGGTGACGTCGGCGAGGCTCGCGTCGGCGTTCTTCCAGCTGACGACGAATACCGTCAGACCCCGGTCGAGCGACCAGCGGATAAAGCTCTTCTCGGCGGTCAGGTCGAGGATGTAGAATTTGTTGATCCACGGCGGAAAGACCAGCAGCGGCACGGCGAACACCGCCTCGGTCGTCGGCGCGTACTGGATCAACTGGAACAGCCGGTTCTCGAACACGACCTTGCCCGGCGTCGCGGCAACGTCGCGGCCGACTTCGAACGCGGTCTCGTCGGTCATCCGCATCCGCCCACGCTCGACGTCGGCCAGCATGTGCTCCAGCCCCTTGAGCAGGTTCTCGCCGCCGGTGTCGCGGGTCGCGGCGAGCACTTCGGGGTTGGTCAGCGGGAAGTTCGCGGGGCTCATCGCCTCGACCAGCTGGCGGGTATGGAACAACGCCTTGGCCTTGGCCGTGTCGTCGAGTCCGTCGATCTCGGCGGTCGCCTTGAGCAGGGTGTCGGACACGAGCAGATACGATTGCCGGATGAAGTCGAACACCGGGGCCTCGCGCCACGCCGGCGCGGCGAAGCGCTTGTCGGCGACGGCGGCGACAACCGGGGCGGGGACGCCGGTGACGAAGCCCTGCCACAGCGCCATCATGTCGGTCATGAACTTCGCTCCCGTCGCGACCAGCTTGACCGGGTCGGCGA
>CAXTQJ010000085.1:2160-7318 GCA_964246245.1 uncultured Sphingomonadaceae bacterium
GCCGTCGCCGACCCGGTCAAGCTGGTCGCGACGGCGGCGGTCATCACCTGACCCCACGTCGCGGCGAGGCCGAGCGGGTCGTCGCCGCCAAACGGGGCGTCGCCCTGCTTCGCCGCGAACTGCGCCATCATCGCCTGGCCGCGGGTGATCGCCTCGGTCCAGCGGGCGAAGTTCTGCGGATCGTGATCGTCGGTCGGGCCGGTCATATTTCTCTCCCCACCGGGCGTTCTGCGCCGCGGCGACCGCTGCGCCAAGCGGCTTTGCGGTGTCGCGTCACGTGTATATAGAAGGATCGACCCGGTGGCGCGACCGCCGGCGACATCAGGGAGCCCACCTCATGATCAAGACGCTGTCCGCCTTCGCCGCCCTCGCGCTCGCCGCCGCCGCCTCGGCGCAGACCCCGGCCGGTCCGCTGCCCAAGTGTTCGGCGACGGTCCACGATTCGTGCGACCAGGGGGCCGACAATGCCAATGCGATCAGTGCCGAGCAGGCGATGAAGACCGGCGGCGTCGGCGACCGCGGCCACGACGACGCGGCGCACATGGGTGCCGCCAAGCCGATGATGCACAAGAAGAAGGTCGTCCATCACACGATGGCGAAGAAGGCGGCCGCCGGCGCGACGACGACCGACACGACGACCACCACCACCCCGCAATAAGCCAGCATCGGCCCGGTCCGTACGGGCCGGGCCACCCCGTCGGGCTGGCTCTCGACAAGATGGGCCCGTTCGATGAGCGAAGACTTCTACCGCATCCGCCGCCTGCCGCCCTACGTCTTCGCCGAGGTCAACGCGATGAAGGCGGCGGCGCGGGCGCGCGGTGAGGACATCGTCGACCTCGGCATGGGCAACCCCGACCAGCCGCCGCCGCCGCACGTCATCGCCAAGCTCGCCGAGGTCGCGGCCAAGCCCGACGCCCACGGCTATTCGGCGTCGAAGGGCATTCCCGGTCTCCGCAAGGCGCAGGCGGCTTACTACGCCCGGCGTTTCGGCGTCGATCTCGATCCCGAACGCGAGATCGTCGTCACGCTGGGCTCGAAGGAGGGGCTGGCCAACCTCGCCCAGGCGATCACCGCGCCGGGCGACGTCATCCTCGCGCCGAACCCGTCGTACCCGATCCACATGTTCGGCTTCATCATCGCCGGGTGCACGATCCGCGGTATTCCCGCAGCGCCCGGACCCGACCTGTTCGACAAGCTCGAGCACGCGATGCGCTACACCGTGCCGCGGCCGACGGTGCTGGTCATGGGCTACCCGTCGAACCCCACCGCCGAGACCGTCGACCTCGCCTTCTACGAACAGGTCGTCGCTTTTGCCAAGGCGCACGGCATCTGGGTGATCAGCGACCTGGCCTATGCCGAGATCTATTTCGACGGGGTGCCGACGCCGTCGATCCTCCAGGTTCCCGGCGCGAAGGATGTCGCGATCGAGTTCACGTCGATGTCGAAGACCTATTCGATGGCCGGGTGGCGGATCGGCTTCGCGGTCGGCAGCCCGCAGCTCATCGCCGCGCTGACCCGGGTCAAGAGCTACCTCGACTACGGCGCGTTCACGCCGATCCAGGCGGCGGCGGTCGCGGCGCTCAATGGCCCGCAGGACTGCATCGCGGCGACGCGCGAGATGTACCGTCATCGCCGCGACGTGCTGATCGACAGCTTCGGCCGCGCCGGCTGGGACATTCCCGTTCCCCGCGCGAGCATGTTCGCGTGGACCCCGATCCCGCCGGCGCTCCGCCATCTCGGCTCGGTCGAGTTTGCCAAGCAGCTGATCACCCACGCCCAGGTCGCCGTCGCCCCGGGCACCGGCTTCGGCGAGGAAGGCGAAGGCTATGTCCGGATCGCGCTGGTCGAGAACGAACACCGCATCCGCCAAGCGGCGCGCGGGGTGCGGAAGTATCTGGCCGCGATGGGGGTCAATACGCCGGCGCGGCGGGCGGGGTAGTCGCAGCGCGGAGCGTCGCCGCGACCCGCGCGATTTCGGCGCCCGACCGCCCCTCCGTCACCGCTGCGCGGTGTCGCCTCCCCGCGGGCGGGCGGGGAGGATCGGCTATACCGTCTTCGCGCTGTCGCCGCCCGTCACCTCGAAGTTCGCGCCTGTCGCCATCGCCGCCGCGTCGCTGGCGAGAAATACCGCGATCGGCGAGATGTCGTCGGGCTGGAGCCAGCCGACCTTCAAGGGCACGGTCGGTGCGCGGATGTCCCATGCCTGTTGCGGCGTCGGGTGCTCGCCGAGCTTCTGCCCGGTCTCTTGGACGGTCTCCGACAGGCGCTTGTCGTAACGGGTCAGGGCGGTGTCGACGAGGCCGGGCAGGATCGCGTTGACCGTGATGTTGTGCTCGCCGAGTTCGAGCGCAGCCGACTTCATCAGCCCGATGATGCCCCACTTCGACGCCGAATAGCTCGCCGCATCCTTGGTCCCATGCTTGCCCTGGAGCGACGACACGACGATGATCCGTCCCTTGTTCGCCCGGACCATGGCGGGCGCGAAGGCGCGGACGGTGTTCGCGGTGCCGTTGAGGTTGTTGTCGATCACGTCGCGCCAGTCGGCGTCGGCCATTTCGAGCAGCGGCTTCCACCGCTGGATCGCGGCGTTGGCGACGACGATGTCGATCTTGCCGTGGTCGCGTTCGACCCGGTCGGCGATGCGGCAAAGCGCGGCGATGTCGCGGATGTCGGCGCGGACGCCTTCACCCTTGCGGCCGTAGGCGCGGATCATCGCCACCGTTTCGTCGAGCTCGGCCGGGGTCGCGGGGACGGCGTTCGACGCGGACGACACCGGCCCGGCGATGTCGACCGCGATCACGTCCGCGCCGTTCGCGGCGAACTCGACCGCGATCGACCGGCCGATGCCGCGCGCTGCGCCGGTGACGACGGCGACCTTGCCGGTCAGCACCGAGCCGCGGCCCTGCTTGATCGGCCCGGCGCTCTTCTCGGCCGGCGGCTCTGGGACCGGCTGGCCGTGGAGCAGATGGTCGTCGGTGTCGGTCCGCTGCGCCGCGGCGGCGGTCGCGGCGACGGCGGCAAGGCTGGCGGCCCCCAGCATCAGGCCGCGGCGGACGGGGTCGTGGTCGGGCATGGCGGATCTCCGGCGGATAGCGACGGCAAAACCGATGGCGTGCGAAGGAGTTGCACCTCGCCGCGTGGCGACCGGTGGGTGCGTCAGTCCGTGCCGCTGCCGGTTGGGCCCCGCCCAAGCGGTCGTGCCGGCGATCCTTTTGCCTTGTCCCCGTCGCGCACTTTCGACTAGGCGTCGCCGCCGATGGCCGCTCGTCCCCCTTCGTCCACGCCGCTCCGCGTCGGCCTTGCCGGCCTCGGCACGGTCGGGGCCGGCGTCGTCGCGCTCCTCGACGCCAACGCCGCGCTGATCGAGCGCCGCGCGGACCGGCAGGTCGTCGTCACCGCCGTGTCGGCGCGCGACCGCGGTCGCGACCGCGGCGTCGACACGGCGCGCTTCGCATGGGTCGACGACGCGACCGAACTCGCCCACCGCGACGATATCGACGTCGTCGTCGAGATGATCGGCGGCAGCGACGGCCCGGCGCTGGTTCTCGCGCGGGCGACGCTCGCGGCGGGGAAGGGATTCGTCACGGCGAACAAGGCGATGCTGGCGCACCACGGCCTCGACCTCGCCGCGCTCGCCGAAGCCAAGGCCGCGCCGCTCAAGTACGAGGCGGCGGTCGCGGGCGGCATCCCGGTGATCAAGGCGCTGCGCGACGGCGCGGCGGCGAACCGGCTGACCCGCGTCTACGGCATCCTCAACGGCACGTGCAATTACATCCTGACGCGGATGGAGGCGGAGACGCTGTCGTTCGCCGCCGTCCTCGCCGATGCGCAGGCGAGCGGGTTTGCCGAGGCCGACCCGAGCTTCGACGTCGACGGCATCGATGCCGCGCATAAGCTCAGCATCCTGGCGGGCATCGCGTTCGGCGCGCGGCTCGACTTCGCCGGCGTCGCGACCGAGGGCATCCGCGCCGTCGCCGCGGTCGACCTCGCCCATGCCGCGACGCTCGGTTTCAGGATCAAGCTCGTCGCGCTCGCCGAGGAGGCCGACGGGCGGCTGTTCCAGCGCGTCCACCCGTGCCTCGTTCCGTTCGCCCATCCGCTCGCGCACGTCGACGGCGCGCTCAACGCCGTCGTCGCCGAGGGCGACTTCGCCGGCCGGCTGTTCTTCTCGGGAGCCGGGGCGGGGGCGGGACCGACGGCGAGCGCGGTCGTCGCCGACCTGATCGACATCGCCCGCGGCGAAGTCGGCCCGGCCTTCGCCATGCCGACCGCGCGGCTGACGGCGCTCGAACCGGCCGACGCGGCGGCGCGGACGGGGCGCTGCTACCTCCGCCTGACCGTCGCCGCCCGGCCAGGCGTCCTCGCCGAGCTGACCGCGATCCTGCGCGACGCCGGCGTCTCGATCGAAAGCCTGATCCAGCGCGGCACTCCAGCCGAGGGCAACGAAGTCTACGTCGTCATGGTCACCCACGCCGTCCGCCACGCCGCCGTCGCCGCCGCCCTCGCGCGCATGGCCGGCTCGCCGAACGTCGTCGCGCCGCCGGTGATGATGCACCTGCTCGATTTCTGAACGCAGTCGCCTTCGTTTAGCCCTCAGGAGCTCTTATGCAGCTTAGTCCCGTCCCGACCGGTTCCGTTCTCGACCGCGTCCTCGTCCTCGAGATGGTCCGCGTCACCGAGCAGGCGGCGATCGCGTGCCGCGCGCAGATCGGGCGGGGCGACGAGCATGCCGCCGACGCCGCCGCGGTCGAGGCGATGCGCGACGCGCTCAACGAACTCGACTTCGACGGGACGATCGTCATCGGCGAGGGCGAGCGCGACGAGGCTCCGATGCTGTTCATCGGCGAAAAGGTCGGGCGCGGCCGCGATGAGGGCGGCCGGGGGCCGAAGATCGACATCGCGCTCGATCCGCTCGAGGGGACGACGATCACCGCCAAGGCCGGGCCGAACGCGCTCGCCGTCCTCGCCATCGCCGAGGCGGGCGGGCTGCTCAACGCGCCCGACGTCTATATGGACAAGCTCGCGATCGGCTCGGGCTACGGAGACGACATCGTCGACCTCGCCCGGTCGGTGACCGACAACGTCACCGCGCTCGCCGCCGCCAAGGGGGTGGCACCGGCGGCGATCACCGCGTGCGTCCTCGACCGGCCGCGCCACG
>CAXTQJ010000085.1:7328-10070 GCA_964246245.1 uncultured Sphingomonadaceae bacterium
GTGTTCCGCAACGACGACGAGCGCAGCCGCGCGCGCAAGTGGGGCATCGCCGACCTCGACCGCATCTACCGGCTCGACGATCTCGCCAAGGGCGACGTCATCTTCGCCGCGACGGGGGTCACCGACGGGTCGCTGCTCGCCGGGGTCAAGACGCGCCGCGACGGCACGGTCACGACCGAAAGCGTCGTCATGCGCGCATCGTCGGGGACCGTCCGCTGGGTCCGCGGCGAGCATCGCGGACCGCGCTAGCGTTTCCTCCCCCGCTTGCGGGAGAGGCGACTCGCGCGATAGCGCGGCGGGCGAGGGTGCCTCGCGCCGGTGCGCGGTGACGGCGGCCATCCCCCGGCGGCCGACCCCCCTACCGCGGGCCGCGCCTGACGGCGCGTTCGTCGCCCGCGCCCGCAAGCGGGAGCGGGGGCGCGGCGACGAACTCGCGCCACAGCATCACGAGAACCGCCATCACCGCCGGGCCGACGAACAGGCCGAGGAGGCCGAGCGTCTCGACCCCGCCCAGGATGCCGATGAGGACGAGCAGGAACGGCAGACGGGTGGTCGATCCGATCAGCGCCGGGCGCAGCGTATGGTCGACGACGAGGACGAAGACGAGGCCGAGGACCCCGACGACGATCGCCGCGACCGTCGCGCCGGTTCCGGCGAGGACGAGCGCCGCGACCGAGATCAGCACCGCCGCCCCCATCGGGATCGCCGCCGCGACGCCGGTCAACACGCCGAACAGCAGCGGGTGCGGGACGCCGCCGGCGACATAGGCGACCGACATCACGACGCCCTCGCCGACGCCGACGAGGACGAGGCCGTTGATCGTGCCGCGGACCGACAGCAGGATCAACTCGGCGACCTGCTCGCCGGCGACGCCGAACAGCCGCTCGCCCGCGCGCCGCGCCTGCGCCGCGAGCGCGACCCGGTCGCGGAGCAGGAAGAACAAGGTCAGCAGCGAGAAGGCGAAGATCACCGACCGGCGCAGCACGTCGACCCCGAACAGCCGGGTGTGGTGCATGACGACGGCGTTGGCCTTGTCGAGCGTCTCGGCGGCGGCGTCGGGGGTGGCGAGCGTCGTCGACCACCAGCCGGCGATCGCCTCGCGACCGATCGGCAGATTTTCGACGATGCCCGGGAGCGGAAGGCCCTCGGACCGTGCCGTCGTCAGCCAGCCAGTCAACTGCTGTCCCTCGTGCGCCGCCTCGACGACGGCGAGGGTCAGCGGTGCGATGACGAGGACGGCGACGAGCAGCGTGACCAGCGCCGGCAGCGCCCAGCGACGCCCCTCGGGCCAGCCCGCCTCGAGCCGCTGGTAGAGCGGCGCGATGGCGATGGCGATGATCGCGCCCCACAGGATCGCGCGGAGAAAGCCGACGCTGATCCACCCCGCGAGCGCGACGATGCCGACGGCGAGCAGGACGCGCGCGATCCGGTGGCTCGGCGGCGCGTCATCGTCGGGCAGCGCGGCGGCGGCAGGCGGAAGGCTCATCGGCTCGCCTGTAGCAGGGTTGCCGCCGGCAGGCCACGTCGATGGAATGGTGGACGCACCAGGGTTCGAACCTGGGACCCGCTGATTAAGAGTCAGCTGCTCTACCGACTGAGCTATACGTCCGGGAGCGGGGCGGTTAGCACCGGGCTCGCGGCTTGTCTAGCGGCCGAGGGGGGCGTCGCCGGCACGGGCGATGCCCATGACGATGCCGAGCAGGATGAGGACGGTCATCATCGCCGACCCGCCGTAGCTGACCAGCGGCAGCGGGATGCCGACGACGGGGGCTAGGCCGGTGACCATCATCAGGTTGATCGCGAGGTAGAAGAACAGCGTCATCGCCAGCCCCATCGCCGCCAGCCGGCTGAACGCCGCGTCGGCGCGAAGGGCGACGCGGACCGCCCAGACCAGGATGACGGCGAAGGCGGCGAGGAGGAACAACCCGCCGGCCAGCCCCCATTCCTCGGCCATCGTCGCGAAGACGAAGTCGGTGTGGAGTTCGGGCAGATAGTCGAGGTGGCTCTGCGTCCCGTGGAGAAAGCCCTTGCCGAGCAGGCCACCGCTGCCGATCGCGATCTTCGACTGGGTGATGTGATAGCCGGCGCCGAGCGGGTCGCTCGCCGGATCGATGAAGATCAGGACGCGCTTCTTCTGGTAGTCGTGCATCAGCGACCAGACGACCGGCAGCGCCGCGCCGCCGAGCGCCGCCGCGCCGGCGAACCACCACAGCGAGACTCCGGCGACGAACATCGTCGTTACTCCGCCGAAGGCGATCGCCAGCGCGGTGCCGAGGTCGGGCTGGAGCATGACCAGCGCCGCCGGCACCGCGATCGCGGCGAGCGCCGGCCACAGCGCGCCGATCCGGCTGGCGAACTGGCGCGGGACGAAGTGATAGTAGCGGGCGAGGGCGAGGACGATCGCGAGCTTCATGAACTCCGACGGCTGGAGCTGCATGACGCCGATGTCGAGCCACCGCCGCCCGCCGCCGCGGATCGCTCCGAGCGCCTCGACCGCGACCAGCGCGGCGAGGACGAGCCCATAGAGCGGGTATGCCCAGCGCAGCCACACGCCGACGGGAACCCGCGACAGCGTGAGCATTGCGACGATGAGGACGGCGAAGCGGACGCCCTGCTTGGTCGCCCACGGCGAGAAGCTGCCGCCGGCGGCCGAATAGAGGACGACGAGCCCGAACCCGCCGATCGCGACGATGGCGGCGAGGACGCCCCACGGGAGTTCGCGGAGACGCGCGGACCACGTGG
>CAXTQJ010000086.1:0-246 GCA_964246245.1 uncultured Sphingomonadaceae bacterium
TGCATCGCCCAGGCAAGCTATGAGGTGCAGGACGCCTACGCCGACCCGTTCGTCGCCGTCGACCCCGCCTTCACGCGCTTCTTCGCTGCCGGCCGGCCCGGCCACCGCCACTTCGACCTCGCCGGCTTCGTCGCGGCGCAGCTCGCCGCCGCCGGCGTGTCGCGGGTCGAGCGCCTCGGCCGCGACACCTACGCCGAGGACTACTTCAGCTACCGCCGCTCGGTCCACGCGGGCGAGCCCGACTAC
>CAXTQJ010000086.1:256-10007 GCA_964246245.1 uncultured Sphingomonadaceae bacterium
GACGCGTGCCGCGCGCCGCCGACGTGCTCGCGTCCGGCCGCCGGACGTTCACCACCCGGTCGCGCTCCACCGCGCCGCCGCCGCACCCCCTCCGCGCGCGGCACGCGTCCCGTGGCCCGCGCCGGGGGCGAAACCTCGAGATGATCACCAACTATTCTGTAGGACAATGTTCCGCGTAGAACATTGTCCTACACCGCCCCCTTGCCCAGAGCCCACCTCGCCACGATCCGCAGGCTCGGTGCGGCCGGTCCCGTCGGTCGACCGTGTTGCCGCGCTGTTACCGCACGGCTAAGACCCGCCGCGATAGCGGGGGACGCGCGCCATGAAGATCCTGTCAGGGAACGCCAACCCCGAACTCGCCGCTGCCATCGCCGATTATCTCGACCTCAGCCTGACCGCGGCGAGCGTCCGCCGCTTCGCCGACGAGGAGGTCTTCGTCGAGATCCACGAGAACGTCCGTGGCGAGGATGTCTTCGTCGTCCAGTCGACCAGCGCGCCGGCGAACGACAACCTGATGGAGCTGCTGATCTGCATCGATGCGCTGCGCCGCGCGTCGGCCAAGCGGATCACCGCGGTCGTCCCCTATTTCGGCTATGCCCGACAGGACCGGAAGGCGGGCCCGCGAACGCCGATCTCGGCCAAGCTCGTCGCCAACCTGATCACCAAGGCGGGGGCCGACCGGGTGCTGTCGGTCGACCTTCACGCCGGGCAGATCCAGGGCTTCTTCGACATCCCGACCGACAACCTGTTCGCCGCGCCGGTGATGCACGCCGATATCGTCGCGCGCGCGGGCAAGGGTGACCTGACCGTCGTCTCGCCCGATGTCGGCGGGGTGCTGCGCGCCCGCGCGCTCGCCAAGCGGCTGGGCAACGCACCGCTCGCGATCGTCGACAAGCGCCGTGAAAAGGCGGGCGAGTCCGAGGTCATGAACATCATCGGCGACGTGACCGGACGCGCGTGCATCCTCGTCGACGACATCATCGATTCGGGCGGAACGCTGTGCAACGCCGCCGCGGCGCTGATGCAATCGGGGGCGACGAGCGTGGCGGCGTACATCACCCACGGTGTCCTGTCGGGCGGCGCGGTGGCGCGGGTCGAGGCGTCGGAGCTGTCCGAACTCGTCATCACCGATTCGATCGCGCCGCTGTCGGTCGTCCGCGACGCGAAGAAGATCCGCCTGATCACCATTGCGCCCTTGCTCGCCGAAGCGATGCGGCGGACGAGCGAGGAGAGCTCGGTATCGAGCTTGTTCGACTGATGACCGGTGCGATCGACCGCCGGACCGTGGTCGGTGCGCTCGCGGCGCCACTGCTCGGCGGTCACGCGCGTAATCCGTTCGCCGCGCTCGAAGCGAAGAGCGGTGGTCGGCTCGGCGTCGCTGTCCTCGATACGATCAGCGGGGCCAAGGCCGGTTGGCGCATCGACGAGCGCTTCCCGATGATGAGCACTGCCAAGCTGCCCGTCGTCGCCGCGCTGTTGGCGCGGGTCGATCACGGCCGTGAGCGGCTCGACCGGCAAGTCGTCGTCGATCTCGCGGTAATACCCGACGCCTCGCCACGGACCCGGCCGAAGGTGTTCCAGACGATGTCGTTTCTCGACCTCGCCGAAGCGGCGATCGTCAACAGCGACAATGGCGCAATGAACCTGATCGTGGGCGAACTGGGCGGCCCTGGCGCGGTGACCGATTTCGTCCGCGGGCTCGACGACACCGCGACGCGTCTCGACCGGCTCGAGCCGGCATCGAGCGAGGGCTTGCCCGGCGATCTGCGCGATACGACGACTCCGATCATGATGCTTGGAACGCTCCACCGGCTGCTGGTCGGCAACGTCCTTCGCGACGAGTCGCGCGAGCGGTTGATCGACTGGCTTATGCAGTCGACCACCGGCGCGACTCGCCTCCGCGCCGGGCTGGCCGGCTGGCGCGTCGCCGATAAGACCGGGACATCGGATGCGGCGGGGACGTCGAACGACGTCGCCGCGGCGTGGCGACCCGGCGGTGACGGACCGACGCTGATTGTTGCCTATCTGACCCGCTCGTTGCTCGATCATGCTGGCCGCGATGCAGTTCTCGCATCCGTCGGCCAAATCGCGGCGCAGGTCTAGTTGCTGGCGAGCGTTACCGGCGCAGTCTCGCCAGCAACCTTGCGACACCGCACAGCCATCATCGGCGCGGGGTTATCGGACAGCCGGACCAGCACCTCGTTCGACGCGGCATAGCACTCGGCGACGGTCGCGTAACGCGCCGGCAAAACGCGCAGCGTCTGACACTGGTCGCCCGCGTCGCTGCAACCAAGCAAGGCCATCGCGATCAGACCGGGCGACATCGGACATTCCTTCAACGCTTCGTCGCCGTAGAACATCGCTTCATCGCAATCGTTCCGCGTGTCGCCGCCGCAACAAAATCATGAAACGGGTGACGCCGGGCGCGAGCATTGAGCGTTCACCCCGGTCCGATTAGATGTGCGAGCGGACCCGGAGACCGAGATGACGCGTGCCCCCCTTGCTCTGCTGCTGGCGCTGTTCGCCGCAACGGCTCCTGCCGCGGCGCAGACGCCCCCGGCCTATTCGAGCCTCAAGCCCGCGCCGACCGACACCAGCCTGCCGCGGCAGAAGGTCGTCACCGTCTTCGGTACCGATCCGTGCCCGAAGTCGACCGACCCCGACGAGATCATCGTCTGTACCCGCCGTCCCGATGCCGATCGCTACCGTATCCCGCCGACGGTCCGCGACGACACCAAGCCCGACGGGCCGTTCGAGGGTGGGAACCGCAAGGCGCTGCTCGGCGACGCGAGCGGCGGGGCCGGCGGCGGTATCGGCAGTTGCTCGGCGGTCGGCCCCGGCGGCGGCACCGGATGCAACCAGGCGATCCAGGACCAGTACCGCGCGGCGCGCAAGGCGGGCGACGTGCCGCAGTCGATCCTGCCGCAGATCACCAAGCCCTAAGGTTGTCGCGCGGCAGCCTTGCTGATTACAAGCATGGCTATTATCTTTGCTGCATGCCGGAAGAGTCGCTCGCCTTTCTGTTGAAGGACGTCAGTCGCCTGATGCGGCGACGGTTCGATGCCCGTGCGCGAAGCCTCGGCGTCAGCCGCGCGCAGTGGGACGTGCTGTTCGCCCTGTCGCGGAACGAGGGGATCAATCAGACCGGCCTCGCCGACTATCTCGAGGTCGAGACGATCACCTTGTGCCGGATGGTCGACCGCCTCGCCGACGCAGGGCTAGTCGAGCGTCGACCCGATCCGGCCGACCGGCGCGCCTGGCGGCTCCACCTGACTGACGCGGCGCGACCGCTGCTCGACCGGTTGCGTGAGCTTGGCGACACTGTCGTCGCCGAGGCGCTCGCCGGAATCGGGACCAGCGACATCACCGCGGCGGTCGGCGCGCTTGCCGCGATGCGGGCGAATCTGTCGGCGCGGCCCCCCGAGGCGGTGCCGGCGCGCGGAAAGGAAGTGGCGTGATGCACGACGTCGTCGGACGCGACCAGGCGGTGACCCTGCCGCGCCGCAGCCTGTGGGCGCGGTTGCGGCGGCCGCTACTGATGCTGCTCGTGCCGCTGCTAATCGTCGGCGCGGGAGTCTATTACCTGCTCACCGCCGGCCGTTCGGCGTCGACCGACAACGCCTATGTCGCGCAGGACAAGGTGTCGATCAGTTCCGACGTTACCGGCCGCGTCGTCGCGGTCGATGTCAACGAAAGCCAGTCGGTCCATCGTGGCGATGTCCTCTTCACCATCGACCCCGAACCGTTTCGCATCACCCTCGAACAAGCACAGGCGAACCTCGCCGGGGCCCGCGCCCAGGTTGCCGGGATGCGCCAGACGTACAGCGGCAAGGGGGCCGACGTGACCGGCAAGCGCGAGGCGATCAGCTACGCCGAGATCGATCTCAAGCGGCAGCAGGATCTGATGAAGGACGGCTTCACCACCCGCGCCCGCCTCGAACAGGCCGAACATACGCTCGCGCAGGGGCGGAGCGACCTCAATTCGGCCGTCGCCGCCGAAGCCAACGCCGCGGCGATGCTTGCCGGCGCCCCGGCCGGGCCGATCGAGCGCCACCCGCTGGTGCTGGCGGCGCAGGCGGCGGTCGACAAGGCCGCGCTCGACCTCCGCCGGACGAGCGTCCGCGCGCCGGCCGACGGCCTCGCCAGCCAGACGACGAAGGTCCAGCCGGGTCAGATCGTTGCCCTCGGCATCCCGACGATGAGCCTGCTCGTGTCGAACCACGACTGGGTCGAGGCGAACTTCAAGGAGACCGACCTCGATCACATGCGCGTCGGGCAGAAGGCGACGGTGACGCTCGACGCCTATCCAGGCAAGCCGCTCGCCGGCCATGTCGAGAGCCTCGGCGGCGGCACGGGCAGCGAGTTCTCGGTCCTGCCGGCGCAGAACGCGACGGGCAACTGGGTCAAGGTCGTCCAGCGCGTGCCGGTGCGCATCGCGATCGACGACCACCGCGGCCTGCCGCCGATCGCCGGACTATCGGCGAGCGTGACGGTGGATTTCCGATGACCCCCCGGCCTTGGCCGGCGCGCGGCATGATCTTCCCCGCTCGCGGGGGGGCGGGCCCCGGCCCCCGCCGGCACGGAGGGGGGGGCGATCGAGTGGCGGCGGCCACCCGAGCGCCACCCCCGCCGGCGCTTCGCGCCACCTCCCCGCGAGCGGAGAGGAGCTAGATGGCCTCCGCCGCTCTCCCCTTCGCCGCGGCCGTCCCACGGGCGCCGTCGCGCCTGCTCGTCACGTGGGTCGTCATGCTCGCGACCTTCATCACCGTGCTCGATTCGACGATCGCCAACGTCGCGCTGCCACACATGGCGGCGAGCCTCGGCGCGGCGTCGGACACGGTCACGTGGGTGCTGACGTCGTACATCGTCGCCGCCGCGATCGCGACGCCGCTGACCGCGTGGCTCGGCGGCAAGGTCGGGCGCAAGCGGCTGTTCGTCCTCGCCATCGCCGGCTTCACCGGCGCGTCGGTGCTGTGCGGCCTCGCCCAGACCCTCGATGAGATGGTGCTGTTCCGCCTGCTCCAGGGCATGTCGGGGGCGTTCCTCGTGCCGCTCGGCCAATCGTTCATCCTCGACGCATGGCCGAAGGCGAAACACGGTCAGGCGATGGCGCTGTGGGGCGTCGGCATCATGGTCGGACCGGTGATGGGTCCGGTCCTCGGCGGCTGGCTGACCGACAATTTCGAGTGGCGCTGGGTGTTCTTCGTCAACCTGCCGTTCGGCCTGCTCGCGCTATTCGGCTCGCTTGCCGTGCTGCCGGCGTCGACCGAGGTCCGGCGACGGTTCGACGCCTTCGGCTTCGTCGCGCTCGGCGTCGCCCTCGGCGCGCTCCAGCTGATGCTCGATCGTGGCCAGCAGCTCGACTGGTTCAACAGCCGCGAGGTGATGCTCGAGGCGGCGGTCGCGGTCGCCGGCTTCTGGGTGTTCGGCGTCCACATCATGACCGCGCGCGACCCGATTCTCCCGACGGCGCTGCTCCGCGACCGCAACATCCTGACCGGGTTCACCTTCATCTTCCTCGTCGGGATGTTGCAGGTGGCGACCTCGGCGCTGCTGCCGCCGATGCTCGAGCAACTGTTCGGCTATCCGGTCGTCACCGCCGGACTGACCATGGCCCCGCGCGGGATCGGGACGATGGCCGGGATGCTGATCGTCGGCCGGCTGATCGGCAAGGTCGATCCGCGCGCGATGATGTTCTTCGGGATGGTCCTCGTTGCGGGATCGATGTGGTGGATGACCGGCTTCTCGCCGGTGATGGGCAAGATGCCGTTCCTGACCACCGGACTTGTCCAGGGGTTCGGCATCGGTTTCATCTTCGTGCCGCTGAACACGCTGTCCTTCGCCACCGTCGCGCCGTCGCTGCGGACCGAGGCGTCGAGCTTCTACAGCCTGTTGCGCAACCTCGGCGGCGCGGTCGGCGTCAGCCTGTCGGTCGGCATCATCGCGCGTCAGTCGCAGATCGCCCACGCCGACCTCGGCGGCGCGCTGACCCCGTTCGCGCTACCCGGTGCCGATCCGAACATCGCGCGGGCGCTCGGCGCGACCGGCGACACGGTGATCTCGCTGGTCGACACGGCCGTCAACGCGCAGGCGGCGATGATCGCCTACCTCGACGATTTCACCATGATGACGTGGCTGTCGGTCGCGGTCATCCCGCTCGTCTTCCTGCTGCGGACGCCGAAGCGGATCGTGGTCGATCCGGCCCATGCGGCGATGGAATAGCTACCAGATGCGGACGCGGTCGGCTGGAGCCAGATAGAGCTTGTCGCCCGGCTTGACGTCGAAGGCCGCGTACCACGGGTCGAAGTTGCGGACGGTAAAGGCGCGGTCGTGGTCGGGCGAGTGCGGATCGCTGGTCAGCTGCGACAGCAACGCCGCATCGCGCGTCTTCGCCCGCCACGCCTGGGCGAAGCCCAGGAAGAAGCGCTGGTCGCCGGTGAAGCCGTCGATCACCGGGGCTGGCTTGCCGCCGAGCGACAGGTGGTATGCCTCGTAGGCGATGCGCAGCCCGGCGAGGTCGGCGATATTCTCGCCGAGCGTCAGTTTGCCCTGGATGTGTGTCCCCGGCAGTGGTTCGTAGGCGTCGTACTGCTTGACCAGCCGGTCGGCGCGCGCGGTGAAGGCGGCGGCGTCGGCCGGCGTCCACCAATCGCGCAATGCTCCCTGCGCGTCGTATTGGCGGCCCTGATCGTCGAAGCCGTGACTGATCTCGTGGCCGATGATCGCGCCGATCGCGCCGTAGTTGACCGCCGGGTCGGCGCCGGGATCGAAGAACGGCGGCTGGAGGATCGCGGCGGGAAAGACGATCTCGTTCAGCGGCGGGTTGTAGTAGGCGTTGATCTCCATCGGCGTCATCTGCCACTCGGTCCGGTCGAGCGGACCGCCGAGCTTGGCCAAGTTGCGGTCGTATTCGAAACGCGCCGCGCGGTCGGCGTTGCCGACAGGGTCGCCGGCGGCGACGTCGAGCGTGCCATAGTCGCGCCACCGCGACGGATAGCCGAGCTTCGGCTGGAAGGCGGCGAGCTTGGCGTGCGCCTCGGCCTTGGTCGCCGGGCTCATCCAGTCCGCCTCGTCGATCCGCGCCCCCATCGACGCGAGCAGGTTGTGGACCAGCGCGTCGATCGCCGCCTTCGCCTCGGGAGTGAAGTAGCGCGCGACGTAGAGCTGGCCGACCGCCTCGCCCATCGCCTCGTTGACCCGGGCGACCCCGCGCTTCCACCGCGGCATCTGCGCCGGCTGGCCATTGAGGACGGTGCCGACGAAGGCGAAGTTGGCGTCGGAAACCGCTTTCGGCATCAGCCGCGCGCGGTCCTTGAGCAGACGCAGCGTCAGGTAGTCGCGCCACACCGCCAGCGGTCGGTCGGCGCCGCGCCGCGCCCTGCCGGTGAACCCCCCCGGCTGGGCGCCCTCGCGGCGCGGCGCGCCCCCCCCCCCGGCGGCGGGCCGCAGGCCCCGCCCCTCGACGCCGGGAGCTTCGGCGGCAAGCGCGGCGGGGGTGCGCAGGTTGTACGTCTTGACGGGATCGCGGTTTTCGACCCGCGTCCAGTGGACCCGAGCGATCGCCGTCTCGAGGTCGACCACCGCCGCGGCGCGCGCGTCGGCGTCGGTCAGCCCGGCGAGGCGGAACAGCGCCGCGACATAGGCGACATACTTGCCGCGGATCTCGACGAATTTCGGGTTGTCGACGAGATAATAATCGCGGTCGGGCAGGCCGATTCCGCCCTGCGACAGCGACACCATGTAGCGCGTCGGCACCTTGGGGTCCTGCTCGACCGAAACGAGGAACGGCAGGTCGACGCCGTACGCCCCTGGCCCGTCGGTATCGAGGTGCTCGATCTCGCCGATGACGCGAGCGAGGTCGGCGCGGGTCGCGATCGCCGCGATGCGGTCGAGTGCCGGCCGAAGCGGAGCGAAGCCTTTGGCCTCGATGCCAGGCTCGTCCATGAACGCGGCGAAGAAGGTCCCGACGCGGCGCGCATCGGGGCCGGGGGTCGTCCCGGGCTTGGCGGCGTCTTCGATGATCGTCCGGGTCCGCTGGCGCGACAGGTCGTCGAGCGTGGTCCAGATGCCGTAGCTGGCGCGGTCGTCGGGGATCGGCGTCGCCTTGTCCCAGCCGCCATTGGCAAAAGCCCAGAAGTCGTCGCCGGGCTTGACGCCGCGATCCATGCCGCCGGTGTCGACGCCGAAGGTGCCGTATTGCGGCGCAGCCGACGCGGCAGTGGCCGCGAAGATCAGCGCGACGAGGCTGAAGGCTCGAAACGACCGACGCATAGACACCCCCGTGGTTGGCGACGCCTCATTATCGAATATTGCGGGTTGCGGCACAAGCCGCGGGCGGATCGTTTCGCTACCGTGGCGCGTTGGGGGCGCGTGATCTTTCCGTCACGCTGAGGAGCTCATTCCCGATGAACAAATTTATCCTTGCCGCAACCGCTGCCGTCATGGCCGTGGGCGTTGCCCTGCCGGCCGCCGCCGCGATCAACGCCCGTCAGGTTCAGCAGCGCGCGTCGATCGACGCCGGCGTCCGTAGCGGCGCGCTGACGCCGTACGAGGCGCGCGTCCTCCGCCAGGAGCAGAACCTGATCACGCGCGCCAAGCTTCACACCAAGGACCGCAAGGGCGGCCATCTGAACGCGATGGACAAGAAGCGCGTCCACGACATGCAGGACGCGGCGGCGCGGCACATCGACCGCCTCAAGAACAATCGCGCCCGAAGCAAGTAAGCCGCCGCGCGGCGCGAAGCGGGACGGCATCGGCCTGCCCGTTTCGCGCCAGCCGGACCGATCGAGCGGTTGATCGGGCCGAACGATGATCGGAACGACCATCCGCATGATGCCAAGCGATCTGCCGGCCGTGCCGCGATGACGCCGGACGATGTCGCCGTGTTTTTCGCGCGGCTGGCCGCCGATGGACCGCCGCCGGCCACCGAGCTCGACTACACGACGCCCTTCACCCTGCTCGTCGCGGTCGTCCTGTCGGCGCAGGCGACCGATGCCGGGGTCAACCGAGCGACCAAGGGCCTGTTCGCCGCCGCGCCGACACCGGCGGCGATGGTCGCGCTCGGCGAGGCCGGCATTCGCGACCGCATCAAGACGATCGGGCTGTTCAACACCAAGGCGCGGAACGTCTTCGCGCTCAGTTCGGCCCTGATCGCCGGCCACGGCGGCGAGGTGCCGGCCGATCGCGCCGCGCTCGAGGCGCTGCCCGGCGTCGGGCGGAAGACGGCAAACGTCGTCCTCAACGAAATCTTCGGGCACGAGACGCTCGCCGTCGACACGCATATCTTTCGCGTCGCCAACCGGACTGGCCTCGCCCCGGGCAAGATGCCGCGCGCCGTCGAGGACAAGCTGATGGAGGTCGTGCCGTCCCCCTATCGACGCCCCGCCCACCACATCCTGCTGCTCCACGGTCGCTACGTCTGCGTCGCGCGCCGGCCGCGGTGCCCGCAATGCATCGTTTCCGATCTCTGCGCGTATTTGGCGAAGACCCTGCCGACAGCTGGCTCGGTCGCTGAAGGTTAACGACGGGTTCAGTGGTGGTTGCTTATCGTCGCGCCATAGTATCCAGTTGCGTTGCTTATATTTTTTGATCGGGGAGCAAGATGAGGCGGTGGCCGTGGGTCGCGCTCGCCGTCGGCGTCGCCGGATGCGGCGGCTCGCCGGCGACCAAGCCGCCGCTCGCGGCCGCGACGGCGATCCCGCCGCGGGCGACCGCCGCCACGGCGCGGCCCTGCGTCGACCTGAACCGCATC
>CAXTQJ010000087.1:0-717 GCA_964246245.1 uncultured Sphingomonadaceae bacterium
TGAGCCCCGTTCGGCCCCCTTTGCAAAGGAAACGTCGCCACCCGTCGCCCGGCGTTGATCACCTCGCCGACCGCCGTCACCGGCCCGGTCGCGGCGGTCATCGCACGGACGAATGTGATGTTGATGTCGATCGAAGTATAGCCCGTCCCCGCCGGCAGCGTCGTGTGGACCGCGCACCCCATGCAGCTGTCGAGCAGCGTCGCGGCATAGCCGCCGTGGACGCTGCCGAGCGGATTATAGTGCTGATGGCCCGGGGTGCCGGTGAAGGTCACGGTGCCGGGGTCGGCTGCGATCAGGCGCATGTCGATCAGCGCGGCGATCGGGGCGATCGGCAGGTTGCCGGCGACGCCGGCGCGCATCAGCTCGAGCCCCGACATCGCCGCGAGCGCGTCGCGCGGGATGGGTGCGCGCTCACGCGGCGGCGGCGCGGCGGGATCGGCGGCGGGAAGCGGCGGGCTCACGACTTCACGTCGCGGTTGCAGCGGACGACGTCGGCATCGGTAAACCTTTCTGTAGAGCGGCGTAGGCGTCGTCGAGGACGTGGCGGAGGTTCGTCGTCCGTTCGCTGCCGAGGCGATCGGCAATCGTCGCCTGCGCGGCTTGCCACGCGGCGAAGGCGGCGCGGACGCGGGCGCGGCCGGCATCGGTCAGGCGGATCGCCTTGGCGCGACGGTCGGCGGGATCGGCGGCCTGCTGGCGGGCCTCGGTCTGCTGGCC
>CAXTQJ010000087.1:727-8811 GCA_964246245.1 uncultured Sphingomonadaceae bacterium
GCGATGAACCCGGCGGCGGCGAGCGGCCGGATCAGCCGCGAGCAGGTCGACGCGTCGCTCGCCAGCCGCTCGGCGAGCGTGGCGACGGTGACCGCCTCGCTCCGTCGCAGGCTGGCGAGGATGCCGAACTGGCCGATGGTCAGGCCGAAGGGACCGAGCGCGTCGTCGTAGATCGCCGTCACCCGCCGTGCGAGGCGGCGCGTCAGCATCGCAGTGCAGAGCTGGGCATCCATGGCTGCCGCATTAAACTATCTGCAATTGCAGGTAAAGGATGATCTTGCGTGGGTGTCATGCCGGCGGACGCCAGCGTCCACGGTCGGGCACGTGGGCGGGCCGGCGGTCTCCGTGGATGCTTCGTGCGCCGGCGTGACGTGGTCGGAGGGCGTCGCTCCCCGCCTACCCGATCGTCTCGTGGAGCATCGCCACCGTCCGGTTCCATGCGAGGTCGGCGGCGGCCTTGTCGTAGCGCTCGGCCGACGTGTCGTTATTGAACGCGTGGTTGACGCCCGGGTAGACGAACGCCTCGTACTTGACGTGCGCTGCCTTGAGCGCCGCCTCGTAGGCCGGGATGCCGGCATCGATCCGCTCGTCGAGCCCGGCGTAGTGAAGCAGCAACCGCGCCTTGATCCCCGGCACCAGCGCCGCGGCCGGCTGCGGGCCGTAATAGGCAACCCCGGCGCGGAGGCGCGTCCCTGCGGCACACGCCACCGCGTTGACCATGCCGCCGCCCCAGCAGAAGCCGACCGCGCCGACCCGCGCATTGCCGCCCTGGACGGTGGTGAGATAGTCGAGCGTCGCGACCCCGTCGGCGACGGTCGCGTCGCGGCCGAGCTTGCCGATCATGTCGCGCGCCGCGTCCTCGTTCGCCGGGGTGCCGCCGTCGGGCGACAAGAAGTCGGGGGCGAGGACGATGAAACCCTCGAGCGCGAGGCGGCGGGCGACGTCGCGAATGTGCTCGGTTAGGCCGCGGTTCTCGTGGATCAGCATGACCGCGCCGAGGCTCAGCTTGTCGCTGACCGCGGGGCGGACGAGATAGCCGCGCAAGTGGTGGATCTGCCCGCCCGGCCATTCGACGCTCCGCGCGATGACACGCTTGTCGTCGGCCGCGACGATCGACGCCGCCGCCGGCGACGCGGCGATCAGTGGCAGGATCGCGGCGGCGGCAGCGCTGCCCCCGGCGAGGCGGGCAAGCCCTGCCATCAGCTCGCGCCGGTCGATCCCGCCGCCCTCGCCGCCGCCATGAGTGAAGCGGTCATACAGGTCGATCATCGCCTGGGTGACGGGGGGACGGGTCATAAGACGGCTCCGCGAACTGGCGGTGCTATGCCCGACGATCCGGCGCGACGAAACGCCTTTGTCGAGCATGGGCGCTTTCCGTCCGACACCCTTACGCGTCGACGAGCGGCTCGTCGCTGCCCGCGGTCGGGGCGGCGTCGGCGGCCGGGCCCTTCTTCACCCGCTTCGGCTTCGGCGCAGCCTTGACGATCTCGAACGCCAGCGCGTCGTCCTTGACGTGGACGCGGACCTCGCCGCCGCGGACCAGCTTGCCGAACAGCAGCTCCTCGGCGAGCGGCTGCTTGATCTTCTCCTGCATCAGCCGCGCCATCGGCCGCGCGCCCATCGTCTTGTCGTAGCCGCGCGCGATCAGCCACGCCTTGGCGTCGTCGTCGAGGGCGATATGGACCTCGCGTTCGGCCAGTTGGAGTTCGAGCTGGAGCACGAACTTGTCGATCACCCGCATGATGACCGACGGCGGCAGGCTCTCGAACGGGACGACGGCGTCGAGCCGGTTGCGGAACTCGGGGCTGAACATCTTCTTGATCGCCTCCTCGTCCTCGCCGTCGCGGCTCGACGCGCCGAAGCCGAGTGCCTCGCGCGCCATGTCGGCCGCCCCGGCGTTGGTCGTCATGATCAGGATCGTGTTCCTGAAATCGACGGTCTTGCCGTGGTGGTCGGTCAGCTTGCCGTTGTCCATCACCTGCAACAGGATGTTGAACAGGTCGGGATGCGCCTTCTCGATCTCGTCGAGCAGCAGGACGCCGTGCGGGTTCTGGTCGACCGCATCGGTCAGCAAGCCGCCCTGGTCGAAGCCGACATAGCCCGGCGGCGCACCGATCAGCCGGCTGACCGAGTGGCGCTCCATATACTCGCTCATGTCGAAGCGGGTCAGTGGAATACCGAGGATGTTCGCCAGCTGCTTCGCCACCTCGGTCTTGCCGACCCCGGTCGGGCCGCTGAACAGGTAGTTGCCGATCGGCTTGTTCGGCTCGCGCAGGCCGGCGCGGCTGAGCTTGATCGCCGACGCGACGCGCTCGATCGCCTTGTCCTGGCCGAAGACGACGCGCTTGAGGTCGCCCTCGAGCGTCGCCAGCGCCTTCTTGTCGTCGACCGACACCGACTTCGGCGGGATGCGAGCCATCGTCGCGATGACGCTTTCGACCTCCTTGACCCCGATCGTCTTCTTCCGCTTCGCCTCGGGCAGCAGCATCTGTGACGCGCCGGTCTCGTCGATCACGTCGATCGCCTTGTCGGGCAGCTTGCGGTCGTTGATGTAGCGCGCCGACAGTTCGACCGCGGCCTTGATCGCCTCCGGAGTGTAGCGCAGCTGGTGGTGCTTCTCGTAGCTCGACCGCAGCCCCATCAGGATCTTGATCGCGTCCTCGACCGTCGGCTCGTTGACGTCGATCTTCTGGAAGCGCCGCAGCAGCGCGCGGTCCTTCTCGAAGTGGTTCCTGAACTCCTTGTACGTCGTCGACCCGATGCAGCGGATCGCGCCGCTGCTCAGCGCCGGCTTGAGCAGGTTCGATGCGTCCATCGCCCCGCCGCTGGTCGCGCCGGCGCCGATCACGGTGTGGATCTCGTCGATGAACAGGACCGCGTGGGGCAGCTTCTCGAGTTCGTTGACGACGTTCTTCAGCCGCTCCTCGAAGTCGCCGCGGTAGCGCGTGCCGGCGAGCAGCGCGCCCATGTCGAGCGAATAGATCACCGCCGGCTTGAGCACGTCGGGAACCTCGCCCTCGACGATCTTGCGCGCGAGCCCCTCGGCGATCGCAGTCTTCCCAACGCCCGGCTCGCCGACGTAGAGCGGGTTGTTCTTCGACCGGCGGCACAGGATCTGGATCGTCCGGTCAACCTCGGCGTGACGCCCGATCAGCGGATCGATCTTGCCGGTCTTCGCCTTGTCGTTGAGGTTGACGGTGAACTGCTTGAGCGCGCTCTCGCCGCCACCCTTCTTCTCGCCCTTCACCGGTTTCTCCTCGGGCTCGTCGTCGCTGCCCGATCCCTTGGCCCCCGGGCCGGTGCCCTTGACCGCGCGCGTCTCGCTCGTGCCGGTCTTGGCGATGCCGTGGGCGATGAAGCTAACCGCATCGAGCCGCGTCATGTCCTGCTGCTGCAGGAAGAATACCGCATGGCTCTCGCGCTCGCTGAACAGCGCGACGAGGACGTTCGCTCCGGTCACCTCCTCGCGTCCCGACGACTGGACGTGGAGGATCGCCCGCTGGACGACGCGCTGGAACCCGGCGGTCGGCGACGGATCGACCGACGCGTCGGTCTTGAGTGCGCCGAGTTCGGTATCGAGGTAGTTGGTCACCTTCGCGGCGAGGTCGTCGATGTCGACCGCGCACGCCTTCATCACCGCCGCGGCATGGGTATCGCCGGCCAGCGCCAGCAGCAGATGTTCGAGCGTCGCGTATTCGTGATGCCGCCGCCCGGCCTCGGCGAGGGCATTGTGGAGGGTATGTTCGAGATCGCGCGTGAAGGCGGGCATGAAGGTCTCCCGGGGCGGCGCGAGGGTGCCGCGCCACCGTCAGCCACCAATGTCATCCCGCGGCGCAGCAAGTGCAAGGGGTGGTTGTCGCTGGAACGACGTGGTATCTACCGGATATACGGAGGCCGACATGATCCAGGTGGCAACGTGGACGTTCCGTAGTGGCAACAGCGAGGCTGTGCGTTTGCCCAAGAGCATCGGATATGGGCGCGACATCGACGTGCTGGTCGAGCGCAACGGCGACGTCATCACCATCCGCCCGCTGACCGACGCTGCGGCCGAGCGACAGAAGGTGCTCGACTTCGTTACCCGCCTTCGCGCGCTACCCGCCCCGGGCGTGCTCGAGGCCCGCGACACATCGGAACTCCCCGAGCCTCGCGGCCTCTGATGGCGGGTTACCTGATCGATACCAGCGTCGCTGTCCATCTGCGCGACCTCGACGCCCCGATCCTGTCGCGGCTGGCCGAACTACCGTCGTTACCGGCACTGTCGATGCTCAGTTCTGCCGAGCTGGAAAGCGGAGCGGTCCGCGTCCCCGCTCTCCGTGCCTTCCGGCGCGCCCGGATCGACGCGATCTACCAGGATTTACGACGCATACCTTTCGCGCAACCCGAGGTCGCCGCCTATCGCACTGTGGTCGAGGCGATCGGGTACTCGCGTCCGCGTCTGCTCGACCGGATCATCGCGGCGACCGCCATCGTTCACGGCCTAGTCCTCATCACGATCAATGGTGCCGACTTCCGCGACATCATCGGCCTGCGTCTCGAAGTCTGGCCGGCCGCCGACGCGCCCGCCGCCTAGTTCGCATCCCCCATCCGCAGCGCCGCGATGAACGCCTCCTGCGGAATGTCGACGCTGCCATACTGGCGCATTCGCTTCTTCCCCTCCTTCTGCTTGTCGAGGAGCTTCTTCTTGCGGCTGATGTCGCCGCCGTAGCATTTCGCCGTCACGTCCTTGCGCATCGCCGCGATCGTCTCGCGGGCGATGACCTTGCCGCCGATCGCCGCCTGGACGGGGATCTTGAACAGGTGGCGGGGGATCAGGTCCTTCATCCGCTCGCACATGTGACGGCCGCGCGCTTCGGCGGCGTCGCGGTGGACGATCATGCTCAGCGCGTCGACCGGCTCGGCGTTGACCATGATCGTCATCTTGACGAGGTCGCCCTCGCGGTAGCCGATCTGGTGATAGTCGAAGCTGGCGTAGCCGCGGCTGATCGACTTCAGCCGGTCGTAGAAGTCGAACACCACCTCGTTGAGCGGCAGCTCATAGACGACCTGCGCCCGGCCGCCGACGTAGGTCAGGTTGGTCTGGATGCCGCGCCGGTCCTGGCACAGCTTGAGGATCGACCCGAGATACTCGTCGGGGGTAAAGATCGTCGCCTCGATCCACGGCTCCTCGATCAGTTCGATCGTCGACGGGTCGGGCATGTCAGATGGGTTGTGCAATTCGAGGCTCGACCCGTCGCGGAGCAGCATCTTGTAGACGACCGACGGTGCGGTGGTGATCAGGTCGAGGTCGTATTCGCGCGTCAGGCGCTCCTGGATAATCTCCAGATGGAGCAGCCCGAGGAAACCGCAGCGGAAGCCGAAGCCCAATGCGGCACTGCTCTCGGTCTCGAAGGTGAAACTCGCGTCGTTGAGCCGCAACCGGCCGAGGCTGTCGCGCAGCTTCTCGAAGTCGGCCGCGTCGACCGGGAAGAGCCCGCAGAAAACGACCGGCTGGACCTCCTTGAACCCCGGCAGCGGCGTCGCCGTCGGGCGTTTGGCGTCGGTGATCGTGTCGCCGACGTTGGTCTGGGCGACCTCCTTGATCTGCGCGGTGATGAAGCCGATCTCGCCGGGGCCGAGCGCGTCGAGCGCCTCGATCTTGGGCCGGAAGCAGCCGACGCGGTCGACGAGATGCGTCGTCCCCTGCGCCATGAAGACGATCTGCTGGCCTTTTCGCAGCGATCCGTCGATCACGCGGACGAGGATGACGACGCCGAGGTAGGGGTCGTACCAGCTGTCGACGAGCATCGCCTTGAGCGGCGCGGCGGCGTCGCCCTTAGGCGGCGGAATCCGTTCGACGATCGCGTCGAGCACGGCCTCGATGCCGATGCCGGTCTTGGCGCTGGTCAGGACGGCATCGCTGGCATCGATGCCGATGACCTCTTCGATCTGCGCGCGGACGCGCTCGGGCTCGGCGGCGGGCAGGTCGACCTTGTTGATCACCGGGATGATGACGTGGTCGTGCTCGATCGACTGGTAGACGTTGGCCAGCGTCTGCGCCTCGACCCCCTGCGCCGCGTCGACGACGAGGAGCGCGCCCTCGCACGCGGCCAAGCTGCGGCTGACCTCGTAGGCGAAGTCGACGTGCCCCGGCGTGTCCATCAGGTTGAGGACGTAGCCGTTGTGATCGAGGCGCACGGTCTGCGCCTTGATCGTGATGCCGCGCTCCTTCTCGATGTCCATATTGTCGAGCACCTGCTCGCTCATCTCGCGCGCGCTGAGGCCGCCCGTGGTCTGGATCAGCCGGTCGGCGAGCGTCGACTTGCCGTGGTCGATGTGCGCGATGATAGAAAAGTTGCGGATGCGGTCGAGCGGAGCGGTCATCGGCGCGGCGTAGCAGACAAGGGCTGGCCAAGGAAACCGCCGCCCCGCTAGATGGCTCAGGGAGACTAGCCGATGCTCCACGTCGCCATCGTCGGGGCCGGACCGGCGGGGTTCTACACCGCCGAGGCGCTGGTCAAGCGGCTGGGGACCGGCGTCGCGGTCGACCTGATCGACTGCCTGCCGACGCCGTACGGGCTGATCCGCGCCGGCGTCGCGCCCGACCACCAGTCGATCAAGGCGGTCGACCGCCGCTACCACGCGGTGCTCGCCGGCGGGGTGCGGTTCGTCGGCGACGTGGTCGTGGGGCAGGGGGGAATCGCGGTCGACGACCTCCTCGGGCTGTACGACGCCGTCGTCCTCGCGACCGGTGCGCCGCGCGACCGGCGGCTGGGCATCCCCGGCGAGGACCTGCCCGGCGTGATCGGGTCGGGCGCGTTCGTCGGCTGGTACAATGGCCATCCGGATTACGTCGACCTCGACGTGCCGCTGGCCGGTCCCGGCGTCGCGGTGATCGGGAACGGCAACGTCGCGATCGACGTCGCGCGGGTGCTCGCCAAGACGCCGGCCGAACTCGCGCATTCCGACCTCGCCGCGCACGCCCGCGCCGCGCTGGCCGCGAGCGGGGTCCGCGACATCCACATCGTCGGCCGGCGCGGTCCGTACCAGGCGAGCTTCACGCCGAAGGAGATAGGCGAGATGGGCGAACTGGCGCGGGCGCGGCCGGCGGTCGACCCGGCCGACCTGCCCGACGCAAGCGGCGACGCGGCGCTCGACCCCGGCCTACGCAAGGTGGTCGCCCATCTGCGCGCGTTCGCCGCCGCGCCGTTCCGCCCGACACCGGTGACGATCGCCTTCGACTTCCTCACGCGGCCCGTTGCCATCGACGCCGACGGCGACGGGCTCCGCCTGACCGTCGAGCGGACGCGGCTTGAGGGCGATAGGGCGGTCGGCACCGGCCTCACGCGGACGATCGACTGCGGCCTGATCGTCGGCGCGATCGGCTACCAGAGCACGCCCATCGCCGGGGTGCCGTTCGACGCGGCGCGCGGCCGGGTGGTCAGCGACGCCGGGCGGGTGGCGGAGCGGCTGTACGTTACCGGCTGGGCCCGGCGGGGACCGAGCGGGACGATCGGGACCAACAAGCCCGATGGGGCCGAGACCGCGTCGCGCCTCATCGTCGAGGTGGTTCCGGGCGACCGCGCCGGCGGGGCGGGGCTCGATGCGCTGCTGGCGGAGCGCGGCGTCCGCCCGGTGACCTTCGCTGGTTGGCAGGCGATCGACGCCGCCGAGATCGCTGCCGCGACCCACCCCGCCCCGCGCGAAAAGATGGTGTCGCGCGACGCGTTGCGGGCGGCAGCGGGCGTTAGCTGACGACGAACATATCGCAAGTGTTGGTGCCATCCCGGCGCAGGCCAGAGTCCATCCGCTCGACCCTCCGATGTGATGGAACTGCGCCGGGACGACGAAACCGGTGTGGCAGCGGATCACCGCACATCCGGTTGCGCCGGCCCGCGCACCCCGCTATAGCCGCGCCTCCACTGCCGGGGCGTAGCTCAGCCTGGTAGAGCACTGTCTTCGGGAGGCAGGGGCCGGAGGTTCGAATCCTCTTTCCCCGACCAAGTTTTCAATGATTTAGAAACTTCTTCCATCATTTTGTTCCCGTATCAGTTCCCGTCACGCCTGAATTTTGGCAATTTGCGAGATGCTCTACCGCCACCTGCACC
>CAXTQJ010000087.1:8821-9987 GCA_964246245.1 uncultured Sphingomonadaceae bacterium
GCGCATCGCGCTTCCGGCCGTTCGCACGCCTATACGGCCGATCGGCCGCGGACGAAGTGGATCACGAAGCTGATCAGCGCGACGAGCAGCAGCAGGTGGATCAACCCGCTCGACACGTGCAGCGCGACGAAGCTGACGAGCCAGATGATGATCAAGACGACGGCAATGCCGATCCACATGACATATCTCCTGTGGCTGGATGGGTGACTGGCCGATCAACCACGTCGCCGCAACGATGTTCCACCAACGAAACTTTCCGTTACTCGAGAAGAGGGAAAGCCGCGACACGGCAGCGTGAGGGCGGGTCCGACCGTTATGCCCCTCGCCCCGATAGTGCGATACCGTAGCGGTCCCTCCCCCAAAGGGCGGAATGACGAGAGGTGAACGTCGTCAAAGCGTCACAGACTATATGTAGCGGCAATATTGATCAGCTTACCGGAGCGGCCCGATGGCGAGCCTCCCCCTCACCGCCTACGCGCCCACGCCTGCCCGCGCTTTTCCCTCGCTCGCCGCCGCCCGCGCCGCGCTGCCGCCGGGGTGGGCCAACGACGACGACGATGGCGGTCCCAAGAAGAAGCTCCGCTTCCGCACGGTGTGGATTTCGGACACCCACCTCGGCACGTCGGGATGCAACGCCGACCTGCTCCTCGATTTTCTCAAGTCGATCCAGCCCGAGACGCTCTACCTCGTCGGCGACATCGTCGACGGCTGGCGGCTGAAGCGCGGCTGGTACTGGCCGCCGCGGCACAACGACATCGTCCGCCGCGTCCTCAAGCTGGCCAACAAGGGGACGCGCGTCGTCTATGTGCCGGGCAACCACGACGAGGCGCTGCGCGACTATGCGGGGCTGAGCTTCGGCGGGGTCGACATCGCCGGCGAGTGCATTCACACCACCGCCGACGGCCGCCGGCTGCTGGTCCTCCACGGCGATGAGTTCGATGGCGTCGTCCTCTACGCCAAGTGGCTCGCCTTCCTCGGCGACTATGCCTATGCTGCCCTCCTGAACTTCAACGTCGGGTTCAACCGCGTGCGGCGACGGTTCGGCCTGCCGTATTGGTCGCTGTCGGCGCACCTCAAGAAGCGGGTCAAGAACGCCGTCGCCTTTATCTCGCGCTTCGAGGAGGCGGTCGCCCACGCCGCCGCCGACCGCGGCGTCGACGGCGTCG
>CAXTQJ010000088.1:0-9844 GCA_964246245.1 uncultured Sphingomonadaceae bacterium
GTGATGCCGAGCGACTTCAGCTGGTCCCCAGACGCCGCGTTGATCGACAGGGGCACGTCGCGGAGCCGGTCCGACCTCTTCTGCGCGGTGACGGTGATCTCGCCGCTGTCGGGCGCGGTCTCGGCCTGCGGAGCCGGCGACGCGCTGACCAGGAAAGTTGAACCGACCGCGGTCTGCGCGTCGGCGGCGGCGGCCACCGCCAGCAGGGACACGGTCGACGACAGAATAGAAACGGCCCTCAGCATGTCGTTCACTCCCCTTTTCATTTGTTGCCGACGCGTCCCCTTTTCCGACGTCGGCGTCGGCATCTCACACGTCCCTTGTTCAATGACCGGCCGACCATCGCCCTTCATGCCGCGACCGCCTGTGGCGCCCTGGCCGCCCGCGCAGCGGCCGTGACGCGCCCGGCGTCGATCTCGGTCAGCGGGCCGTCGGTGAGGCGCGGCCACTGGTCGGGATCGTGGCCGAACACGACCACGACGCCGTCTGCCTGCATGCGTCTGATCAGCGTAAGGGATGCGCGCATCGCCTCGCCGCACTGCACGACCCTCGGGTCCGGCAGCACCATGCGCTCGAGGGTCGCACGCAGGTAGCACGCGTCGGCACTGAGCAGAACGGTTCCGTCCGACACTCGGACGCGCAGCGACTGATGGCCGGGCGTGTGTCCTGGCGTCGGAACCAGGACGACGGTGCCGTCGTCGAACAGATCATGCTCGCCGTCGACGGCTATCCGGTCGTGACCAAGATCGTACAGCCGCGGCACGTAGTGGTTCGCGGCTATCTCGTCGGCCCGCGTCGCCGCGGCCCATTCGCGCCGCTGCACCACGACCCGGGCGTTGGGTATCAGCTCATTGCCGCCGCAGTGATCGAGATGGAGGTGCGAATTGACGATGAAGTCGATCCGCCCCGGATCGCGTCCCGACGCGCGCAGCCGCTCGGCGACGTTGTCGCCCGACCGGAAGCTCGGCCTGATCAGGTCTCCGTTCGGCGCGAGGAGTTGCGCCCGCCGCGCCGCATCGTTGATCTGCAGTGCCGTCTCCAGCCCGGTGTCGAAGACGACCGTGCCCCTGGGATGCACGATCAGGTAGCTCGGCACCGGCACGGCCAGCCAGCCCTCCTCGCCTGCGAGGAAGAAGCCGTACGGCATCGTCAGCCAGCCGCAGGTCATCGCGTAGAGGCGAACGCCCATCGACATCCCCAAGAAGACACGTTCTTGTCGGCGACCGGGCGGTCGTCACGTTCCGCGTGCTTGAACCATCCGTATTGCATTCTGACTCTTGGGTCAAACTCCGACTTGCGCTTCAACGCAGCGTTGGCGTCAGTCAACTCGGTCTGCACCACTGCCGGAGCGGCGGAGAGCGATCGGCGGGCCACCGCCGTGCGCCAGGTTGAGCTTTCGCAGCCGGCACCGGCCGGCCCGCCGCCGTCTTCACGCAATGCACAGCTCCGAGGCGCGGCCGGGCTTGCCTGGCCGGTCCGGCAGGCTAGGCCGTGCCTGACCGCGGCTTTCGTCGGGACGTCGCGGTCGTCTTGCCGCGCGGCGCCGCGGTGCCGGCGCGACCGACGGGCTTGGCCGGCCGCGGAACGATCGCGGCGCTCCGGACGGACAGGCCGAGGGGGGCGTCCATCGTCGGGTAGGGCGGCGCCTCGGGGTACGGGACCAGCCGCTCGGGCCGCGTGGCGAGCGACAGGGTGAGGAGGTCGAGGAGCTGGTCCGCGACCGTGTCGATCGACAACCGCCCTTCGGGCGAAAACCACGTCGAGATGCCGTTGACCGCGGTCATGATGCCGTAGACCGCGATCCGCGCGTCGCACGGACGGATGCTCCCGTCCGCGGCGCTCGTCTCCAGCAGCGCGATGAGCCGGGCGTCGGTCGCGTCGCGGCGCCGGACCACCGCAGCGCGGTCCTCAGGCCGCAGCGCGTTGACGTCGAAGGTGACGCCTCCGACTCCGGTCTGACCGTACATCCAGATCACGTAGCAACGCAGCAGAAGACGCAGTTGGTCGATGCCGGTCCCACCAACCTCCGCCGCGAACCGGGCGGCATGATCCCCCAGATCCAGCGCTATGTTATGGCACTCGAACAGGATCTCCTGCTTGTCCTTGACGTAGTTGTACAGCGTGCCCTTCGAGATGCCGAGGACCTTGGCCACCTCGTCGAGCGAGGTGCTGTGGAAGCCGCGGCGGGACATAATCCGCGCCGCTTCGCGGATCACGGCGAGACGCTTGTACCGCTGGATCTCCTCGCTCGTCTGAAAGCCGTTCTTCCAGCGAGGCATCAGCGTCCCTTCAACGGCTGCGGCGGAGGCGTCGCACCGCGTGGCCAAACCACTACACACCGCGGTCAACGGTGTCGACGGCCGCATCTCGGCGCCGGGTCCTCAAGCCCGCCGACCCGAGGGATCGAACCCTGCCTGCGCGGCCCGCCCGGTCACCCCATTGGCGTCATCTTTGTTGACGCCAAAGTCAGCGTTTTGTATCACCGCCCAAACGATTGCGCCCGTCCAGGTCCTAGCGGGACGGCGGTCCTGAGTTTGGTCGCCGACCCGAGCGGGGAGGACCTGGCGCCGCCGTCCCGATCCTCGGCTCGCGAGGCGGTGCCATGACGACGGATGGGAGCGGAAGGCACGGTGGGAGATCGGCCGATGAACGGCGCACCTGAATTCATCGCCGTCGACCGGGACGGCCGTCTGACCATCATCACCATCCGGCGGCCGGACGTGCGCAACGCCCTGAACCGCGCGGCGCACGACGAGATGGCCGCCGCCCTCGACGCCTTCGCCGCTGACGACGAGCAATGGGTTGCCATCATCACCGGCGAGGGCGACAAGGCATTCTGCGCCGGGCAGGACCTTAAGGGGGATCCACCCACCGGCGCCGCCAGCCTGCCGCGGAGCGGCTGCGGCGGAATGACGTCGCGCTTCGATCTCGACAAGCCGGTGATCGCCGCGGTCAACGGGATCGCCTTCGGCGGGGGCTTCGAATTGGCACTCGCTTGCGACATCATCGTCGCCTCGGCGAACGCGTCCTTCGCGCTCCCCGAGCCGCGCGTGGGCGTCGCAGCCGTGGCCGGCGGCCTTCAGCGACTGACCCTCGAGCTGGGAATGAAGCGAGCAATGAGCCTCGTGCTGACCGGCCGCCGGCTCGGCGCCGCCGAGGCGGCGGCCGTGGGACTCGTCGCCGAAGTCGTCGAGACCGACGTCCTCGAGTGCGCGAGACGCTGGGCCGGCGAGATCCTGGCGTGCGCGCCTCTCGCCGTCCGCGCGACCAAGCGCGCCGTGACAGACGCCGTCGCGCAACCGCTGGCGGAAACGGTCGTCCAGGTCTGGGACCGCCCGGACGTTGTCCGTCTCCTCGGCTCGAAAGATGCGGTGGAGGGGCGCGCGGCCTTCGGTCAGAAGAGGTCACCGAACTGGAAGGGTCTCTGATGGCACGGTAGGGCACCGGGGACCGGCGACGCTTCCGCCTGCGGAGGGCGCGCCGTCGAAGTGTCCGACCGATGCCGCGCCGGTGCGATCACCGGCTGCGGCCGCGGCTGCCGCGCGGGCACCCACCGGAACAGCTGCGCGGGCATGACGTCCGTGAGGCCGATCTGGGCAACTTGACCGGGTTTACGTTTTGGTGTCTCAAATGAGGGAGGAAAACGTAAACGGGATCCCGGGCATGGGCGTGCATTCGACTCCGGCGGACGTCCGGGCGCGGCTGAGGCAATTGGACCTGTCGTTCGAGGAGGCGATGCAGGCGTTCGCCGCCATGACCGCGGCCTACGGCGGCTGCACCGACAACGATCCGCCGTCGGCCCGGGGCTGGGACGCCTGGCGCTTCGGCGTGCGCCGATGGCGCGAGCTCAAGCGCCCCATGGGCTGGGCCAAGAACGACGCGGAGAACATCTCCACCATCGTTCACCCGAGCGCCGACTTCCGGATCGCCGTCGCCAACACGGACGAGGGAACTGGCATCGCCGGCGGCCAGCCGCGCAGCAGGTCCGTCAAGGGCGACGGATCGCGGCGCGCCGTTGCCCTGAACCATTCGCCACCGCTGCCGCTGCCGGGCTTCCGGGAGGAATTTGACCGCCAGCTGCGGGCCGCCGCCGAAGCCAGGGCGCACATCTGGTACTTCTGCGCCTTCATCGAGGGCGACGAGCGCCGGCTGGAGCTGTCGAAGCCGAGCAGCATCGAGGGCGGCCACTTCCACGGCTGGGACGACCGCATAATCCTCATCGATCTCGACGGTCCGGTCTGCGGCCGCGGGACGGCGGCGACCGACGACTACGGTCCCGACGTCGAGGTCACGGTGCGCCGCAAGGCGCGGTGATGTTCAACAGTGCGAGGCTGCGGCTCGCGCGCTTCAGGGCGGGTCTGACCAAGTCCCAGCTCGCCGAGGCCGCGGGGGTGAGCCGGGTGACGGTGCACAAGTGGGAGGCCGAACTCTCGGTGCCGAGGCCGGAGGCGCTGGAGACGCTCTCGCGGGTGCTCGGCTATCCCGTCGGCTTCTTCTCCGGCGACCCGGTCGACGAGCCGTCAAGATCGACCGCGAGCTTCCGGTCCATGTCGCACATGCTGGCCGGCAGCCGCGACGCCGCGCTCGCCGCCGGTTCCCTGGCCTTCCTGCTCGGCGATTGGGTGGAGCGGCTGTTCGAGCTGCCCGAGCCGGATCTCGTGGACCTCGGCGCCGAGGGCTCGCCCGAGGACGCCGCCAGGGTCCTCCGCGAGGAGTGGGGCCTCGGCGCGCGTCCCATCAGGAACGTCGTTCACCTGCTCGAGTCGCGGGGCGTCCGCGTCTTCTCGCTGGTCGAGCAGACGCGGTCCGTCGACGCCTTCTCGATGTGGCGAGACGGAAAGCCGTACGTGTTCCTCAACACCGTCAAGACGGCGGAGCACGGACGCTTCGACGCATGCCACGAACTCGGCCACCTCGTCATGCACCGGAGGGCCGGCGCCGGTGGCCGCGGGTCCGAGGAGGAGGCGAACCGGTTCGCGGCGGCCTTCCTGATGCCCGCCGAGGACGTTGCGGCGGTGATGCCGTCGGTCCACGGCGTCGGCGAGATCAAGCTCCACAAGAAGCGGTGGAGGGTCTCGGCCTTCGCCCTCAACCACCGGCTCAACCGGCTGGGCCTGCTGACCGAGTGGCAGTACCGGCAGTTCTGCATACAGCTCGCCCAGCAGGGATACCGCACGTCGGAGCCCGACGGCATCGAGCGGGAGCGCTCGGCGGTTTGGGAGAAGGTCTTCAGCGGGCTGCGGGCGGAGAAAATGACGAAGAACGACATCGCCGAGGCTCTTCACATCCCGGTCGGCGAGATCGAGAAGCTCGTCTTCGGTCTCGCGAGCATGATCAGCTACGACGGCGGCGGATCGGGCGGGCAGCCGACCGGCAAGCTCCGCCTCGTCGGCTAGAGGAGGCAAAGCGGTGATCGGCGATCCGGCGACGACGGATGCCGCAACCGTCCACCCGTCGTCGCCCACAGCGCCTGCTCAGGATGCGCCCGCCGGGTGGACGATGACGCAGCCAGGGACGCTCCGCCCCTTGCGGGGCCGCCCGCCGACGCAGCGGGCTCGTTCGCCCCGTGGCAGCCGCGACCTCGGGACCTCCTGCCGCGCTGACCTGCGTTGACGGGAGCCCGGACCGCCGCGATCGGGACCGGCACCATCTGCACGGTCATGCTCCACGCGCTGGAATGGAGCGGCGTCGACGTCCCGGCGACGCTGCGCACCGCGGCGCTCGGCGGCGCCGACCGCATCGTCAGGCTGACGGGCGGCGATGCGGTCGTGATCCGCGGTGGGCGGGGGCGCGTAACGCCAAGCCTCTTCATAGGTGAAAGCATCAGGGTCGGAGACGGTCGCCTGACCGTTTGCGGAGCGCTTTCCCCCGAC
Organism: uncultured Sphingomonadaceae bacterium; assembly: GCA_964246245.1. Classification (GTDB taxonomy): domain Bacteria; phylum Pseudomonadota; class Alphaproteobacteria; order Sphingomonadales; family Sphingomonadaceae; genus Polymorphobacter_B. Next base: position 5,874 of record CAXTQJ010000088.1, read on the forward strand.
ACGGTCTGCCTGTCGCTTCCCGGACTGCCACTGTCGGCCGTCCTGGAGCATCCCGCCCTGCCCTCGTGGACCGTCATCACCGGGGCCGCGAACGTCGCCTACGGCCTCTCCGTCTCCTTCGAGGTGAAACTCCGCAGGTTCGACCTCCGTACCGGCGTGCTGAACTAGAAACGAGCCCCAGCCCGGTGCGGACTGCTTAGTCCAACGGCGGTCGAATGGACCGGCAGGCGGTGGGCGCGCCGCCGGCCGCAGCCGCGAAACTGGTCGCGGGCGCCGCGCCCGCCACGCTCCAGGCTTCCGGCAATGCAGCAACGTAGTGGCAGGTCGCCTTCGGCGCTCGCCGGTGCGGGCGACGAAGCCGTCCCATCCCAAGGTGCCTTAACAGAGCGCATCGCCCTATAAGTGGAACATACAGTGAACGGAAAAAGCCGGAAGCAAGCCGACCGCACGTCCAACCAGCACTCTATGGGAAACAGACCATGAAATTCAGCGAGGACGACCTGGCCTTCGTGGCCATCCATCGGCGAGCCGAGGTGCTTCGCCGCATCGGCATACTCGAGCGGTACCTTGCCGATCCATCGCCGGACGCGGCATCGAGATCGGCTGCGGAGATCGGCGTCGGACCGGCACAATTCTCCAACCTCGCGAGGTCGTGGGCGACGAGCAGGCGTCCGGAGGACATGGCGGGCGCGGGACGACCGCGACAACCCCGCCGCCAGATTTCCAGGGACCAGAGGCTCGCCATCGAGGACGCTGTAGCCGAGTTGCCGGGCGCCACCCTCGAAGACGTGTCGGAGCGCGCGCGCCGGATAGCCGACAGGCGCGGGATCCCGATGCCGGCGCGGGCGACCGTCATCAGGCACGCCGCCGCTTTCCGGGCGGGACGTCTTCCGGGCGACTTCGACGCGTCCCGAGCCGACCTCGTCGTCGAGCCCTGCGTCGTCGACATCCCCATCGAGGGCGCCACGCCGGGCGCGTCGATGCCGATGGCGATCCTGGTCATGGACCCGGCGGTCCCCGCCGTCATCGGCGTCGAGCTCCTGCGCGACGGACCCACCGCGGCCGGGACCGCCGCCGCGATACTGGACGCGCTGACATACGATGGAAGCGGTGAGCGGAGCGACGGCCGCAATCCGCCGACCGACCGGTTCACCATCCACTTCGACCGCCTCCAGGATCCCGGCTGGGCCGCACTGGCAGCAGCGCTCGAAGCGTCGGGCCTCGGGGTCCAGGGCGTGACGCGGACCGCCGTGACCACGGCGGACTTCGCGACCAGGCTCTTCGGCAAGAACCTCGCCGGGGTGCCGCTCCCCCCGCGCAGGGGCCGCGGGCGGTCGATCGCCCGGCCGGCGCGGCTCGAAAGGGGAGAGGCGCCGGTCGGACTCGAGGAGGCCACGGCGATGCTCAGGGCGCGGTGCCGCCGTGCCGCCGCCGGATCCGAGGTTCCCGCAAAGCTCGGACCCGGTCGGCGCGGGGAGGCGGGGCGGCTGTTGACCTCCTTCATCGCGGAAGCGACGTCATGAACCCGCCTCCTCCCGAAGCGCCCGACCGAGGCGCGCCAGTGCAGCCGCCATCGCTCCCGACCCGTCGCGGGTAAGCGTACCGTCGCCGGCGGAGATAGAGAGTCGTCGGATCACCACCTGGTTGTGCTCGGCGATCTGCCTACCAACGATCGAGGCGACACCGGCGTCGACCTCCAACAGGTCCAAAGGCATCGCCGCCGCGTCCGCCGCATCCAGCACGGCCCGCGTCGACCTCGGCCTGAACCTTACGGCGCCCACCCGACCGCCGAGGACGGACGTGGCGAGCTCGCCCGGACGGGCTTTCGAGAACCGGACGCCGGGCGCGCGGCCGTATCCGGCTACGCGCTCAGAGATCTCGAACTCGCCGGGTGTTCTGGGAGCGGGCACGAGGACCGATACAGTGGTATCGACGCCCTCATCGACCGCACGGTCAATGCCGCCGCCGGCCAGCTTGGCCGCCGCGTCGCCCACCGCCGCGAACATCAGGGGCGCCCAGCTCGCCGCAAGGCCGACGGCGCTGCCCACGATCAGCCCGGAGGAGCGCTCGACGACCAGGCAGATCAGCGCAGACTCGACGCCGGTGCCGAGCGACATCGCCGTCACGTCGACGACGACGCCCCGCCCGAAATCAGCTTCCAGGCGGGCGGGGTCCTCGACCATCAGCGCCCGCTCGCGCCGGACCGATCTCAGCGCCGCGCCGACTGCCACCTCTCCGCCAAGGATGGCAACCACCTCCCTGGCGATCGCGCTCGAACTCACGAACGCCGGGCTCTCCGCCAGGAGACGGCGGACGACGGCCGACATCGCCGTTCCGACGCCGGCCCGTGGACGCGCGCCCCGGAACGAGGTCGGCAGTATCGCCCGCAGGCTGGCCTCCCTGCGCCATGCGCTCCGCAGTCTGAAGACGGTCGCCCGAGACACCGTCGGCTCGCCGCCGGCACTCCCCCCGCCGAAGCCGGCAGCTACGCCGCCACCGACCACCGATGCCAAGCGCGCGATCGCCGCGCGCCTACGCCCCTCCGGCAGACGGTCGAGGATCGTCATCTCGGCAGCCGGCACGCCGGCCGGCCAAGCCGCCTTGAGCACGTCCTCCTCCTCGGCCGACGGAGCCAGCGCCTTCCCTACAACGTCTCTCACCAGAGTCTCATTAGACTAGCACTTGTTCATTTGAGATGAGACTCCATATTCGCTCCCCCGCGAACGACAGGAGCGACCATGCAGACATCATACGCCGTCCACGGCGGAGCGCGAACCGCGTGGCTGGGCCGCCGCTCCGAGCGGCCAATGCCGACCCCGACGCCGGCCGCTGCGGACCGGATCATCGTCGACAGCAGTCGGCCCGGATCGTCCGTGAGGGTCACCCTCCTTGCTGCGCCAGCCGCGGCGGCGGCCGACTTCCGTTCCTCGCGATTCGACCGCCGCGTGCCCGTCGCCAGCGCCGCCGCGATGATCCACTGCCTAATGCAGGAGGTCGATCCCGCCTGCTGGGGCCGCCCCTACCTCGCACGGCGCCTCCTCATAGAGGCGACGTTCGGACGGCGCGAGTTCCGCAGGATCGTGGACTCCTGCCAGCGCAGTTCCGGCGGCGGGCGCGAGCTGGTCGACCTGCTCGATCCCGCCGATCCCGTCGACGCGCTGACCGCCGGCGTTTGCGAGACGGTGGCCGAAGCGGTCGGAACGCCGTACAGCTTGCTCGCGGTGGCGGACCTGGCGGACGACGCGACGATCGCCAGCGTGACGGCCATAGCCGCGTCCAGGCACGCCCTCCTGACGCACGGCGCACTCAAGACGGCCGACACCTTCATCGCCGGCTCGCGCCGCGTCGCGCTGCCGAGCCTGACGCGGGCGCTCGCCGACGCCGGACACGCCGCGGAGACGGCCTTCGCCATGATGGTGCGCGGCTACCTGGCCATCGACCTCTCCGGCCCGCTCGAGAGGGCCGACGTGGGACGCGGCCGGCGCGCCCTGCCGTCGTTCGCCCGGAGGACCGGGAATTGACGGCGGTCGAAGCGGCGGCGGCGGCGACCGCCGCCGGCGGGCCGGCCCCTGCCGCTCCACCATCCGCCGCATCGTCTCCGCGCTCACCAGCGGCACGTCGCCGTCGGCCCGACTTCGCCGGTGGCTCGGCCACGCCGACGCCGAGCCCGCAGACCCCGCGTGACGAGGGTGGACGGCCGATGCCGACGGCGGTCCGCCTTGCCCGGCGCCCCGGCCGCGGCTCCCGCTCAGGCCGGCGCGCCAGAACCGATCACGCCGGCCGCCCCGACCGCGGGCACGGCGGCGCATGCCCGGGGGGCGTCCGGGGACAGTGCGGCCGGCCCGGTCCCGCCGCCCGTTCCGCACCCGCTCGACTGCGTCCGCCCGAGGCCGCCGCGAAGGCCGGAGTGGGAGCCGCGCCACGACCCCCGCGCCGCCGCTGCGCCGCGCGTCCTCCGCTCCGCCGCCGCG
>CAXTQJ010000089.1:0-9749 GCA_964246245.1 uncultured Sphingomonadaceae bacterium
CCAGACCGCGCTGATTACCGGCGCGGCGAGCGGCATCGGCCGCGCGGCGGCGCGGCTGTTCGCGGCGCGCGGCGGCACCGTGATCGCGTTCGACCGCAGCGACGCGGTCCATGACACCGCCGCCGGCCACGACCGGATCACCGCGCTGACCGGCGACGTCGGCGCGCCGGCCGACGTCGAGGGCGCGGTCGCCGCCGCCGCCGCGACGGGGCGGCTCGACTTCGCCTTCGCCAACGCCGGGATCGGCGGCGGCCTCGCGCCGCTCCTCGACCTGACGGTGGCCGAATGGGAGCAGGTGCTGCGGATCAACCTGATCGGCGTGTTCCTCATCGTCCAGGCGGCGGCGCGGGTCATGGTTCCGGCCGGGCGGGGATCGATCGTCGCCACGGCCTCGGTCGCCGGCATCCGCTCGGGCGCGGGCGGGGTGCCGTACAGCGCGTCGAAGGCCGGGGTGATCAACCTCGTCGCGACGGCGGCCAACCAGCTCGCCGGCAGCGGCGTCCGGGTTAACGCCGTCTGTCCGGGGCTGACCGAGACGGGAATGACGCGGCCGTTCTTCGATGGCGCGCGGGCGCGCGGGACCGAGCACAAGCTGGGCCAGCTCAACCCGCTCAGGCGCGCCGCCGGACCCGAGGAGATCGCCGAGGTCGCGCTGTTCCTCGCCAGCGACGCCGCGAGCTACGTCAACGGCCAGGCGATCGCGGTCGACGGCGGCCTGTCGAGCAGCCATCCGACCGTGCCGGGCAAGATGGCTTGATCCCGGCGGTCGCCCTGCGATAGTCGGTCGAGCGAGGGAGAATGGCATTGGCAGGACATGGAATCATCGGCTGGCTGATTATCGGGCTGATCGTCGGCGCGATCGCCAAGCTGATCACGGGCGAACGCGACGCGCAGGGGTGCCTCGTCACGATCGCGATCGGCATCGCGGGATCGCTGTTCGCCGGCTGGGCGGGGAGCCATCTGTTCCACTGGTACCGCGACGGCAGCAACCCCGGGTGGATCGCGTCGATCGTGGGCGCAGTCGTCCTGATCGCCCTGTTCCGCGTGGTCGCCGACCGGCGCTGAGACCGCACGGTCGCCACGATCGCCGCCCTCGCCGCTGCGCGGTGCCTCCCGCGAGCGGGGAGATCGTCCCCGCCGACGTTCAGCCTGCCGTCAGCCGCCGACGGCGAAACGTTGCGGACGGCCAACGAGGAACCGACCGATGCGCCTGATCCTGCTCGCCGCCCTGCTCGCCAGCCCCGCGTTTGCCGACCCCGCGCTCGATGCCGGCCCCCGGCCGACGACGCTGACGATCACCGCCGAGGGCCACGTCGACCGCGCCCCCGATGTCGCCGACCTGTCGGGCGGGGTGGTGACGCAGGCCCCGACCGCCGCCGTCGCGCTCGCCGAGAATTCGTCGAGGATGACGAGCGTCGTCGCCGCGATCCGTCGCGCCGGAGTCGCCGACCGCGACATCCAGACGACGGGCCTCAGCCTCCAGCCGCAGTACCGCTACGGCGACAATCAGCCGCCGGTGCTGACCGGCTATCAGGTGTCGAACACCGTCGCGCTCAAGGTCCGCCGCCTCGCCGACGCCGGACGGCTGGTCGATGCGCTGGTCGCCGCGGGGGCGAACCAGATCAACGGCCCGACCTTCCGCGTCGAGGACGGCGACGCCGCACTCGACGCCGCGCGGCGGGCCGCGGTCGCGACCGCGCGGGCGCGCGCCGACCTCTATGCCGCCGCCGCCGGGATGCACGTCGCGCGCATTCGCTCGATCGCCGAGAGCGGGGCCGAACCGGTCGCTCCCCGGCCGATGATGCGCGCGCTCGCGATGGCCGCTCCCGCGCCGCCGCCCCCGGTCGCGGCGGGCGAAGTCAGCCTGTCGGTCGGCGTCACGATCGTCTTCGATCTCAACTGATCGTGCCCCCCGCCGGGGGGGTCCGCGCGATGAAGTGACCGAGGATGCCCGGCGGCCATGCGTCGTACGGCACCACCCCGTCGGCGCTGGCGGCGTAGGCGACCGCGAAGTCGAGCAGCGCGCGGGCGTCGCCGGCCGTGAACCGCCCCATGACGTAGCCGGTCCGGCCGGGCGCGCGCAGTTGCGCCGACGCGCCGTCGCCGCAGCTCCACAGGCACGCGACCGGGGCGACCGTCACCGCCGCATAGGCCGGGTCGGCGGCGAGCGTGGCGACCTCGGCAGCGAGCGCCGCGCCGACACCGTCGACCCGGCCGGGGCCGCGGCAGGTCGTGCACACGAACAGGTCGGGGCCGGGCGTCGCCATCGGTCGGCCCGTCGCATCCTTCGCGGCGCGTCGCAACCGCCTTTGCCACCGCACCGCACCGCCGAAGCGCGGCGGACACCCGAGCCGGCATTGCTATCCTTCCCCTGAAGGGGAGGGGAGGGCCTTAGCCTTTCAACCGTGCCACTTCCGCCTCGAGCGCGACGATCTTCTGCGCCTGGGCGACGATGATGTCGTGGAGTGCGGCGGTCTTCGCGTCGCCGGCGGCGGGCGGTTCGGGCGAAGCCGGCGGCGTCGGCGTCACGTCGATCGGCCGCTCGCGGAACAGGCCGCTCGCCTTGGCGCGCTCGAACAGCGGCGCGGCCCCGGCGAGAAGCGCCATCAGCGCGTCGTTGAGCGGCGGTTGGGGACGGTCGGCCATGCGCGCATACTCCGGTTCTGGTGTATGACGTAGGCAATACGCTGACGCGTTTCAAGGCCACCCCTCCCTTCAGGGGAGGCGAGGGTCACTCCGCCGCTTCGCGCACCGGCGCATCGTCGAGCGGGTGGGCCAGCCGGCCGAGCATCTCCTTCGGGCAGACCTGCCAGAAACGACCGCGCGCCCGGTCCCAGTCGAGGAGCAGCTCGACGGCGAACTTCGACCCCGTCTCGCGGGCGTGCTCCTCGACCAGCGACCGGAGCACACCGTCCCAGTGCGCCGACGCGACCGGGACGAGGACGATGCTGTCGGGGTTGATCCGCCGCGCGAACGCCCCGTCGCCATCCCCCTCGCGGGCAGCGCCATCGTACACGAACGCCATCCCCCCGGTCATCCCCGCGCCGAAGTTGTCGCCGGTGACGCCCAGGATCACGGCGATGCCGCCCGTCATGTATTCGCACCCGTTGGCGCCGCAGCCTTCGACGACGACGGTCGCGCCGCTGTTGCGGACGGCGAAGCGCTCGCCGGCGCGGCCCGCGGCGAACAGCTTGCCGCTCGTCGCGCCGTAGAGGACGGTGTTGCCGATGATCGTATTGTCGCGCGCGGCGAGCGTCGAGCTGACCATCGGCCGCACGACGATCGTCGCACCCGACAGCCCCTTGCCGACATAGTCGTTGGCCTCGCCGAACACCTCGAGCTTCAGCCCCTGGACGGCGAACGCGCCGAGGCTCTGCCCGGCCGAGCCGCGCAGGCGGACGTGGAGGTGGCCGGGATCGAGCCCGGTCATGCCGAACGCGCGGACGATCGCCGACGATACCCGCGTGCCGACCGCGCGGTGGGTGTTGCGGACGGTGTAGGTCAGCTGCATCTTCTCGCGCCGGTCGAACAGGCGGGCGGCGTCGCGGAGCATGTCGACGTCGAGCCCGTCGGGCACCTCGTTGCGATGGTTGGCGATGCCGAAGCGGCGCGATTCGTCGGGCGCGTCGACCTTGACGAGGATCGGATTCAGATCGAGGTCGTCGAGATGCTCGGCCCCGCGGCTGACCTGGCGCAGCAGCTCGGTCCGGCCGATGACCTCGTCGAGGCTCTTGGCACCCAGCTTGGCGAGGATGTCGCGGACTTCCTCGGCGATGAAGCTCATCAGGTTGATGACCTTCTCCGGCGTGCCGTCGAATTTGGCGCGGAGCGCCGGGTCCTGGCTGCAGATGCCGACTGGGCACGTGTTCGAGTGGCACTGGCGGACCATGATGCACCCCATCGCGACGAGCCCGAGGGTGCCGATGCCGAACTCCTCGGCTCCAAGGATCGCGGCGATGACGATGTCGCGCCCGGTCTTGAGGCCGCCGTCGGTGCGGAGCTTGACCCGGTGGCGCAGGCCGTTGAGCGTCAGCACCTGGTTGACCTCGGACAGGCCCATCTCCCACGGCGTCCCGGCGTACTTGATCGACGACTGCGGCGACGCGGCGGTGCCGCCGACGTGGCCCGACACCAGGATGACGTCGGCGTGCGCCTTGGCGACGCCGGCCGCGACCGTGCCGATCCCGGCCGAGCTGACGAGCTTGACGCAGACCCGCGCGTGCGGATTGATCTGCTTCAGGTCGTAGATCAGCTGGGCGAGATCCTCGATCGAATAGATGTCGTGGTGCGGCGGGGGCGAGATCAGCGTCACCCCCGGCGTCGCATGGCGGAGACGGGCGATCAGGTCGGTGACCTTGAAGCCGGGCAGCTGGCCGCCCTCGCCGGGCTTGGCCCCCTGCGCGACCTTGATCTCGATCTCGGTCGCGGCGTTGAGGTATTCGGCGGTCACGCCGAACCGCCCGCTCGCGATCTGCTTGACCGCTGAGTTGGCGTTGTCGCCGTTGGCGTAGGGGGTGAAGCGCGCGTGGTCCTCGCCGCCCTCGCCGCTGACCGCCTTCGCGCCGATCCGGTTCATCGCGATCGCCAGCGTCTCGTGCGCCTCGGGACCGAGCGCGCCGAGGCTCATGCCGGGCGAGACGAAGCGCTTCCTGATCTCGGTGATCGATTCGACCGCGTCGACCCGGACCGGCGTCTTCGCGAAGTTGAACTCGAGCAGGTCGCGCAGGTAGATCGGCGGCAGCTCGGCGACGGCGCGGGAGAAGCGGGTGAAGTCCGAATAGCTGTCGGTCGCCACCGCCGACTGGAGCAGGTGGATCAGGTTCGCCTGATAGGCGTGGTCCTCGGCTCCGGCACGGTAGCGGTAGAGGCCGCCGACCGGCAGCGTGGCGACGTCGTCGTCCCACGCGAGGTCGTGACGCAGCTTGGCGTTCAGGTGGAGCGAGGCGAAACCCTCGCCGCTGATCTTCGCCGGCATTCCGGGGAAGAAGTCGTTGACCAGCGCGCGGCTGAGCCCGACCGCCTCGAAGTTGTAGCCGCCGCGGTACGACGAGATGACCGCGATCCCCATCTTGGCCATGATCTTGAGCAGGCCGTCGTCGACCGCCTTGGTATAGCGCGCGACGCATTCGTCGAGATTGTGCCCGGGGAACAGCCCGCGCGCGTGCCGGTCGGCGATCGCCTCCTGCGCCAGGTACGCGTTGACCGTCGTCGCGCCGACCCCGATCAGAACCGCGAAGCAGTGGGTGTCGAGGCATTCGGCCGAGCGCACGTTGATGCTCGAGAACGAGCGCAGCCCCTTGGCGACGAGGTGGGTGTGGACCCCGGCGGCGGCGAGGATCATCGTGATCCCGGCGCGGTCGGGTCCTTGCGCTTCGTCGGTCAGGAACAGCTGGCTCTTGCCCGACCGCACCGCCGTCTCCGCCTCGGCGCGGACGCGGGCGATCGCGGCGCGCAAGGCCTCCGGGCCGGCGGCGACATCGAAGGTGCAGTCGATCGTCGCCGACTGCGCCGCGTAGAAGTCGCGCAGCACCTCCCAGTCGCGGTTCGACAGGACCGGCGAGGCGAGAACCATGACCCCTTCCTGCCGCGCGTCGTGGTCGAGGATGTTGCCGAAGTTGGCGAAGCGCGTCGTCAGGCTCATCACCCGCGTCTCGCGCAGGCTGTCGATCGGCGGGTTGGTCACCTGGGCGAAGTTCTGGCGGAAGAAGTGGCTGAGCGACCGCGCCCGCCGGCTGATGACGGCGAGGGGCGTGGCGGCGCCCATGCTGCCGACCGCTTCCTTGGCGTCCTCGACCATGGGTGCGAGGAGCAGCTCCATGTCCTCGGCGGTGATGCCGGCGGCGACCTGGCGGCGGCGGAGCTCGCCGCGGTCGAACGCTTGGCGAGGCTGCGGCGCGTCGTGGCCGGGCAGGTCGGCGAAGTCGCGGAAATGCTCGACCCACTCGGCATAGGGGGCCTGCGCCGCGACGCGGTCCTTGACCTCGGCGTCGCGGTAGAGGCGAGGGGCCTGCCCGACGTCGCCGTCGAGGTCGACCGCGATCATCTGCCCGGGGCCGAGCGCGCCCTTGGCGGTGATCATCGTCTCGGGGACGACGACCATGCCGGCTTCCGAGCCGGTGATCAGCAGGCCGTCGCTCGTCGTCAGCCAGCGCATCGGCCGCAGCGCCGAGCGGTCGACCCCGGCGAGGACCCAGCGCCCGTCGGTCATCGCCAGCGCCGCCGGCCCGTCCCACGCCTCCATGACGCTGGCGAAGAAGGCGTACATCGCGTGGTGCGCCGGCGGCATGTCGGCGGCGGTCGACCAGGCCTCGGGGACCAGCATCAGCTTGGCGGTCGGCGCGTCGCGGCCCGAGCGGACGAACGCCTCGAACACCGCGTCCAGGGCGGCGGTGTCGGACGCGCCGGCGGGGATCAGCGGCTTGATGTCGGCCGAATGTTCGCCGAACGCGGCCGCCGCCATCTTGATCTCGTGGCTCTTCATCCAGTTCTTGTTGCCGCGGACGGTGTTGATCTCGCCGTTGTGGGCGAGGCAGCGGAACGGCTGCGCCAGCCACCACTGCGGGAAGGTGTTGGTGCTGTACCGCTGATGGTAGATCGCGAAGCGCGACTGGAAGCGCTCGTCGGCGAGGTCGGGGTAGAAGATCGACAGCTCCTCCGCGAGGAACAGCCCCTTGTAGATGATCGACCGCGCCGACAGCGAGCAGACGTAGAAGTCCTTGATCTGCGCCGCGACGACCGCCTTCTCGATCCGCCGGCGGATCAGGTAGAGGTCCTTCTCGAACGCCTCGAGGTCGCCACCGAGCGGCCCGGCGATCATGATCTGCTCGATCTCGGGCCGCGACGCCGCCGCCTTGGTCCCGATGACGTGGGTGTCGACCGGGACCTGACGCCAGCCGTAGATCGCATAGCCGAAGCCGATGATCTCGCTCTCGACGATCGTCCGGCACGTCTCCTGCGCGGCAAGGTCGGTCCGCGGCAGGAAGATCATCCCCACCGCGAGCCGGTTCGGCTTCGGCGCGTGGCCGGCGTTGCGGATATGCTCGTCGAAGAAGGCGGTCGGCAGCTCGACGTGGAGCCCCGCGCCGTCGCCGGTCTTGCCGTCGGCATCGACCGCGCCGCGGTGCCACACCGCCTTCAGCGCATCGATCGCGGCGGTGACGACGCGGCGCGACGCGCGGCCGTCGGTCGCCGCGATGAGGCCGACGCCGCACGCGTCGGACTCCATGTCGGGCCGATACATGCCGAATTCGGCGACGCGGGCGCGTTCGGCGTCAGTCGCCATCGAAGTCGAACCCCCGGCGGGCCATGTGTCGATGGAGACCGTCGATCATCCCGATCAGTTGCGGGAAGCCGGCCCAGCACGCATTGACACGCCGCACCTGCTCGTCTTCCTCGAGCGGGTAGTCGTGCACCAAACGATTGCGCAGGGCGCTGGCTGCGACATAGTCATCGGCGTCGGAGACTGCGCCAAACCGTTCCAGCCAGTTCGCCAGGTCACGGCGGGTTAGACCCTCGGTATCCCCGCCTTCCCAGGTAATCACCAACCGGCCGATACGTCCGACCAAGTCTTGAAGCTGCTCGTACCGCTTAAGTAAAGCAACCGATGCAATCCGCTCGGCGAGGAGGATTTGTTCGATGCTGTCCTCGTCGATGGGCAGGATCGGCTCGAGCAGGGGAACGAGTTCGCGCTGTCCGGCGATTACTCGCCGGCTGCGACGAAGGGCTGCACGAAGAAGCTCGTCAGACGTGTTCATGGCAACGAAACGGATTCGGGCAAGACCATACGCACGAAGGCCGACAACGGCCGGCCGCGCTGAGCCAGGAGAATGTCGACCCGTTGCTCGTCGATCATGGTGAACAACCGCTTGAGGAAGCGTGCCTTGGCCTGCCAGTCGTCCTCGACCGGCTCGGTCTCGATGATGATGTCGATGTCCCCGCCGCGCAGGCTGTCGTCGGTGCGGCTGCCGTACAGGCGCACCCGCGCATCCGCGCCAAACGTGTCGCGCGCGGCGATCTTCAGTGCATCGATATCGCGTTGCTTCAGCCTCATGCCGCGACCTTAGCCGCCCCCGCCCGCGCCGTCAGCCACGCGTGCATCGCCGCCGCCGCATCCCGTCCGTCGCGGATCGCCCAGACGACGAGGCTGGCGCCGCGGACGATGTCGCCGGCGGCGAAGACGCCGGGAAGGCCGGTCATCATCGTCGTGTGGTCGAGGCGGAGCGTCCCCCACCGCGTCGTCCCGAGGTCGGGGGCGGCGAAGCGCGCGGGCAGGTCCTCGGCGTCGAAGCCGAGCGCCTTGATGACGAGGTCGGCGGGGAGATGCTCGACCCCCGCCGGATCGGCCTCGGGGGCGCGGCGGCCGCTCGCGTCGGCCGCGCCGAGACGCATCCGTTGCACGTCGACGCCGTTGACGGGGTCGCCGACAAAGGCCGCCGGGGCGCTCAGCCAGACGAACTCGACGCCCTCCTCCTCGGCGTGGGCGACCTCGCGGGCGGAGCCCGGCATGTTGCCGCGGTCGCGGCGGTAGAGGCACTTGACCGACGCCGCCCCCTGGCGGACCGCGGTGCGGACGCAGTCCATCGCCGTATCGCCGCCACCGACGACGACGACGTGCCGGCCCGCGGCGTCGAAGGCCGCGCCGCCATCGGCCGGTACTTCGCCGAAGCCACGGCGGTTCGACGCGATCAGATAGTCGAGCGCCGCGACGACGCCCGCCGCCGCGACCCCGGTGACGGCGACGTCGCGCGCGGCGTAGACTCCGGTCGCCAGCAGCACCGCGTCGTGGCGATCACGAAGCTCGGCGAGCGACACGTCGCGCCCGACCTCGACGCCGAGATGAAACGCGATCCCCGCGTCGCGCAGCCGGTCGACGCGGCGCAGGACGACGTCCTTCTCGAGCTTGAACCCCGGGATGCCGTAGGTCAGCAGGCCGCCGGCGCGGTCGTGGCGGTCGTAGACGTCGACGACATAGCCCCTGGTCCGCAGCATCTCGGCGGCGGTCAGCCCCGCCGGTCCGGCCCCGACGACGCCGACCGACTGGCCGGCGCGCCCCGGCCGGACGCGGACCGGCTGCACCCAGCCCCGCTCCCACGCGGTATCGGTGATGAACTTTTCGACGCTGCCGATGGTGACCGCGCCGAACCCCGGCTCGATCACGCAGTTGCCCTCGCACAGGCGGTCCTGCGGACAGATGCGGCCGCAGATCTCGGGCATCGACGACGTCGCCGCGCTCGCCTCGTACGCTTCCTCGAGCCGACCCTCGGCGGTCAGGCGCAGCCAGTCGGGGATGTTGTTGTGGAGCGGACAGTGGACTTGGCAGAACGGCACCCCGCACTGCGAACACCGCGACGCCTGCTCCTCGGCCCTGGCCAGCAGGTAAGGTCGCGCGATCTCGAGGAAGTCGTCGGCGCGATCGGTCGCCGCCCGCTTGGCGGGGTAGGCCTGATCGAGCACGGGAAAGCGCAGCATCGTCGACGTGGCCATGTGCGCGATTCCTTTCGAAGCGCCACATAGCTGCGTGAAAGGCCGGAGTCGAGAAATTTATGGTCAATAGGACAGGGAGACTGGCATTTATCGATCGTGACTAACGCTGGGTATGAAATGACTGGGACATTAGCCAGAAGACCGTCGCAAACCGGTACTATCGTTTTAGTTGGCCTCAGCACGATCCTCCCCGCAAGCGGGAAGGCTCGTGGGACGCCGCGTTCCCGGCACGTCGGACAGCGGTAATTAGTTGATGACAGGATGGG
>CAXTQJ010000090.1:0-3534 GCA_964246245.1 uncultured Sphingomonadaceae bacterium
GGCGCCGTGCGTGTCGATGCGGAGCAGCGCAAGGTCCGACTTGGCGTCGGCGAAGACGAGCTTCGCCTTGTATTCGCGGCGGTCGGCGAGCGCGACGAGGATCTCGTCCGCCCCCTCGACGACGTGATTGTTGGTCACGATCAGCCCATCGGCCTGGACGAGGACGCCGCTGCCCAGCGACTGCTCGACGCGCGGTTGCGGGGCGCCGCCACCGAAGAACTGGCGGAAGAAGGGATCGTCCATCATTGACGCGCGGGTGCGGATGGTTCGGGCCGAGTAGACGTTGACCACCGCCGGCGCAGCGCGCCGGGCGACGGGAGCGAAGCTCAGCTGGAGCTGGCCGGTGTCGGCCGGTGCGGCGCGGGTGACGGCGACGGGCGGCGGCGGTGCGACGACCTGCGCGTCGACCGGCGTACGGCCGGCGCCGGTCTCAAGCCCCAGCGCGAGGGCAAGGCCGGCGACGGCCCCGCCGCCAAGCAAGATTGCAGTGCGGACGACGGTGTTCATGCCAAGGCTCCCCGAAGATCCTACCCGCTCGCGGAGAGGGGGACAGCGCGGCTTCTTCAACCGCGTGGAGGGGGCGGGCGATTGGCGACGGCCACCCGATCGCCGCCCCCTCCACCATCGCGGAAGAGCGATAGTCCCCCTCCCCCGCGAGCGGGGAGGGTCATTGGCGTCTGGCCTCGCGCGCGTGAAGGCGCGATTAATGCTCGACGGCAACGATGTCGCTACTCGCTAGCGCGCGATACAGGTGCGGGAACAGCGCCCCACCGCGCGATGCCTCCCACCGCAGCGCGTCGCCGAACGCGTCCGCGTCGAACGCCACCGTGACGACGCCGTCGACTCCGGCGAACCATTTCGCCCGTGTGCCAGCGACCTGATCCGCCGCCGACAGATGGATGAACCCGTCGCGCCGATCGTCGGGCGACCCCGCAAATTCCCCGGCGGCGTCGAACGCGGCCCATTCGGCCGGGCGGAGCAGCTTGTAGACGCGCATCGACGCCCCCGCCGCCGGGCTTGCATTTGCCGGCGCAAGCGCGCATCTAGCAGCCAGCCGAAGTTGCCTGCAACCGTCGAGCGGCGCTTCACGCCTCCTCATTCGTTTCTCGCTGCCGAGGCATCCGGGCGCATCTCCGTGCCCGGACCTCTCGAACGTACTCAAGGAGCCATTTCATGGCAGTCGGAACCGTCAAATTCTTCAACAGCGTCAAGGGCTATGGCTTCATCGCTCCCGATGGCGCGTCCAAGGACGTCTTCGTCCACGTCTCGGCCGTCGAGCGGTCGGGGCTCAACGGCCTGAACGAGGGCCAGAAGGTCAGCTTCGACGTCGAGAACGACCGCCAGGGTCGCGCCTCGGCCGTCAATCTCGCGCTGGCCTAAGCCTATATGGCGAAGGAAGAGGCGCTCAAGGTCGAAGGCGTGATCGCCGAGATCCTGCCCGATGGCCGGTTCCGCGTGAAGCTCGAGAACGACCACGAGATCATCGCCTACACCGCGGGCAAGATGCGCAAGAACCGCATCCGCTCGATCGTCGGCGACCGGGTCCACGTCGAGATGACGGCGTACGACCTCGACAAGGGGCGGATCGTTTTCCGCGAGAAGACGGTCAACCCGCCGATGAACCAAAGGCGCTTCTTCCGCCGCTGACGTCTTTCCCTCTCCCGCTTGCGGGAGAGGGAGGATCCTCCCCGCCCCGCGGGGAGGTGGCACGGCGCAGCCGTGACGGAGGGGCGGTCGGGCGAGTTGGCCGTGGCCGCTCGATCCAACGCCCCGCCGGCGCTTCGCGCCACCTCCCCGCGAGCGGGGAGCATCAGATCCAGTCGAAATCCCCCACGTCAGGCTGCCGCGTCGCATTCCAATAGTCGACCAGCGCGAACGGCCAGTTCTGCGACACGCGGCCGCTCGCCGACTTGTACCAGCTGTCGACCCCCGCCGCGCCCCACGCCATCTCGGCATTGGCCGCGTCGACCCGCGCGTTGAACCCGTCGTGAACCTTCGCCGTCGGGGCCATCGCCGTCGCGCCGCGCTCGACGAGCAGCTTCAGCGCGCCGACGATATAGGTCACTGCGCATTCGCTGAAGAAGATGATGCTGCCGTTGACCACGATGTTGGTGTTCGGGCCGTAGATCATGAAGAAATTGGGGAAGCCCGGCACCGTCATCCCTAGGTAGGCGCGCGCGTCGCCCGCCCAGGCGGCGTGGAGGTCGCGGCCGTCCTCGCCGGTGATCGTCATCGTGCTGAGGAAGTCGCTCGCGGTGAAACCCGTGCCGTAGATCACGATGTCGGCAGGCACGACGGTCCCGTCGGCCAGCCGGACGCCGTCCGGCTCCAGCCCGGCGACGGCATCGGTGACCAGGTCGACGTTCGGCCGCTTGAGTGCGTTCACCCACACGCCGTTGTCGCGCAGCATCCGCTTGCCGCCCGGCGGGTAGCTCGGGATCAGCTTGGGCAGCAGGTCGGGCCGGTCCTCGACCTGGGCGGCGACGTAGCCGGTCAATGCCGCGCGCAGCTCGTCGTTGACCGGCGAGATCGCCCCCGCGCCGGTCCAGTCGGGGTCGCGGGTGACGGCGGCGAGGATGCCGTCGGTCAGCATCCAGAACAGCCAGAAGCGCCACCAGTTGGCATAGAACGGGATGTGGTCGATCAGCCACTGCGTCGCCGCCGGGGTCGCGTCGTGATAGTCGGGTGTCGGCCCCAGCCACGGCGGCGTCCGCTGGAACACCGACAGGTGGCCGACGATCGGCGCGATCTCGGGAACGAACTGGAATGCGCTCGCGCCGGTGCCGATGACGGCGACGCGCTTGCCCGTCAGGTCGACCGATGCGTCCCACCGCGCCGAATGGAACTGCGGCCCGGCGAACGCACCCGGCAGATCGGGATACTTCGGCACGTTGAGCTGGCCGACCGCGCTGACCACGGCGCGCGCCGTCAGCGTCGCGCCGTCGCTCAGGCGAACGTGCCAGACGCCGGCCGCCGCGTCCCACGTCGCCGCCTCGACCCGCGTCGAGAAGCGGATGTGATCGCGTAGGCCCTTGGCGTCGGCGAAGCGCGCGAAATATTCGTGGAGAACGTCGCCGGTCGAGTAGAGCTTCGGCCACGCCTGCTCGAGCGCGAATGAATAGCTGTAGAGGTGGTTCGGCGTATCGACGCGGACGCCGGGATAGCGGTTGGCGAACCACGTCCCGCCGACGTCGGCGTTGGCCTCGATCACGGTGAACGGCAGGCCGGCGTCCTGCAGGGCGGTCGCCATCAGCAGTCCCGACATGCCCGCGCCGATGATGACGACGGGAAACGCTTCCTTCGCCGCCGGCGGCGCGTCGATCGGCACCGCCAGCCGCCGCGTGTCGGGACCGTCGAGCCCGAGCTCGTCGGTCAGGAAGGCGATGTAGTTCGGCGGGATGTCGGCCCCGGCGATGAAATCCATCGCCGCGCGTACGCCGGCCTCGGCCGGGCGCGGCAGCCCCCCGCCCGCCCGGGGGGCGCGGCGCAGCGCCCCCGCGCGGGGGCGGGGGGGGTGGGGGTGTTGGGCCCGCC
>CAXTQJ010000090.1:3544-9451 GCA_964246245.1 uncultured Sphingomonadaceae bacterium
CGCCGTCGCGGTGCGCGCGGAGAAGCGACCCGGCGAGGTCGCGGGCGCGTTGCTGTTGATCGGCCGGCAGGTTGCCCTGCCCGTCGCCGAAGAACTCGTACACCGGCCGGTCGAAGTCGCGGAGGTGGTCGGCATTGCCGGTGAGATGGACCAGCGCGGCGAGGAGCGACGGGATGTGCGCCCCGGCGAGCGCCGTCGTCAGCTCGGCGTCGGTGAAGCTCATCGCCGCCGACTCCCGCTTTCCCCGCCTTGCCGCGCGGCGCGGACGATCAGATAGGCCAGCAGTCCGACCGGGCCGGCCATGAAGGTGAGGAACAGGCAGACGAGCAGCAGCGCGTGCGGCACCCTCGCCGCCGGCGCGGTCTCCGCCTCCCACGCCCCGGCGAACAGGTCGAAGGCGAGGTAGTGGACCCAGCCGGCGAGGAACGCCTCGCGTGTGCGGAGCAGGCCCATGACCCCGTCGAGGGAGTTGAACGCGCGCCAGTCGGGGGCCGGGCCGTGGCCGAGGGCATGGATCAGGACGGCAAGGTAGCCGCCGCAGAGGACCGCGGCGAGCAGCCGCGCCGTGAAGATTGCCACGCCGCGCGCGAGCGGGCTGAACGCGAGGGCGATCCAGCCGGCGAGCGCCAGGGTCGACGCGATGCGGAAGAGGAGGTCGAGGGGTATCAGCTAGATTCTCCCCGCTCGCGTAGAGGTGGCGCGAAGCTTTGGAGGAGCGGTCGGGCAAGAGACGCAAGCCAGTCGCTCCACCGCTCCTCCGTCACCGCTGCGCGGTTCCCCCTCCCCGCGAGCGGGGAGGATCGGGCCGTCGCCCTCACGCCGCCAGCCGCGCCCGCGCGCTCGCGCGGATCAGGTCGCTCGCCTTTTCCGCGATCATGATCGTCGGGGCGTTGGTGTTGCCGCTGACCAGCCGCGGCATGACCGAGGCGTCGACGACGCGCAGACCGTCGACCCCGCGGACGCACAGCTCGGGGTCGACGACCGCTTGGCGGTCGCCCGAGCGGCCCATCGCGCAGGTGCCGACGGGATGGTAGATCGTACTGCCGGCGGTCCGGGCATAGGCGAGGAGGTCGGCGTCGCTCGCGACCTCGGCTCCCGGCATCGTCTCGGCCACCATGTACGGCGCGAGCGCCGGCTGCCCTGCTATCGTCCGGCCCCAGCGCAGGCCGGCGACGATCGTATCCTGGTCGAGCCGGTCGGCGAGGTAGTTCGGCCGGATAGACGGCGGGGCGAAGGCGTCGGGCGACTTGACGTGGATCGTCCCCCGGCTCTCGGGACGGAGCTGGCACGCGGCGACCGTCAGCCCAGGCACCTTCTCGAGCTCCCAGATCTGATGGTTCGACAGCTTCTCGATGTTCACGCTCGCCGGCAGGATGTGGAACTGGACGTCGGGTCCGTCGAGCCCCGGCCGGGTGCGGACGTACGCCTGGACGTGCGCCGCCGACATCGTCAGCAGGCCCTTGCGGCTCGTCGCGTAGCGCGCCGCCTCGCGCATCAGCCGCCAGCCCCGGCTCAGCTCGTTGACCGAGACGCAGTCCTTCAGGCGATAGGCCAGACTAACGACATAATGGTCCTGGAGGTTGGTTCCGACGCCGGGAAGCGCCACTCGCATTTCGATCCCGGCGGCGCGCAGCACCTCGGGATCGCCGATGCCCGACAGCTCGAGCAGCTGCGGCGAGTTGACCGCGCCACCCGACAGGATGACCTCGCGCCGCGCCTCGGCGACGACGCTCTGCCCGTCGACGCGGAAGCGGACGCCGCGGGCGCGGCCATGGTCGAGGAGGACGCGCTCGGCGTGGGCCTCGGTCTGCAGCGTCAGGTTCTGCCGCGACAGCGCCGGCCGCAGATACGCCATCGCCGCCGACCAGCGCCGGCCGTTCTTCACCGTCAGCTGAAAGTAGCTGATGCCGTCCTGCGACACGCCGTTGACGTCGTCGTTGAACGGCAGCCCGGCCTCCATGCCCGCGGCGATGACCGCGTCGCTGACCGGGTGGCGCTCGGTGATGTCGGACACGTTGAGCGGACCGTCGCCGCCATGAAGCGGGTCGCCGCCGAGGCGCTCGTTGCCCTCGGCGCGGCGAAAGTAGGGCAGCACGTCGGCCGACGCCCAGCCGGTCGCGCCGAGCTGCGCCCAGTTGTCGTAATCCGCCGCCTGCCCGCGGACGTAGAGCAGGCCGTTGATCGACGACGACCCGCCGAGCACCTTGCCGCGCGGCCAGACGTGGGGCCGGTCGCCGCTGGTCGGATCGGCCTCGGTTTCGAACAGCCAGTTGACCTTGGGATCCTTGAGGGTCTTGGCATAGCCGACCGGGATGTGGATCATCGGCGACGTGTCCTTGCCGCCGGCTTCGAGGAGGAGGACCGTCGCCGTCCCGTCCTCGGTCAGCCGGTTGGCCAGCACACACCCGGCGCTGCCGGCCCCGACGATGATGTAGTCGTATTCGGCCATGGCCGCGAAACTCCCCGTGCCGGTTACCGGTCTGGCGGGGAGTATGGAACGCAATGCGCGAGGACGCCAGCCGATCCTCCCCGCGGGGCGGAAATCGGACTAATGCTGGCTCGCCGGCGTCCGCACGACCATCCCGTCGAGCGCGGGCGACGCCATGATCTGGCACGCCAGCCGGCTGTCGGCGGTGACGCCCTCGGCGAAGTCGAGCATCGCCGCCTCCATTTCCGACTTTTCACCCGCCGCGGCGAGCCACGCGGCGTCGACGTGGACATGGCACGTCGCGCACGCGCAGTTGCCGCCGCAATCGCCGTCGATGCCGGGGACGCCGTTCGCCACCGCCGCCTCCATCAGCGACTCGCCGTCGTCGACCTCGAGCGTCCGCGCGCCGCCGTCGGCCGCGATGTACGTGATCTTCGCCATGATGCTCCCGCGGTGCCGGCTGGTCAGGCCGGAATGCGGACCGGCAGGCTGGTGTAGCCCTTGACGAAGGCCGACGGAACCCGCCCCGGCGTACCGACCACCGCGGGCAGGACCGGATAACGCTTGAGAATTTCCTGCCACACGATCTTGAGCTGGAGTTCGGCGAGACGATTACCGACGCAGCGATGGATGCCGAAGCCGAACGACAGGTGCTGACGCGCCCGTGGCCGGTCGATGATGAACTCGTCGGGCCGGTCGACCGACCGCGGGTCGCGGTTGCCCGAGACGTACCACATGACGACGCGGTCGCCCTTGCGGATCGTCTTGCCGCCCAGCTCGACGTCGGTCGTGGCCGTCCGCCGCATGTGCGCGAGCGGGGTCTGGTAACGGATGATCTCGCTCACCGCCGACTCGATCAGGCCGGGGTCGGCGCGCAGCTTGACGTACTCGCCCGGGTTCGCCGCCATGAAGGTCAGGCCGCCGGTGATCGAGTTGCGCGTCGTGTCGTTGCCGCCGACGATGAGGAGGAGCAGGTTGCCGAGATACTCCATCGGGATCATTTCGCGCGTCGCCGGGTTGTGCGCGAGCATCGAGACGAGGTCGTTGCCCGGCGTCTCGCTGTTGACGCGCTCGTTCCACAACCGAGTGAAGTACATCAGGCATTCGAGCATGATCGCTTCGCGTTCCTGCTTCGTCGGATTGCCCGGGACCGTCTCGTCGGCGGTCGCCTTGTCCGACCAGTAGGTCAGCAGGCGGCGGTCGTCCCACGGAAAGTCGAACAGCGTCGCGAGCATCTGGGTCGTCAGCTCGATCGACACGCGGTCGACCCAGTCGAACGTCTCGCCGGCCGGCAGGTTGTCGAAGATCGACTGAGCGCGTTCGCGGATCAGCACCTCGAGGTGGGCGAGGTTGCCCGGCGACACGATCGGCGACACCGCCTTGCGCTGGATGTCGTGCTTGGGCGGATCCATCGCGATGAACATCGGCAGGATGAAGTCCTGGTCCATGTCCTTCGCGGTGATGCCGCCGAGGTGCGCGTCGGACGAGAAGCGCGCGTGGTCGGTGTCGACCTTCATGATGTCGGCGAAGCGGGTGATCGACCAGTACGGCCCGAAGCGACCATTGGCGTGGTAGTGGACCGGGTCTTCGTCGCGCAGCCGCTCGAAGTACGGCCAATGCGTGTCGTTCACCCACAGGTCGGTGTCGAGCATGTCGATCGCGTCGAGCGGCAGCGAATAGGCGCGCTCGCGGGCGGCGGCGAGATGCGGCGGCTCGTCGTCGCCGAGTGCCGCGAAGTCGATCGCGCGCGTCGCCATGATCCGTCTCCCAGCCGGCTCGGTCCCGAGTCTCGCTCAGGAATGTGAACCAAGGCTACGCAAAAGGCAATGGAGCACCTCGCTTCTCCCCGCGAGCCGGGAAGAGCGACGCCGCGCTGTCCTACACGTCCCGATGCAGGGTAAACTCCGGCGATTCAGGAAAGGGAGGCCGATGGACCGGCGACGTGGCAGCATCGATCGAGCCCCCCGGGGTACGGGTAACGCCGGCTTGAGTTCAACGATTCCCGCTGAAACCCCAAACATTCGTGAACTTAAGCGCCGTGTGCCGCGCCGGATGCCGCAGTGACCGACACCGTCACCCTCCCCCGCCCCGACGACTGGCACGTTCATCTCCGCGACGGCGCGATGCTGACCGCCGTCGCGCCGTTCACCGCGCGGCAGTTCGCCCGCGCGATCGTCATGCCGAACCTCGCCGTGCCGGTGACGACGGCCGCGCTTGCCGCCGCGTATCGCGCCCGCGTCGCCGCCGCCGGGCCGGGCCTCACGCCGCTGATGACGGCGTATCTGACCGACACCAGCGACGCCGACGACCTGGTCGCCGGGTTCCGCGACGGCGTCCTGACGGCGGTCAAGCTCTACCCGGCGAACGCGACGACCAACTCGGCCGCCGGTGTCACCGACCTCGCCCGCGTCATGCCGGTGCTCGCGGCGATGGCCGACGCCGGAATGCCGCTCCTGATCCACGGCGAGGTCACCGACGCCGACGTCGACGTGTTCGACCGCGAGGCGGTGTTCATCGACCGGGTGCTCGCGCCGCTGGTCGCGCGCCTGCCCGACCTGCGGATCGTGTTCGAGCACGTGACCACGGCGGAGGCCGTCGCCTTCGTGCGCGCGGCCGGGCCGAACGTCGCCGCGACGATCACGCCACACCACCTCCACCTCAGCCGCAACGCGCTGTTCGCCGGCGGGCTGCGGCCCCACCACTATTGCCTGCCGGTACTCAAGCGCGAGCACCACCGCCGCGCCCTCGTCGCGGCCGCGACGTCGGGCGACCCGAGGTTCTTCCTCGGCACCGATTCGGCTCCGCACGCGGTCGACGCCAAGGAGGCGGCGTGCGGCTGTGCGGGCGTATGGAACGCGGCCGTAGCGCTCGAAAGCTATGCGGCGGCGTTCGACGCGGCGGGCGCGCTCGACCGGCTCGAAGGTTTCGCGAGCCGGTTCGGCCCGGCATTCTATCGGCTGGCGGTCAACGCCGACACCGTGACCCTCGTCCGCGGCGAGACACCGGTGCCCGAGCGGATCGGCGACCTCGTCCCGTTCCACGCGGGGCAGGTGCTGGGTTGGCGCATCGCTTGATCCTCCCCGCTAGCGGGGAGGATCGCGCACCCTTACGGCAGCCCTTCCCCCGGCAGCGGGGACCGCCCGACCAGCCGCTCGTACGTCCGCAGCGCGTAGCGGTCGGTCATCCCGGCGATGAAGTCGCCGAGGTGGCGGGCGCGGTCGGGCTCGCTCGCGGGGAGCGTCGCGCGCCAGCGGTCGGGCAGGCCGGCGGGGTCGGCGTGGAGCGCGGCGAACAGCCCGGCGACAACGGCGACGGCGGGATCGCGCAGGCGGGCGACGTCGGGGTGGGTATACATCGCCCGGCGCAGGAAGGCCTTGAGGTCCGCCGCCGCCGCCGCCATCGCCGGCGAGAAGCCGATCGACGGACTACCGGCAGCGCGGACCGCGGCGACCGACCCGGCAGCGACGAGCCGGGGGCGC
>CAXTQJ010000091.1:0-9424 GCA_964246245.1 uncultured Sphingomonadaceae bacterium
GCCCGGCCAAGGCGCTTACCACGATCGCGCAAGCGGCAAGCACCACCGATCGTAAATCACTCCGGGTGTTGGTTCGTCCTGTTGTCATGCCTGGTCCCCAAGCTGCTGTATGTATCACGCCGCGTAATGGCAAAGCTATCAATGTCTTCAGCCGCTCCTGCACCCTGTGAACGGTTCGAAACGGGCTTCAGGATATGCTCGCGCCTCCAAGTAGGGCGAACCCCAGAAGCCGCCGTTTAGCCGGCTTCGATCGTGCCTTAAAAGCGGACGCCGATTCATATTGAGCGAGTGAGCTCCATCGGGAGCTAAATTCCGTCTTCTCTCCGCCCAGTGTACTTCCGTGCGGCCATCCTTGCAGCTTACGCGTGGCGGTGGCCTCGGAAATTACCTACTCTCGCGCGTCAGCAGCGCGACAAGCTCCGCCTGTCGACACGCGCCGGTCTTGTCGAACAGTCCGGACAGTTGGCTGCGGAGCGTGTGAACGCTGACGCCCCGCGACACGGCGAGCTGTCGCAGCGACTGGCCGCCGATCAGCCCTACCGCGAGCGCTCGTTCTGCGCGGGTCAGCCGATATAGGTCCATCGCCGCGTCGAGCCCCGTCGCCTGCGAATCGGCTCACCCGGAGTAGCACCGCAGACCCGCCCGCCGCAGCAAGCGCCGCCGGCGACGCGACGGGAAGTAGGCTCGCCTCGCCGGCGCGGCGCCCGTCCGCCTCGGTCAACGTCACCACACAGCCCCTTCGCGAACCCGGCTACGCCGCCGCTGCGATCACGCCGGTCAGGTCAGCCGCGCCGCGGCTGCCGGCGGCGGTCAGCCGCCCCCCGACGACGCGCAGTATCGTACCGCCGGCGAGAAGCCGGTCGGCGGCAGCATTGACGTGCACGACGCGGCCATCACGGGCTAGCAGCACCATTGGATCGGCAGCGGTGTCGAGCGCGGCCACGGCCGCGGTGGCGAAGCGGTCGACCTCACCGAAGCGTGCCTAAGCGCGGCTGCGCGTGTGAGGTGCGAATAGATCGGAGCGAGGGCGGCAATGCCGTCCTCACCGAACCGACCGCGCCGCGCGCCCCAGACTGACATTCGTCACCACGTCGCCGCAGCGATCAAGCCGGAGATACAGCCCGTGATGTGCGCCGAGCGGCCGGAGAAAGTCGTTGTAGTATTCGGTCGTCTCGAGCTCGGCGTGCAAACGATGTCCTCGTCGCGGATCATCGTCGGCCGCCAGTTGGCCAGATAGGCGGCCGGCTCGGCCATTCGGGTCAGCGGATTGATCGCGGCATAATAGGCCTGGAACCCGACAGGCGCGGCCGGGCTCTCGTTGCCGAAGACGGTGGCATCGCCCATGCCCGTGACGACGCTCGCATTCAACAGCATGGCCTGGTCCGCGCCCGCAAGCGTGACGAGATCAGCGAGAACGTCGGTCCACGCGTCCGGCTCGAACACGGCGTCGTAGATCCGATCGGTCAGTCGCTCGAGGGCCTCGACGCTCACGAGTCCGACCTATGGCGCATCGCCGACGACGACAAGCGCGAGCGGCGAAACGACCGCCGCGCGGCGGGTGTCCGGGGTCGCGGCCGCTACGCGGGCGACCGGTGCAGCCCGCACACCTGGTGACGACCGAAATAATTCCGAATGTTAGTTCATATGAATGATGTGCCCGCGGCCGCCCGCTGACATTAGAGCGCCGAGTGATTGCCGCCGCAATGGATGTCGGCCCGCATGGATGCCAGGCGAAGGCTGGGGCGGAGCCGCCGATGTGCAACGGCAACCCGCCGCAGTGGTCGGCAACAGGTTGGATTCGTCAGGGGAGAGTAGCGAGATGAAGATTTCGATGGGGCTTGGCGGTGCGGCGGCACTTGCGCTGGCGGTGCAGGCGCAGGCGGTGACGATCAATCTCGGTTCGAACGGTACTCCGGGTCAGCGCGACAACGTCGGCGGCTGGACCGCGACCGCCGCCGGTGCCGTCAACCAGACGCCGTACAACTTTGGAACGACGACGCTGGGCCTCAGCAGCGACGGCAGCAGCAGCGGCACGCCGGTGCCCGGGGCATCGCCGGCGGCATTCGATGGACTGGCGGTCTTCTCCACCCAGTTCTTCCTCCCGGCCAATGCCGTTGGTGCCACCCTGTCGTACGACAGCGTCGCCGCCGACGATCGCTTCGTTCTCGAACTGAATGGCAACGTCCTCGCTACGTCGGGCATTTTCGCGACGAACGTCCCGACACCCGGCGACTTCGTCTTCACGCACGGCGGACCACGGACGCCCGTCGTCTATCTGGCGACGGGATACGACGGGTCGGCCAACGGGCTGGTGACGGGAACGGACACGGCGTTCTTCACCCTCGGCGCGACGAACACGCTGACGATCCTAGTCAACGCCACCTATAACGGTATCGGCGATGCGGGCACGCCGAGCGGGCTATATTCGGGCGACTTCAAACTGACCAGCTTCGGCTCGCGCAGCATCGGCGTGACCTACGATGTACCGGTCGGTAGGGTTCCCGAACCGGCGGCGTGGGCGCTGATGGTCGTGGGGTTCGGCCTAGTCGGCGGGGCCGTACGCCGCCGTTCCGTCGCATACACAGCCTGATCCATCCACATACCGGGGGCGGCCGGGTCGCGGCCAAGCCGCCCTGATCACCGACGTCAATCAGGCGCCAGGGGTCCGACCGTCAGAAAATGGGGAGCCTGAAACGATAGTCCACTGAAATAGGATGTAGCTTCCACGCGCGCGTCAGCCGGAACGCCGAACCTCCGTATTACTTTTTTCGAGACAGCACCTTGGACGACGCGATTTCTTGCTGCGGACAGCCTTCTCGCGCATGATGACGCACCCACATCCAGACATTTAACGCCTTAGCGCCGACATCCAAAACCGGACGCCCGTTCATCGAGATATCAACGCTATAATTCGCCGTGCAGAGACGATCATCGGTCGTAAGCATTCACAAGGGACGGTCGGCAATCACTGCCCGTTGAACGGACCCGATGCGGCTGGCGACGTTCAGTGCGGTCGATGTTGCACTCACTCCGTCGAGCTTGAGCCCGACGTAGCCGAAGCTGACCGGCGTACTGCCGTGCGAGCTGGCGGCGATGCCCCGATGCGTAAGCGCGACGGCTAAGCACATGCGGCTGCCGACTGGCTGCCAGATTACACCATCAGGCGATGCTTCCGCTGTAAAGCAGCGGCCATCGCTTGAAGCAGACAGCCGCAACGCCGTGATGCTCTCACGGCTGACGTCAAGATCGGGCTTGAAGACGTTTGGGTCGATCTCTACTTGCGCGGTGTCGGCGCCGTCGGCGAGCCTGTATTGTATGAACGGTGCGTGCTTATCCGCGCTGCGGCAGATCGCGAAATACGCGGCGGTCGCGGTCATTGCGGCGCGCGCCATCAGGCAGGCTTTCGCCCATTCCGCGACCGACGAGCCGGGCGCGAACAACCGCGTCTCGATCTGCGCGGGCGTCCGCCGCGCCTCGGCGAACACGAAGTCGTCGCTGTGACCCGAGATGTCGCCCGAAGCGACCCGGACGCCGAGCGTCGGCTGGTCGGCGGCCCGCGCGTTGCAGTCTTCGTGCAGGCAGGCGAATGGCCAGCCCTGCGCGTTCGCGGTGATCATCGTCGTCGGCGGGGCGGCGTTCACCTCGTCAGTCGACGGGAGTTCGATGCCGTTCGCGAGCGCTGCGGGCCAATCGCCGTTCGCCGGGCTGAGGCCATAGGCGCGAGCGATGAAGCCCTTGAGCCGCAGCACGGGGCCGAACGCGAGGAGCGACGGCTGGGCTGCATTAAGGTTGAAGAACCGCGCTTCGGGGTGTGCCGCGATCGCCGTGTCGGGACACGATACCAGCGGATCGTCGCCCGACAGACACAGCTCGGGCGCGACGAACGCAAGCCGGCGGACGGCGCAGGTGGTGCCGACAGCGGTGGGGTTCGAACAGTTGAGGTAGGTCGGCAGCGAGCCGTTGGTCGTCAGAACGATCGCCCACTTGCCGCGGAGTTCGGACAGGTGCGGCCAGCCGCAGTCGCCGCGCCGCGCGGGACCGGGGTGGCAGCGCGCGGCGAGCACGGCGGGTGTAAGATAATCGGCGCGGTCGGGATCAAGCCAGTCGAGCAGCGCCTGCTCGAAATCCTGCGCCGACTGTTGCCGCTGAGCGCGGAAGCCGTCCTTGAGGTCGATGAAGACGGTAATGATCTCGTGGTTCAGCGCCGCCTGATGATAGGCGCGCAGCAGGCGCAGGCAGTCGGACAGCTTGCGGCACGTCGAGCTGTCGTCTGCCCCGACGCCGGTGTTGTGATACACGTACCAGTCGCGGTTTAGCTCGGGCCATTGGTCGCGTTCGTTGCTGTCGTGGATGTCGATCTCAACCGAGCGCAGGTGGTGGAAACCGAGCATGTCGGGCAGCGATTCGTCGCGCTGGTACGCGTTGTGAACTGACTTCATCGCGACCTCGTTGTAACGGGGATCGCTTGCCGGCGGCGGCGCGCCCTTAGCGACGGTGATCGTCACCCATGCCGGACCCTGGCCGACGCACTGACCGTCCGTGCCGGGATCGGGATGGTCGTAGCCGTTGTCGCCGTAGCCGTCGTCCTGGTAGCCGATCTGAAGCGTGGCGGCCGCGGCCGTGACCGCGATCGGGACGCCGATCCAATTCGCGATCCGCCCGCGCGGCAGCGGCGTCGCGCCCGCGATCTCCAGCGTGCCGCTGTATATCCGCTCGGCATTCGCGCCGGTCGGGTCGACGAAGCGCTTCCAAGTCAGGCCACTGCCGCCCGTCTGGACGCAGCCGCCCGCCGCGACGTGAAGCACGTCGCCCTGCCGCAACACCACGCCGGGATAGGCGGTCAGCGGTTGCGTAACCTCCAGTTGGTCGATGCGGTAGATCGTCGAACCGTCGGTTGCTGTCGATACCGTCAAATGCGGCGCCGCGACGGCGACCGAACCAAACATTGCGACCGCGATGAGCAGCAAGCGGAAGGGCAAGTAGGCGCCGCTCAAGCGCCGACGACCTGGGCTTTGACCATCTCGTGGACCGCGACGACTGGACCCGCCGCGACCACGCCTTGCTTCCGTGTGATCAACTTCTGCTGGCGCGCCGCCGTCCTAGCCTGCGCGACGATCGGGGTGATATCCGCGTGATACCGCGCGAGATCGTCGACCGTCTTCAGGTTGAAACCGCGGGCTCTGATGGCGTCGGCCTCCGCCGGCACCGCCTCCATATGCGCCTTGACCGCGACCGCCAGCGCCGCCGGCAACCGCGGATCACCGAAGTTGAGCGGCGACGACGAAAGCGGCGCGACGACCGGCACCCCCACGTCCGGCGCAGCCGGCGAAACCGTCGCGCCACCCATCGTGGCGACTGCCGGCGCCGATGCGTTGGTGGCGAGCGTCGTCGCCAGCACCGGACCGGCTGGTTCGGCGACGGTGACGGCGTCCGGAATCCGCGTGACGACGTTGCGCATCGTGTCGAGCGTCGCGAGCATGTGGAGGCCGACGAGGGCGGCGTCGCGCACGGTCAGCGGCGGCAGACCGAAGAGCTGCTCGATCGTCGCCGGAATGACCGAATGCTCCAGCTGGCGATGCTCGATCATGTTCTGCGGGCACCACGGCGAGATCACGACCGCCGGGACGCGCGGGCCGTACTGGTCGAACATATAACCGTGGTTCTTGCCCTCGATGTCCTTGGGCGGCGATCCGGCCGGGATGCGCGCGGCGCGCGGGGGCGTGACATGGTCGAAAAAGCCGCCATGCTCGTCCCACGTGACGATCAGCATGCTGCGGTTCCACAGCGGCGAATTCCGGATCGTTTCGTAGACGCGCTTGATCAGCGCCTCGCCGATTGCCACGCCGTTCGCCGGGTGCTGCGAATTGTTGACGAACGGCAGGCCGATGTTTTGCGAAATCGTTTCGTATTTCGGCTCGATGAACGTGTACGCGGCGTTGTAGGTTGGCTCGTTGATGTCGCCGGCGAAGTCTTCGAAGTCGTCGACGTCGGAAAAGAGGCTGATCCCCGATAGGAGGCCAACCTGCGGGAACTGGTCGCCGGCATAGATGCGGAACGGCACCTTCGCCCGGCGCAGTGCATCGAAGATAGTACCATTGTCGAATTTGATGCCGTGGCCGGAGGCGCCCGCGACCTTCTCGGCATAGATCTCCTCATATTGAGAGTTGGTTGGCGAGTCGTCCCAGCCACCGGACGACGCGGCGTGGACGAACATACGGTTGGGCTCGGTCGGCCCGGCCATCGCGCTGAACCAGTGGTCGCACAGCACGAACTCCTTGGCGAGCGCGGTCAGGACCGGCAGGTCGCCCGGCGCGAAGCACCGCATCGGCTCGCCCGGGTTGTCGACGTCGGAGTGCGCGGCATAGTCGGCGGCGAAGCCGCGTTTGTCCGCATCGACGATCGGCGGGTAATCGCCACCGCGCAAACCACCGTTCGCCGCGAAGGTCGCCCCTGCCGCCTCGCCGCAGAGCTGCGTCAGAACGTTGGGGAATTGGTGATTGACGTCGTGGGTATGGAACGTCTTGTCGCCGGCAGTCGGCGAGACGGGGTAGTGCCGACCACCATAGTCGTTGGTGAAGGCGCTGTCCGACAGGATGCTGCCCCGCTGGAACGATGACGGGGCGCTACCCTCGGCCCGGGTCGGTTGCCCCGTCCTCGTGTCCGTTCCGGTGATCCCCTGGGCGCCGAGCAGATGGTCGAAGGCGCGATTTTCCATCACCAGCACGAAGAGATGCTTGATGACCGAACGGTCGAACTTGGTCCATGTCGAGTTGTTCGACCATCGGATCATATCGGGTTGCTGAAGCACTCCGGTGAACGTCTGGGCATCGGGAAAGTGGACCGAGATTGTCGAGCCGTTGACGATATTGCCCGTCGCGTTCGGCCGATTCAGCGCCGACATGTCGACCGACAGCAGATTGCCTTCGACCTTGATCCTTGGCCCGAGAACGCCGCCGCTCATCCAGCCGCCGTTGAGGTCGATGATCGGCGTAGTCGCGACGACCTTGGTCCACGTCGAGTTGTTCGACCACTTGATGATGTTCGGCGCCTGAAGGATGCCGGTATAGCTCTTGTCGTCGGGGAAATCGACCGAGATGTGCGTCGCGTCGACGATAGTCCCGTGCGCCGCGGGCCGGTGCGACGACGACATGTCGATCGCGATCGTATCGCCGTGCACGGTGATGAAGGGGCCGCCGGCCCATTCGCCGTTGAGATCGAGGACGGTCTGGATCGCGGGTCTGGTGGTGACGTGGCACGTCGTCGAATAGCGCGAGTTTGAGCCGCAACCGATCGGCGAGTCGGTGCCGGCATGGGCCTGGACGTCGGTAACATGATGCCCCGCATTCGTCCGGGCGATGAGATCGCTGCATCGGAACGGCAGCGCGCCCGCCGCGACGACCCCGTCGCAGTCGGCGAACAGGATGAGGCCGACCTCGGTCAGCGCCAGTATCCCCGCGACGGCGGCCAGCGCGGAGACGACAATCGGAACGAGGATGGTGCCGACGACGATCGCGCCGGCCGACACGGCGCCATGCGCGATGATTTCCTTGCCGATCGTCGACAGGGCGGACTGGGCGGCTCGCTCGCGGGCGCCGCTGTCGCCATGTCCGCTGTTGATGACGACATAACTGAACACCACGATCGTGTCGTCGTCGGGGATGTCGACCTCGACGCTCAGGGCGACGCCGTGCGTGCCATTGTTGAGATCGCCCAGCGGCCTGGTCGCATAGACCGGATCGTTGGCGCCGACCGTGGCGGCGAGATAGACATAGTCGGTGTCGTTATGGCGCGACCGCGTGTCCAGAATACTCAAGCTGTCCATGACGAAGGTGGCGATGTGGGGCGGCACTGGCGGCACGAAATTTACCGCCTGCTCCAATCCGGTCGAAAAGATGCCGTCGGCTTTCTGGCTTCCGATTGCCATAAATCCTCCCAAGGTGTGTGTAACGGTCGGACCGTCGTTATCGCGCTGCCAACGTGGTGCGCCGCAGTGGGCCCCGCGATGTTCAAGGCTGGGCTGTCCTTTGCTCGCTCGCGGCGATCCCATGCAGTCACCGAGTCCGGGCAGTATCGGCCTCTCCCCGCGTCCGCGCATGATCAGAATGGATCAAAGCCCAACATTTTTTGTTGGTGGATGAGGTGCTTTATGGCCTTGGCTACTCAAGATGTCCTCAGTCACTATGCGAGTGCAAAGTGTACGATACCCTGATCGACCGGATTTACGAATGTGCATTCGTTCCGGAGTCGTGGCCGGGCGTTCTTGACGACATCGCAACGATCGCCGCGGCGCGGGGCGGAGCGTTGCTGACCGCCGACACCGAGGTTCTCGGCTGGACCGCGTCGGACAGCTTGGCGGCGGTCTGGGACGGTCTGCAGCGTCACGACCTGATGGCCTGCGGCGAGCGCTTCAGACGCTTGGTCGGGCTGCGGCACTGTGGCTTCCTTACCGACCAAGCCGGGTACCGGGACGAGGCGGAAATGGGCGAGGACCCATTGTATCGCGACGTCCTGTGGCCGCTCGGTCTAGGCTGGGCAGCCGCTACCGCCATACCGCTGCCGACGGGCGAGACGATGGTCATCACCTTCGAACGCGACCGCGAACTCGGGCCCGTCGGCGCGGCGGCGGTCGATCAGCTCGACATCCTGCGCCCCCATCTCGCGCGGAGCGCACTAATCGCCACCCGGCTCCGCCTCCAGCGCGCGCAGGCGATCGGGGCGATGCTGGCCGCCATCGGCATTCCCGCCCTGGTCTTCGACGCGGCCGGATGCATCCTCGCCGTCAATCCGCTGATTGAGGGTCTGGAAGATCTTGTCCGGTGGGAAGCGCGCGATCGCTTTGCCCTCGTCGATCCAGCCGCCGACGCGATTCTCCGACAGGCCATCGGCAGCCTCGATGCGCCGGGCAACAAGCGAAAGGGTGTGCGCTCCTTCGCGATCAAGGCCCGGAACGGCGCAGCCGCTCTGGTCGCGCACATCATCCCCGTACGCGAACTTGCGCGGGATGTGTTCGTCCGTGGCGCCGGTGTCCTTGTTCTTACTCCTGTTGCGCCGGTCCACGCCCCAGCGACCGAGTTGGTCCAGTCGTTGTTTGACCTAACACCTTCCGAGGCAAGGATCGCAAGACAGCTGAGCGCCGGAGATTCAGTCGGGAAGATCGCGCTCAACGCCGACTTGTCGGTAACGACAATCCGCAACCAAGTTCGTGCGGTGCTTGCGAAGACCGGCTGCCGCCGTCAAGCCGAGGTCGTCGCCCTCATGTGTGGCCTATCGAATATAACTGCTCGGAACGCGGGCTACGATGAGGCGCTTTCAAAAGCGGTGCGGCGCCCAAACTAAGTGCTCTCCCGCAAGAGTATGAGCCGGCGAAACCCCCAAAAGCCGCCGCTCGGACGTCTCTAACAAATGCTCAAGAACGGACGCCCGT
>CAXTQJ010000092.1:0-5515 GCA_964246245.1 uncultured Sphingomonadaceae bacterium
GCGTTTGCCGCGCCGCAGCCGATGGCGCGCATCCGGATCAAGAACACCGACCTCACCGTCCGCGTCGCGCTCGGCTTCGACAAGGCGCTGCTGCTCAACCTCGCCCCCGCGACGCGGGCGCGGCTCAAGCCCTTCCCGTTCATCGGCAAGCAGACGTTCAAGTCGAACCTGATGCCGGGCGGCGAGGCGCTGATCCGCGGCAACCTCTACGACGTCGGCGTCGCCGGGCTGCCGGCGGCGACGGTGCCGACGATCTGGTTCGACAAGGCGCTCGCTGACGACAGCGACGGCGTCGTCTCGCTCCTCGCCGTTCCCGCCGCGCACGTCGTCGTGACGCAGGCCACCGCGCCGGCGGGGGGCAAGGTCTATGGCATCGGTCGCAAGGGCAGGGGCGACGCGGCGATGATCGCCGAGATCGGCGGCGAGAAGGTGCACGTCATCCTCGACGTGGTCAGCCCCGAAACGCTGTTCAACGGCCGCGCCGCGCAGCTGCTCGAGAAGGCGGGAATGTTCCGCCGCACCGGCAAGGTCGGGCTGTGGCATCCTTTCCCCGCGACCGGCTTGCCGTTCGAGCGGGTCGTGCCGACCTCCGGCGCGACGATCCTCGGCCTGCCGCTGATCGCGCCGGCGGCGCGCATCACCGAGGCGCGGGCGAAGGAACTCGACGCGCGCGCCAAGGCGGGGACGAGCAGCGCCGAGCAGGACGACGACGCGATCACCGTCACCGCGCGCCACAAGAAGGCGCAGCCGCCGTGGATCCTGATCGGCCGCGATGTCCTCGATTATTGCAGCCGGATCGAACTCGACCGGCCAGGCGTGCGGTGGGCGCTGACGTGTAATTTTCCGCACTAGGTCCTCCCCGCTTGCGGGGGGGGCACGGAGCGCGGGAGGGTGGTCGATCGGGTGGCTTCGGCCGCTCGCCCGTCCGCCGCTCCGTCACGGCTTCGCCGTGCCACCTCCCTGCAAAGGCGGGGAGGATCAGGCGTGACTCTACTCCTTGTGTCCCGTTCCCGGAGTCGTCGTCTTCGGCAGCTTGCCGTCGTCGACGCGGCCCTCGTTACGGAGATCGCGGCCGTCCTGCGCCTTCGCTTTGCTGTCGGCGGTCTTGCCGTGCTCGAACAGTTCTTCCTCGACAAAGCCGGCGGCTTCCTTGATTTCGCCCTTGACGCTCATGTCGCCTCTCCTCCTGCGCGCCGACGATCGGTCGCGATGGCAGGAACGATGCGGCTGCGAAATGGCTCCGCACGGCGCGGTCGCCTGATTCGTGAACTTCGCCGCTTCCCTCGCCGCGTCGCCGCCTTATATCTGACCGCATGACCATGCTCGATCCCGCGACGACCTTCTACCGCGACACCGATCTCGATCCGGTTCGCACCGAGCGGCTGGTCGCCGACGCGCTCGCCGGGTGCGACGACGGCGAGCTTTATCTCCAGTACGCGACGAGCGAATCGTTCAGCTTCGACGACGGGCGGTTGAAGGCGGCGACGTTCGACACGTCGCAGGGCTTCGGCCTGCGCGGCGTCAGCGGCGAGACGACCGGCTTCGCCCATGCCAACGAGCTGTCCGACGCCGCCATCCGCCGCGCCGCCGACACGGTCAAGGTGGTCGCCGGCGGCCACGGCGGCACCGCCAGCCTCGATCTGCCGCGGACCAACCGCCAGCTCTACACCGCCGCCGACCCGCTTTCGGCGATCCCTTTCAAGGCGAAGGTCGAGTTGCTCGAGGCGATCGATGCGGCGGCGCGGGCGCGCGACCCCAGGGTCGTCCAGGTGTCGGTGTCGCTGCTCGGGTCGTGGTCGGTGGTCGAGATCGTCCGCGCCGACGGCCAGCGCGCCCGCGACGTCCGTCCGCTCGTCCGTCTCAACGTGTCGGTAGTGGCGGCGAACGGCGACCGCCGCGAGACCGGCGTCCACGGGCTGGGCGGCCGTTACCTGTACGATGCCCTGCTCAAGCCCGAGACATGGAACGGCGCGATCGACGCGGCGCTGGCCCAGGCACTGGTCAACCTCGACGCGGTCGACGCGCCGGCGGGCGAGATGACCGTCGTCCTCGGCCCCGGGTGGCCCGGCATCCTCCTCCACGAGGCGATCGGCCACGGGCTTGAGGGCGACTTCAACCGCAAGGGCACGTCGGCCTTCGCCGGGCTGGTCGGAAGCCAGGTCGCCGCGCCGGGGGTGACCGTGGTCGACGACGGCGCGATCGACGCGCGGCGGGGGTCGCTGACCATCGACGACGAGGGGACACCGACCGAGCGGACCGTGCTGATCGAGGACGGCATCCTCAAGGGCTATATGCAGGATCGCCTCAACGCGCGGCTGATGGGCGTTCGCCCGACCGGCAACGGGCGCCGCGAGAGCTATGCCCACGCGCCGATGCCGCGGATGACCAACACCTTCATGCTCGCCGGCAAGGACGACCCAGGCGAAATCCTCAGCCGGGCGCGGTCGGGCATCTACGCCAAGAGCTTCGGCGGCGGGCAGGTCGATATCACCAGCGGCAAGTTCGTCTTCAGCTGCACCGAGGCCTACCGGATCGAGAACGGTCGCCTCGGCGCGCCGATCAAGGGCGCGACGCTGATCGGCAACGGCCCCGACGTCCTGACGCGGGTCAAGGCGATCGGCAACGACCTGATGCTCGACGAGGGCGTCGGCACCTGCGGCAAGGCGGGGCAGAGCGTCCCCGCCGGAGTCGGCCAGCCGACGTTGCTGATCGAGGGACTGACGGTCGGCGGGACGGCGGCGTAGCGCGGTGGAGTGGTTCACCGAGATCGACGCCAAGCACCGCGCCTTCGTCGAGGCGCAGCCGATGTTCTTCGTTGCCACCGCCGCGCCGGACGCGCGGATCAACCTCAGCCCGAAAGGGATGGACGCCTTCCGCGTCCTGGGGCCGAACCGGGTCGCCTATCTCGACTACGGCGGGTCGGGCAACGAGACCCACGCCCACCTCGTCGCCGACGGGCGGATCACGATTCTGTTCTGCGCCTTCGACCGCAGCGCGCTGCTCTACCGGCTCTACGGTCGCGGCGTACCGGTCCTGCCGCAGGACGCCGGCTTCGCCGACCTCGCCGCGCACTTCACTATCGAGCGCGGCGTGCGCCAGATCTTCGACATCACCGTCGACAGCGCCCAGGCGTCGTGCGGCTGGGGCGTTCCGGTCATGACCTTCGAGCGCGAGCGCCAGACGCTGCGCAAGTTCCATGCGCAGGAGGAGCCGGCGAAGCGCCTCGCCAAGTACGCCGCGCGCGATCGCAGCATCGACGGCCTGCCGGTCCGGCCGCCGACCGAGCTGCCGTACACCTGATGGCGCTCGGCAGAGCCGCTTGATGCCACTCGTCGTCGTCGAGACACTGTTCGACCGGGTTGCGGGCGAGATCGCGCGGGGTCGGCTCGAGACGGCGGGGATCGCGGCCGTGCTGTTCGACGGCGGCATTGCGTCGGTCATCGGCAGCGGTATTTCCGGCGTCCGCCTGATGGTCGACGCGGACGACGAAGCGGCGGCGAAGGCGCTGCTGGGTGATCTCGGCGGCTGACGGTTCTTACAGACGGTCGCGGTGGTCGTGGTGACAGGCGCGTCAGCGTGTGTTGCTCCGAAGGCGTACTACCCGCATTCTTCTGGACTCGGATGTTGGTGCATTCGGGCTCAAATTGGCTTCCGGCGTTGTTGGCACCGGAGCCCCGCTCGCCTTATCGCGCGTCAGCTCGATCATTCATCGCCAAGCTGAGCACCGAACGTCGCAACGCCGACGATGACGAGCACCTGCGTCATCGACGGCAGTGATCGCCTGATTAACAGGCACTTGTCATCCGTCCGCCGCTTTTTTGGTCATCGCTGCGGCGTCTTTGCTGCACCGCACAAGCGCAATGCCAATGGCACGAAGTTTGCAGTGCTCACTGACAGGCCGGGAGGGGCGTCGTACAGCCATGAAACTCGTCATCGCGATCATCAAGCCGTTCAAGCTCGACGAGGTCCGCGAGGCGCTGACCGCGGTCGGCGTCCAGGGCATGACGGTCAGCGAGGTCAAGGGCTTCGGTCGTCAGAAGGGGCAGACCGAAATCTACCGCGGCGCCGAATACACCACCAACATGGTGCCCAAGATCAAGCTCGAGATCGTCGTCGCCGACGACATCCTCGCGAGCGTGGTCGAGACGATCCAGTCCGCGGCGCAGACCGGGAGCATCGGCGACGGCAAGATCTTCATCACCGAGGTCGCCGGCGCAGTCCGCATCCGCACCGGCGAAACCGACGAAACCGCGCTTTAAGGGGGACGACCGAGCATGAAACTCCTGAAATCCCTGATCGCCACGGGAGCCGCTGCAACGCTTAGCGCACCGGCGTGGGCGGCGGCGGCGCTGATCAAGGCCCCGACCGCGGTGCAGCAGGCCGACATGGCCAACAAGGGCGACACCAGCTGGATGCTCGTCTCGACCCTCCTCGTCCTGATGATGTCGATCCCCGGCCTCGCACTGTTCTACGGCGGGCTGGTCAGGACCAAGAACATGCTCAGCGTGCTGATGCAGGTGTTCATGATCGTGTCGATCGTCGCGGTCATCTGGTGCTGCTGGGGCTACAGCGAGGCGTTCACCGGCGGCCCGACGCAGTTCTTCGGCGGCCTGTCCAAGGCGCTGCTGATCGGCGTGTCGTCGTCGACCTATGCCGCGACGTTCTCGAACAACGTCTACATCCCCGAATATGCCTACGTCGTCTTCCAGATGACGTTCGCCTGCATCACCCCGGCGCTGATCGTCGGGGCGTTCGCCGAGCGGGTCAAGTTCAGCAGCCTGATGGTCTTTGTCGTGCTGTGGATGACGGTCGTCTACTTCCCGATCGCGCACATGGTCTGGTACTTCGCCGGGCCGGACT
The DNA here is from genome assembly GCA_964246245.1 of uncultured Sphingomonadaceae bacterium. Taxonomy (GTDB): domain Bacteria; phylum Pseudomonadota; class Alphaproteobacteria; order Sphingomonadales; family Sphingomonadaceae; genus Polymorphobacter_B. The sequence continues at coordinate 4,861 of CAXTQJ010000092.1, forward strand.
TCCTGCCCGACGCGAAGACCGACGCCGGCTTCCTGTTCAACCTCGGCGCACTCGACTTCGCCGGCGGCACCGTCGTCCACATCAACGCCGGCATCGCAGGGCTGGTCGGCTGCCTGATGATCGGCAAGCGGCTGGGCTACGGCAAGGAGGCGACGCCGCCGCACTCGCTGACCATGACGATGATCGGCGCGTCGCTGCTGTGGGTCGGCTGGTTTGGCTTCAACGCCGGCTCCAACCTTGAGGCGAACGGCGTCACCGCGACGGCGTTCATCAACACCTTCGTCGCGACCGCGGCGGCGGCGGTCAGCTGGGCGCTGGTCGACCAGGTCGTCCACGGCCGGCCGACGATGCTCGGCGCGGCATCGGGCGCGGTCGCCGGCCTCGTCGCGATCACCCCGGCGAGCGGGTTCGCCGCGCCAATGACGTCGATCGTGCTGGGCTTCGTCGTCTCGCCGATCTGCTTCCTCTTCGTCACCAAGGTCAAGGCGGCGTTCAAGTACGACGACACCCTCGACGTGTTCGGCGTCCACTGCATCGGCGGGATCGTCGGCGCGCTGGCGACCGGCATCGTCGCCAACCCGAACCTCGGCGGGCAGGGGCTGGTCGACTTCACCACCTTCCCATCGACCGCCGGCAAGCCCGCCGACTACGACAC
>CAXTQJ010000092.1:5525-6866 GCA_964246245.1 uncultured Sphingomonadaceae bacterium
ACGACACCGTGGCGCAGCTGATCATCCAGGCGAAGGCGGTGCTGCTGACGCTGGCGTGGTCGGGCATCGGCTCGGCGATCCTCTACTTCATCGTCGACAAGACGATGGGCCTGCGCCCGAGCGCGGATGCCGAGCGCGAGGGGCTCGACATCACGTCGCACGACGAGCGCGCCTACAACTACTGACCCGTTCCTCCCCAAGGAAACCCGACTGGGCCGGATGGGCAACCATCCGGCCCTTTTTTGGGCGATCCTCTCCGCCCGGTGTGATCCCCCCGCTCGCACGGAGGTAACGCGCTCTTGGGCGACGGAGAGGCGGTCGGGCGGGTGGCCGTGACCCTTCAGCCGACCGCCCTCGGCCACGCGCCTGATGAAGGCGCGCGGTCCCCCTCCCCGCGAGCGGGAAGATCTTGCGCCGGGGTGACGCGTCGCCGCCGTCGCATTAGACACGCACCATGAAGGAAACCGAACGTGTCGCGACCCGCCGCCGCTGGATCACGCTCGGCGAGGTCGTCGGCATCCTCGCCCTCGTCGTATCGGGGCTGAGCTACTGGGACGCGCATCAGGAGCGAACGGTCGCGGCGGCCAAGGCGACCGCGGCGCCGCCGGTCCGCGCCGCGCCGCGCCTCCTCTTGGTCGCCACGGTCGACGCCGGCGGCGATCGCCTGACCCTCAAGCCCGCTGCCGCCGGGCAGCTCATCCAGACGCAGACTGTCCACTTCCCGACCATGGTCGTCGCCACCCCCGTCGACACCACCGGCAACGCGCGGATCGAGGCGTCGTGGTTCGAACCCGGCCTGCGCGCGGCGCTGAAGGGGACCAAGCTCCACGCCGGCCGCCACCGCCTGCCGATCGTGATCGAGACGAGTTTCGTCGCCGGTGAGTTCGCCGCGACCGACCGCGCGCTGTACGACCTCGGCTATTCCCTCCACGCGCGACTGCTCCGCCCCGACGTGGCGACGCTCGAGGGGCTGTCGCTCGTCCGCCGCGGCGGTGGCGACCTTCAGGCCGCGGCCGACGCGCGCTTCGTCCTTAGCCTGCCCAAGGCCGAATAGGCGGCCGCTCTCAGAGCGGGCCGGCAACGACCTTGGTCTCGAATACTGGTCGAGCACATCGCGCCCGCGCTCGCGGCCCCAGCCCGGTTCCTTGTACCCGCCGAACGGCAGGACATTGTCGCCGCACCCGTGCTTCTGGACCAATATTTGATCCTTCGCGCCGTGGCCGCGATGGGGTAGACGCCGCCGTAATCAACCGGGAAGGACTGCCGATGCGCCGCGCCACCGCCTGCCTGTGCGCCGCCATGTTGCTCGCCGGCACCGCCGCCGCGGCGCATCGGCAGTCC
>CAXTQJ010000092.1:6876-9027 GCA_964246245.1 uncultured Sphingomonadaceae bacterium
CGGCTGTTCGCGGTTGCGGTCAAGCCCGGCGGCAGCGTCGTCGCCGTCGTCCCCAAGGTCGTCGCCGACCACGATCCCGACGCCGTGACCACGCTCGCTGCGATCGCCGCCGAGCCGGCATACGGCGACGTCACCGTCGTGTCGGGGCTGCTCGATCCCGCGATCAAGGACGTCGACGTGATCTGGACCGCGCAGAACTACCACGACCTGCACAACGCCGCACCCGACATGGCCACCAACGTCAACAAGGCGGTGTTCGCCGCGCTGAAGCCGGGCGGCCTGTACGTCATCATCGACCATGCCGCCGCCGCGGGTGCGCCGGCGGACGTGACCAGGACGCTCCACCGCATCGATCCCGCGGTGGTCAAGGCCGAGGTGATCGCGGCCGGGTTCGCCTTCGACGGCGAATCGAAGGTGCTGGCCAATCCGGCCGACGATCATTCGAAGCTGGTGTTCGACCCGGCGATCCGCGGCCATACCGACCAGTTCGCCTACCGCTTCAAGAAGCCGTCGGCGTCGGTGGCAGGGGCGCGGTAGGGGGCTTCCCCTCCCCCTACGGGGAGAGGGCTATTCCGCCGCTGCCGTTCGCGCCGCCCATGCGGCGCGGATCGCGTCGGCGGTGCTCGCTTCGCCGCTCTCGACCCAGCCGGGCGGACCGGCGACCGCCATCCACCGGCCGCGCCATGACTTCGCGGCTTTGAGGTCGCGCGCGATCGCGACCCACTCGTGCGTCGCGGCGACAACGGGATTGAAGCTGGCGAGGTTGTGGACCAGCCCGTAGCGGGCCGGCTCGGCGTCGCTTTCGGCCTCGAAGGTGCCGAACAGCCGGTCCCAGACGATGAACACCCCGGCATAGTTGCGGTCGAGGTAGCGCGGGTTGCTGCCATGGTGGACGCGGTGGTGCGACGGCGTGTTGAGCACCCATTCGAGGCCGAACGGCAGTCGCCGCACCGCCTCGGTATGAACCCAGAACTGGTAGATCAAGTTGACCCCGGCGACGAACAGGACGAGCCGGACGTCGAAGCCGAGCAGCAGCAGCGGCAAGCGGAAGGCGAAGCTGAGCGACCAGAAGCCGGTCCACGTCTGCCGCAGCGCGGTCGTCAGGTTATAGTGCTGGCTCGAATGGTGGATGACGTGGCTCGCCCAGAACCAGCGGACGCGGTGGGCGCTGCGGTGGAAGGCATAGTAAGCGAGGTCGTCGAGAACGAAACACAGCGCCCCCGCCCACCACGTCACGGGAATCGCGAACAGGTGCCACCGCGCGGCCGCCGCATAGGTCGCGACGATCGTCGACCCGAACACCACCGCCGCCATCGTCGAGCCGAAGCCCATCGTCAGCGAGGTGAAGGTGTCGCGCCAGTCGTAGTCGCCGCGCGCGCCGAGGCGGACGGCGACCATCTCGACCAGGACCAGCGCGATGAACGCCGGCGTCGCGATCGTCACCGGATCGGGCAGCGTCATGTCGCGCGTTCCCGCCGGCGGCCTGCGCCCGTCATGTGCGCACCACCCAGCGGTCGCCGTGCGGGCGAACGGTGGCGGTGCGGCCGTCGCGGCCGGTGACCGTTCCGGTCCGGGCGTGCGGATCGACCGTCGCGGCGACGGCGACGAAGCCGGGCAGCGCAGCCTCGGCGACGGACCGCGCGGTCGCGTCGTCGAGCGCCGGATTGCGGCCGAAGCCGAGCGCGCGCGCCAGCAGCACGATGGTGACGATGCCGACGCGCGCCGCCCACACGATGGCGCGCGCCTCTCTCTGCAAGCCGTTGTCGAGACGACCGAAGACGAGCGCCAGGAGCATCGCCACGAAGAGGCAGAAGCCCGGCAGGCCGAGGTTCGATAGCAGGACGAGGGCGTAGTTCGACGCCCGGGTCGAGCCGATGCCGGCGCCCACGCCGGACGTGTCCTTGAACACCTGCCAGGCTTGCGTGTTCATCATGCCGCGTTCGATCGCCGAGTCGCTGTTCGACTTCGTCAGGAGACTGTCGGTGACGACCGTCTGGGCGATGTCGGCCACGGCCGGCACGAACATGATCACGAGGCCCGACAAGGCCACGAGCCCGGCGAGCGAACAGAACGCGATGAACAAGGGCCGCGTCCGGCCGCGAAACGACGCAGTGGCCACGGCGTAGACCAGGAAAGCGATGAGGAAGGCTA
>CAXTQJ010000092.1:9106-9409 GCA_964246245.1 uncultured Sphingomonadaceae bacterium
GAATAGCTGGCGGTGTGGATCGGATCGAGGAGGAAGCCGGTGTGCGTGGCGCCGGTCACGACGTCGAGGAAGGCGAAGGCGAGGTGGAGCGTGGTGCAGAAGGTGACGGCGGCGACGAAGGCGGCGACGCTCGTCGACCGGCGCATGTAGGCCGCCGTGAGGCAGGCGGCGCCGAAGCCGCCCAGCGCGTAGACCATCTGCGAGATGTTGCCGCCGCTTGGGTGCAGCGGCGTCAGGTCGCCGTCATTGCTCTGGGACCGCGACAGGGATAAGACGTAGATCGACCCGTCGAAGGCGCGAGGG
>CAXTQJ010000093.1:0-9330 GCA_964246245.1 uncultured Sphingomonadaceae bacterium
CCGTCGGAGCTGATTGAGCTCGAGCGCGAGGCCGCTGTTAAGCTTGGCATCGGCTCGGGCCATGGGGATGAGCCTGCCTCGGAGATCGAGCAGCTTGTCACGCACGGCGGTCATCTCGCGCGGTCCGCGCTGGTCGGCTTGCCCTACGCCGCGGTTGTGGACGACGACGCCGACGGGACGCGCGCCGGGGTGGCGTTCGGCAGCGCGTTCTTCGTCGCGGCCTATGAGATCATCGGTCCCGCACTCGACGTCACGTCGCTGCCGTGGCGTCAACCGCCGCTGCGCGCCGTCCAGCACCCGCTCGTGCACATCCTATTCGGAGTGGTCATGGCGCGGTTCGCAAGGCGAGATACATCTTTAACGCGGCGGTGAAGCCACTGTGCCCATAACTGACGACCCCACAATCACACGACCGCGGCCATCGTGCGTCGTCTCGAAAGCAGACATTCGTTCATGGAGGCTATCGGGCGAACAAAGTTTATGATGGTCAGTCAAAATACTGACGTGAGGGGCAGTTCGTTCTAGCAGAGCCTCGCCTGCACGCCTCTGCGGCCACTTATCTGCGATGACGATCTGGCCCGAAGCGTAGGATCATCGCCCCGATTCCAGCCGCAAAGGCCGATGGACCAGCATCGACGGCGAGCGCGATCTGAATGTCGGCGGGAACGTCGTGTCGATCGACGTTGGTCGGTAAACGGCGGCATTCATCCCAGTCAGCGTCGACAAGGTGCTCGGCGATGATCGGCTCGGCGAACGGGGTTCGGGCCTGGTCGAACGCGGCTGACGACAGAATGCCGCCGATCCGGCGGTCGCTCGGCCGGACGAGGCCGTTGAACAGCACGAATGCGACCGAGCCGTAGACGGGCTCGATCGTCCATAACAGAAGTTGGTGGCGAAAGACGCGGCCATATCCAGTCATCTCGATGCGGTCGCTCGCCACGCGGACGTCGAGGCGGTCGTCGTCGGCGGTGAAGCGCATGTGCTCGCGCAGGTAGTCGACGTCGCCGGCACTCGTCAGTCGCCACGTCCGCCAGATGCCGGCATAGCGCGCGGCCCAGATGCGCGTCTCGGCGATCGACTCGTCGGGGCACAACAGGGGCGGTCTGGCGACTGTCGCCGCCGTGCCGGGCCTAGCGACGCGCGCTTCGAAGTCGGCGCGAGGCAGTTCCCAGTCGAGGAGTGAAAAGCCGTCGATGCGACGCGCCAGATACTGGGTCAGCCGCCCGAGATTATAGGCCGAAGGGGCGACCTTGCCCACGACCCAGCGGCCGACGAGCGACTTGTCGACCTCAATGTCGGCCGCGAGGCGGCCGTTCGACAGCGTCTCGGCCTTCAAGATCCAAGCCAGCCGTGCGGCGAAGCCGTACTCGTCCACCCGTCCCCCTCGCCCCGCCTATCGCGCCCGTGCAACACCCGTGCAACGGTCCCTATACAGCGAAGCGGAGCGATACCGGAGGCTTTTTGCAACCCCCGCATGCCTTTTGCCGTTGCTTGCTGCACCTCCCGTCACCGCCCCAGGCGAGGCGATAAGGCGGTCATCCGGTGGCACCAACGCCGCCGGCAGCCATCGAGAGGGAACAAGATATGATCAAGCTCTTCGCCATCGCCGCTGCAGCGCTCGCAGTGGTCGCGGCACCGGCCAGCGCGGGTGTCAAGTTGAACGGCATGCAGATGAACGGTCTGACGCTCAACGGCATGCAGATGAACGGGCTGAAGCTCAACGGCATCACCATCAACGGCATCCAGATCAACGGCTTCGCCGCCGCCGGCGCGTCCCCGCACGCCGTCGATGCCGTAACGCCGATCATCTCACAGATCCGCCTCGCCAACGGCACGGTCGTCACTGTCCGCTGAGCGCCGCTTCCGTCTTCAGTCCGCACCCCTCGTCATCGCCGGCGGGGGGTGCATGTTTCTGGAGTGACGCGATGTCGATGCGACACATCCTTTCCGGTTTGTGCGGGATCGTGTGGCTCAGCGTCGCCCAGTCCGCCCTCGCGCAGCGTGCCGAGGAGAACGCTGTACGCTCGGCCGAAGACGCGTTCGGTGCGACGGTCGGGCGGGAGAGCATTGGCCTCTACTCGCCCGACGACGTGCGCGGCTTCTCGGCGGTCGTTGCCGGTAATCTGCGGATCGACGGGCTCTATTTCGATCAGCAGGAGGCTCCGACCTCGCATCTCGTCGCCGGCGAGACGATCCGCGTCGGGCTCGCCGCGCAGGGTTTCGCTTTCCCCGCGCCGACCGGCATTGTCGATTATCAGCTGCGGGTCCCTGGCGACGCCGTGACGGCGACCGTCGCCGAGCGCGGCACCGGCTGGGGCAGCGCGAGCCTCGAGGCCGATGCTCAGCTCCCGGTCACCAGTACGCTGAGCCTTGGCCTCGGCGGCGGCGCCTATCACGACATATTCGGCGACCGCACTTACGCCGATTATCTGCAGGCCGCCGCGATAGCACGCTGGCGGCCCATACCTGGTGTCGAGATCGTCCCGTTCGCCGAATATGCTCCCGTTCTCGGCAATCCCGCGCCGCCCGTTTACTTGACCGCCGAGGGGTCGCCGCCGGCGCAGCTGCCACGAGCCTATCTCGGGCCGGCGTGGACGCTCTATCGCGGCACGAACGTCAACGCCGGCGCGGTGGCGAGCGCCGGGCTCGGCCACGATACGACACTGCGGGTCGGCGCGTTCCATTCGTCGGGGACGTCGAGCAGCACCTTTGCGCAACTGCTTGTCGGCCTGACGCCCGACGGGCTCGCGGACCGGATCATCATCGCCGATCCACCGCGAAGTTACGTCTCCAACAGTGGCGAAGTCAGACTTGCGCACGGCTTCGCAGAAGGCCCACGTCGCCACCTTCTCGTCGCCAGCGTCCGCGGCCGCATGGTCGACAGCCGCTACGGCGGATCGGATACGTTCGATTTCGGTGAGACCTCGATCTTCGCCGACGCACCGCGCAGCGAGCCGCCGCCCGACTTAGGTGAGCGTACCTCGGATCGCGTCCGGCAGTGGTTCGCCGGGCTGAGCTACACCATGTCGTGGGCCGGGGTCGGCGAGGCGAGCGTCAGCCTGCTCAAAACGGACTACCGCAAGCGAGTCGCCGTGCCTGGCGCGAAGGAGGCGACGGCCCAGGACGCACCAATCCTGTGGAACGCGTCGGTCGCGATCAACCTTGCCGACACGCTTGTAGTCTACGCCTCGCACACGACCGGACTGGAGGAAGCCGGCGCAGCGCCCGATGTCGCGATCAACCGGAACAGTCTTAGCCCCGCGATCCGGACGCGTCAAAGCGACCTCGGCCTTCGCTTTCGACCGAGCGACGCCGTTACGCTCATCGCCGGCGTCTTCGAGCTGACCAAGCCGTATGATGCGGTCGATGCCGCCGGCCTGTTCGGGCCGCTCGGTGACCTACGCAACCGCGGTGCCGAGGTTTCGCTGACCGCGCGGCGCGGCGGGTGGACCGTCGTCGCCGGTGGGGTGCTGCTCGACGCGGTAATCTCGGGGCCAGCGGTGGCGCAGCGGCTGGTCGGTCATCGCCCGGTCGGCTCGACACCGTACAAGCTTCAAGCGAACGTCGAATGGGCTCCCTCCGCCGCGCCGCGCTGGTCGTTCGACCTTGCCGCCGCCGCGCGCGGCAATGAGGTTGTCACGACCGACAGCATTACCCGGCTGCCGCCGCACGCGACGGTCGATGTCGGGCTGCGCTACCGCGTCCCGGTGGGGCGCACGCATTCGGTAATTCGAGCGCAGATCGCCAACCTGCTTGGAGCAGGCGGATACGTCGTCCTAGCTCCAGGTGCCTACAAGCTGGCCGACGATCGTCAGGCCATCCTCTCCCTCAGCACGGATTTGTGACCATGTCGCTCTGCCGCCCGCTTGTAGCATTGCTCGTCGTCTTGGGCCTCGCAGCGCCCGTAGTTGCCGCGGAGGCGACGCTCCGGGTTGTCGGCGAACAGTTCGCGCTGTCGATGCCCGACGGCCGGACGCTCACCTCGCGCGATCTAGTTGGTGCCGAGCTGACGACCCAGGACGGCGCGACCTTTCGGATCGACTCCGTCGAACCGTCGCGGGAGAAGGCCACGGTGCTTCTGCACCATCTCAGCCTTCTCGATCCGACTACGCGGACGTGGCAATCGGCCTGCGATGCCGATGCTTATGGCCGTAGCGCCGGCTTCCCGGTTGCGGGGCGGTGGGATGCCGACGGCCGGTATGTCCGTGATCCATCGGCGTGGTATCTCACCTGCACGTCGGGCTCCCAGGGCAAGTGCGTTCTGTGGGGTTACGACCCTTGGGGCAAGGGCCCGAACGGCGAGGATCTCCAGGAATTCTATCAGGCATGCCAGTACGCCGTCCGCGCCAATTACGACGGCAAAGGCGCGGCGCACACGCGGAACGGCACGAGGATCGATGTGTCCGATATCCTCGGCATCGAGAATTCCGATACCCCAAACGACCCGGCTTATGCGTTCGAGGCAGGATGGGGACCGCACGGAGCAGTGTGTGTCGCGCGCACGCGGTGGCCCGATCTGCTGAGCCTGAAGGCATTGCTGGTGACATCACCGCAGCTCGGCGGAGCCTGCGACGCTCAAGCCGCTCGAACGCGCGGCGCGCTCATTCTAACGCGAGTGATAATCGACCCAGTTGTCCCGACATTGCCCCCATCTTCGCACTAGTAAAATGCCCTCCAGGGTATCGATCAGCTGCGTCATCGGGTTATCCCATTTCCGGCCATTCCCGTCACCCCTCCCACTTCCCGAAATCGGTTGTTCGTTCAGGTGACCGTATCGTTCGCCGTCGGGATCTTGTCCGAGGCTCGTCGCGTAACGTCTAGGAACTTGATCTCGACGTTCGGCAACCTGGCGTCAACAATGCGCTGGCGTAACGCAGCTTCAAGCGCGGCGGGGGAGGCGGGCTAACGGCTGCGAGCTTGCCGCCGCCGTCACGCCGCCGCCCAATCCTCAACGCTCAAGCCAGCCACGCGCCCGAACTCGCGGGTATTAGCAGTAGCGACGATCAGTCCTCGAGCCCGCGCCGGGCCGGCGATCAGCAGGGTCGTAGCCGCCAATCGGCAGGCCGACCGCTGCCAATTCGGCGCGAAGCCGCCCCGCCTCGCGCGCGTCGTCAAGATCGAGATCAAGCACCGGAAATGCGAGCGCGTCGACTTGGGCGAGGTTGTGCTCGACACGTGCCGAGCGGTAGGCCCCACTAGAGCTCGTGAAGGACCACCGCCGACACTGACACGTCCCCTGGCGACCGCAGGCGCAGCCGCTGCGCAACGGTGCCGCCCGGATCGCGCAGCACGGCAATGACCGCATTGGTGTCGAGCGAGAACGTCACGCCGCTTCGAACAACACTCGCGGCTGCGGCGGCGGCTGATCGCGACCGCTCTCGAAGAAGTCGCCGTCGACCGGTTGCAGCCGATCAAGCCACGCCCAGCTGAGCGGCAGCGGCTCCAGCACGACCGTCGCCCCCGCGCGCCGGATGCGAACGGCATCGCCGTCAATGCGGTAGGCTCGCGGTAACCGCACAGCTTGGCTGCGACCTGTCCCGAACAGCTTGGCGGTATCCACATCTCGACTCCAGGTAGGCATCAAAGGTATACGGCATATGACAGCAAAAGACTAGCGTCGGCCACTACCTAGCCCGCTAACCTACGCCGCGAGTGCAACCCCCCACCTCCGTCATTTGGCGTCCTTCGACCACCGCCGAGATCGGGCGCTCTCTGTGGATGGCTCCCGCGTTGCAAGGGTAATTCGACGATCTGACGTTGGGTCGGGTGCAGCTCTCTGTTCGGCCTGCTAGTGCAGCCGGTGAGGACTGCTGGCCCTGATGGAATCCGCGAGCTAGGTCCCATTTCATTCAACAGGCTATGATGCCTTGAGCGTCCGTTGGGTTGTCCCTGCTCCGGTCTGACCGGTTCGCCATCACATCGCATCGCTCTCGCAACTCTTGAAGCTGGTCTCCTTGCCTCGGTGGTTTCGAGGTAAATCGTCATGCCGCCAGCCTGGGCTGGTGCCCGGCCCGGTATGTTTCGCCGCGAACCATGATGGCCCAGACGACCCGAGCGGTCTGGTTCGCCATGACGACGGTGGCCACCCGTACGGGCTTGCACGCCAGCAAGGCCACGAGCCGCGGGTTGGCGGTCTCCGGCTTGCGCTTCACGCGTTTGATGAGCAACGTCATGCCCGCGACGAGCAGCGTTCGAAGATATTTGTCACCCATCTTGGTGATGCGCCCAAGCCTCTCTTTGCCGCCACTCGAATGCTGTCGCGGCGTCAGGCCCAGCCAAGCGGCAAACTCTCGCCCTGAGCGGAACTGGCTCGCGTCGGTGACCGTAGCGGCAAGCGCCGATGCACCGATCGGACCGATGCCAGGGATCGACGTGAGGCGGCAGCCGTATCGTTCGCCCGCTGCCAGGCAAGTAGATCCAGGTCGATCTCCCGAAGCTGCGTGTGGGTGTCGAGCGCCTGTTGTGACAGTCGTCCCGCGATCTTGGCTGCCTCTCTCGGCACAGCCGGCGCCTCGCCGTCGACGATCTTGCGCGCCATCTCCAACGCCAGACGAACGCCCTGGGGAATGTTGATGCCAAACTCGGCGATTAGCGCCCGCATCATGGTGACGAGTTGCGTACGCTGCTTGACCAACAGGTCGCACGCCCGATGCATCGACAGGGCCGCTTGCTGCTCCAGCGACTTCACCGGCACCAACCGCATCGTCGGACGCGTCACCGCCTCGCAGATCGCCTCCGCATCGGCCGCGTCGGTTTTGCCGCGCTTCACATAGGGTTTGACGTACGCCGGCGGCATCTATCGTACATCGTGGCCCAACCGGATCAGCTCGCGAGCCCAATGATGCGCCGTGCCGCACGCTTCCATGCCGACAAGGCAAGGCGGTAGCTTCGTAAAGAACGGCAGAACCTGCGCTCGTCGCAGCGTCCTGCGGACAATTACATTGCCCGCCTGATCAACGCCGTGCACCTGAAAGACGTTCTTGGCCAGATCGAGGCCGATCGTGCTGATCTCCATGACGGGTGGCTCCCTTACGCAACCCCAGAAATGGCCACTCGCGAGCAACTGCGCGCTTCCCAGCTTCGGCCGTTTGTTCAGCGAGCAACCTGCCAGCCTGTGCGTACGTAGCTCTTTGTTGACAGGTCCCCTGCTCCTCGATCCTCTCTGGCTAGAGGGGATCGCAGATGGACGTGGACGCAGCACAGCGGGACGTAGCGGCTGCTCATGCGGGCGGCGCGCCCGGCGTGTTCGTCTCCGGGATAGCTTGGTCCACGGCGGGGCTGGTTGGGCTGCGGCACGGTCCGCAAGCGGTGTTCGCTGTACTTTTCCTCGGAGGCATGCTGATCGTCCCCGGCTCGCTCCTGATCGAACGCGTCCTCTTCGATGCAGGGCGTCCGGCTTCCGGCAATCCGCTCGAGCGGCTCGGCCTGGAGAGCACCATAGTGCTGTTCGCTGGCATCCTGATCGCCCTCGCGCTGCTCCGCAGGACACCGGACCTCGCTTTCCCTGCTCTCGCCGCCGCGGTCGGCGCGCGGTACTTCGCTTTTCGCACCATCCACGGTGACGTCGCCTATTGGGTGCTCGGTGGCGCGTTGATGATGGTCGGCATGCTGTCGCTGCTGCACCTCGCGCCGCTGCCGCTGACGCCGGTGCTCCTCGTTGGCATCCTCGAGATCGCCTTCTCGCTTGTGCTGTTGCTCCGCTGGAAGAGGCGTAATCGAACCTAGGCGTCAGCGAGAAACAGGATCTCGTCTTTCGACCCCAGTAGTGGTGATTCGGCTGGCACCGCTTGCTCCCCAGAACCGGACGTCGGTTCACGTGCCTCTGCTGCGCCCTTCGACCTCCTGCGCGAGCCGGGTGGCTCGCAATCAGGTGGTGGGAGAGAACGCCCTCACTGCGTCCAGAAAATCCTCGAAGCGGTTCGCCAGGTAACTGTAGCCTTGGAAATTTTTGATCATCCGCACCGCTACCAGCTGGCGCGACGGAAAAACGGCGAGATACTGGCCGAGCGATCCGATCGCTCCGAGACCGTCAAAATCTGCGTAGCGCCACTCGGGCGCGTCGGTGGCATAGTGGTCGATGACCGCATGCTCGTTGAGCCGAGTTTTCTCCCAGTCCGGGAAGACCGACGCCAACGCCCGGTGCCAGTCGGACTGGCTGGAGAAGCGTCGCCCGGCCAGCTTCTGAAAGGCGGCCGTAAACTCGGCGCCAAGCCCCGCCGCCTGAAGCTGGAGCACGCGCTCTGGCGTCAGTGTACCGATGCTCCTTGCGGCGAAGCGCCACCAGAGCAGGCCGTAGCGTGGCTCGAACGGCTGCGATTGCGCGCCCATCGCCTCGATCCAGGCAGCGGGAACTAGCTGCTTCCCGTTCCACTGGCCGCGCTGCACCGCCAAAAGTCCGAACTTGGCGAAGTCGACAGGGTAGAGGGCAAGATCGGCCATCGCCGACGCATTGCCGATGTCGTCACGCATCCAGTCCCAGCTGGCGATTTCCATGGGCGCGAAAAACCGGTCTCGTACGTAGTCGTCTAGCGGTTGCTTCGTGGCAACGTGGATGATGCCACTCAGCAGGTTCACCGACTTGTTGTTGTACTCCCATTGGCGCCAGGCGCGGTTGTGAGCTCGGCTGCAACGGCTAGTTTCACCATGTCGGGCGCGGCATAGACCTCTTGGCCGGTGCCGTTGTTCTGAATGCCGGAGGTCATGGTGAGCAGGTGGCGAATGGTCATCGCCGCCTTGCGACCCTGTTCATTTCCGGGAAAGTCGTAAACCGGCTGGTCGATGCTCTTGATCTTGCCTTCGGCGATCGCCTGCCCAACAGCCAACGATGCGATCGACTTGGTACATGACATCGTGAAAACTGGCTGTGGCCTGCCGCTGTAGTACTCGTAGGCTAACTTGCCGCGGTAGTAGACGAGAACCGCATCGCTTTTGGTACCACGAGCGAGCTCGTCCAGGCGGCGCAACGCCTTGCGGTCCACATCGCGAGCCTGGGCGGTACGGGACACTCCCGCCGGCGTCGCCGCCGCGCCTGTGATCGTCAGCAAGCCGGAGGAAAGGAGCCTCCGTCGCGTGACACCCTCCATGCTGCACTCTCTTACAACGCCTAGACTGGCGTTCCACATTCAGGACAGCCGCCACGACGGAGGTCGCATAGGCCGTGCAGACCAGCAAGCACAGTCTGTCCGACGGCAGAGCGGCGGCGATAGGGACTGGTGGCCGTCGTAAAGCTCTATCTAGGACGTCTTCATTATCGGCTGCTCATTCACGCTGATCAGCGGGCGACGCATCGCCGTGCCGACCAGGCCGAAGCCCATGATCATCAACAGCCAG
>CAXTQJ010000094.1:0-4415 GCA_964246245.1 uncultured Sphingomonadaceae bacterium
CCGCTGGCCCCGCCGGATGACCGCCGCGCTCACGCCGCGCTCGCCAGCAGCCGGGCCACGAGCGCGTCGTAGTCGATGCCGCAATGACGCGCCTGTTCGGGCACGAGGCTGAGCGGCGTCATCCCGGGCTGGGTGTTGACCTCGAGCAGGTAGAGGCCCGCCTCGCCGTGCGCGTCGTCCCAGCGGAAATCCGACCGCGAAACGCCCCGGCAACCGAGCGCGACGTGGGCACGCACCGCGATGTCGCGCGCGCACGTCTCGATCGCGGGAGGCAGGTCGGCGGGGCAGACGTGGACGGTCAGGCCGTCGGTATACTTGGCGTCATAGTCGTAGAAGCCCTTGACCGGCCGCAGCTCGGTCACCGCCAGCGCCCACGGCCCGGCAGGACCGTTCGCCGTGCCGGCCGGCCCGTCGAGGACGGCGACGGTCAGCTCGCGCCCGGCGATGAACGGCTCGGCGAGCAGGCGGTCGAAGTCGTGCCACGGCCCTTCGGCGTGCGCGGCGATCGGATTGCCGTAGTTCGATCCGTCGGTAACGATCGCGACGCCGACGCTCGACCCTTCGTTGACCGGCTTGAGGACATAGGGGCGCGGCAGCGGATCGCCGGCGTGGAGATCGGCCGACGCGACTACCACACCGCCGGGCATCCGGATGCCGAGCGGGGTGAGCAGCGCCTTGGTCAGCACCTTGTCGATCGCGATCGCCGACGCCGCGACGCCGCTGTGGGTGTAGCGAAGTCCGAGCAGGTCGAGCAGCCCCTGCACCGTTCCGTCTTCGCCCGGCGAGCCGTGGAGGGCGTTGAACACCACGTCGGGCGCGGCGGCGAGCAGCCGCGTGGCAATGTCGCGGTCCAGGTCGATCTCGGTCACGGCGTGCCCCAGCCGCCGGCACGCGGCGGCGATGCCGGCACCGCTCGTCAGCGAAACATCGCGCTCGGCCGACCACCCGCCCATGAGGACGACGACGTTCATCAGCGGTTGGCATCGAAGGAAGGAGGGGTCACCCGAAGCCGCGAAGGCATGAAGGCGGCGGGGCCATCGACGATGCGTTTCACCCCTTCACGGACGGTCGCGGCGCCGAAATTGATGAACAGGCCAGAGGGCTGGTTGGTGAGACGGAGCGACGCGAGCAATCGTCTGCCGTGAACCTTGACGAGTGTCTCGACAGACTTGTTCCCGACGATCAGCGTCTCTCCGACCAGCAGGTGGCTTCGTGCCTTCGTGTGAGTCAATTCTTCCTTCATGACCCCGACATCCCAACCCGCACGATCTCCCACTGCAGCTCGACCCCGCTGTGCGCCAGCACCCGCGCGCGCACGTCCTCGCCCAGGCCTTCGAGGTCGGCGCTCGTCGCGGTGCCGGTGTTGATGAGGAAGTTGGCATGCTTCTCGCTGACCTGCGCGCCGCCGCGGCGCAGGCCGCGGCAGCCGGCGGCGTCGATCAGCGCCCATGCCTTGTGCCCCGGCGGGTTGCGGAAGGTCGAGCCCCCGGTGCGCGACCGGAGCGGCTGTGCCGCCTCGCGCTCGGCGGCGATGCGGTCCATCTCGGCGGCGATCGCGGCGCGGTCGCCGGGCGCGCCGCGGAAGACGGCTTCGATTACGATGGCGCCGCCCGGCAGGTCGGCGTGGCGGTAGGCGAACGCGAAGGTGGCAGCCGGCACGATCTCGACCGCGCCCGACCGATGGACGACGGTGGCCTCGACCAAGATGTCGGCCACGTCGCGGCCGTAGGCACCGGCGTTCATCGCGACCGCACCGCCGACCGTACCGGGGATGCCGCGGAGAAACTCGAGTCCGGCAAGGCCTGCGTCGCGCGCGGCGCTGGCGACGGCGATCCCCGGTGCGCCGGCTCCGGCGACGACGCGGTCACCGTCAACCCGCACCCGGGCGAACGTCTTGCCCAGCCGTACGGTGACGCCCGGAACGCCGCCGTCGCGGACGATCAGGTTCGAACCGAGGCCAAGCGGGAGGACCGGGGTCGCCGGATCGAGATCGGCGAGGAACGCGGACAGGTCGGCGGCGTCGACCGGCTCGAACAGCGTCTCGGCCGCGCCGCCGGCGTTGAACCAGAGCCGGGGGGCCAGGGGCGGGGGCGCCGGCCGCCGGCGGGCGACCCGGGGACGGGCGAGCGCCACGCTCACTTGATCCCCCACAGCCGCGCCGACCGGCCGACGGCGCGCTGGTTCGCCTCGATCAGCCTGTGTCCCTGCTGCTGCGCCTTTAGCGCTTCGGCTGTCGCCGTCAGCGACGCCTTCTGCGCGTCGAGCACCCGCTTGTGCGCGGTGAACGCGATGTCCCACCAGTCGATCATCGCGCCGCCGCGATCGCCGGGCCGAGGCCCGCCGCCCACTTGGTGATGTCGCCTGCACCGAGGCAGACGACGAGATCGCCCGGCGCGACGATGCTCGCCAGTTGCGCCGCGAGCGCGTCGGCTCCGGTCGTCGTCGCCACCGACCGATGCCCGGCGCGCTTCAGGCCGGTGGCCAGCGCGTCGGCGTCGACCCCCTCGATCGGCGCTTCGCCGGCGGCGTAGACCGGCGCGACGACGACCATGTCGGCGTCGTTGAACGCGGTCCGGAACTCGGCCATCAGGTCGCGCAGGCGGGTGAAGCGGTGCGGCTGGACGACGGCGACGACCCGGCCCTCGGCCCCCTCGCGGGCGGCGGCGAGGACGGCGCGGATCTCGACCGGGTGGTGGCCGTAGTCGTCGATGATCGTCACCGAGCCGCCGGGCAGCGCAACCTCGCCAACGCGGGTGAAGCGCCGCTTGACCCCGCCGAAGCGGGCGAAGCCGTCACGGATGGCGCCGTCGTCGATCCCCAGCTCGACCGCGACCGCGACGGCGGCGAGCGCGTTCTGGACGTTGTGCCGGCCCGGCATCGGCAGCGTCAGTGGTTCGATCCGGCGCTCGCTCCCGTCGCGGGCACGGATGATCGCGGTGAAGCGGTTGCCCCCGTGGATCGGCGTCACCCCCTCGCCGCGGACGTCGGCCTGCGCCGAGAAGCCGTAGGTGATGATCCGCCGGTCCTGAACCTTGGGCAGCAGCGCCTGGACCTCGGGGTGGTCGAGGCAGAGGACGCCGGCCCCATAGAACGGGACGTGCTCGACGAACTCGGCGAAGGCCGCGCGGACCCGGTCGAAGTCGCCGTAATGGTCGAGGTGCTCGGGATCGATGTTGGTGACGACACCGATCGTGCCGTGAAGGCGCAAGAAACTGCCGTCGCTCTCGTCGGCCTCGACCACCATCCACTCGCCCGCACCGAGCCGCGCGTTCGAGCCGTAGGTGTTGATGATGCCGCCGTTGATCACCGTCGGGTCCATGCCGCCGGCGTCGAGCAGCGCGGCAATCAGCGACGTCGTCGTCGTCTTGCCGTGGGTGCCGGCGACGGCGACGGTCGACTTCAGCCGCATCAGCTCGGCGAGCATCTCGGCGCGGCGGACGACGGGGATGCGGCGCTCGATCGCGGCGGCGACCTCGGCGTTGGTCCGCTTGATCGCGGTCGACGTGACCACCACGGCGGCGTCGCCGAGGTTCGCCGCGTCATGGCCGATGGTTACCGCGATGCCCTTGGCGCGCAGGCTCTCGACGACATAGCCCTCGGCAACGTCGGACCCCTGCACCGCATAGCCCAGATTGTGCATCACCTCGGCGATCCCCGACATGCCGATGCCGCCGATGCCGATGAAGTGGATCGTGCCGATGTCGCGGGCGATGCCGGTCATGCCGCCAGTCCTGTAACGAGATCGGCGAGGGTCGCGCCGGCCGCCGGCTGACCGATGCTCTTAGCCGCTCGCGCCGCCGTGACCAGCGCATCACGGGAGGTCACCAGTGAAACGATCGCGGCGGCGACCGCAGCAGACGTGAAATCCGCCTCGCGCAGCATCGGCCCGGCCCCGGCCGCGACGAAGGCGGCGGCGTTCGCCGCCTGGTGGTCGTCGGTTGCCGCGGCGAAGGGGACGAGGATCGCCGGGCGGCCGGCCGCGGTCAGCTCGGCCATCGTCGACGCCCCCGACCGCGCGACGACGAGATGCGCGGCGGCGAGGCGCGCGGCGAAGTCGGCGAAGTAGGGCTCGCACATCGCTACCGTCCCCTGTGCGGCGTAGGCGGCGCGGACGGCGTCGAGATCCTCGGCGCGGCATTGCTGGGTGATGTGGAGGCGCGCCCGCAGATCGGCGGGGAGCGCTCCGATCGCCGCCGGCACGACGCGCGACAGGATCGACGCGCCTTGGCTGCCGCCGGTGACGAACAGTTCGATTTGGCCATCGGTCGGCGGATAGGGCGCGGGTCCGATCGCGGCGATCTCCGGGCGCACGGGCAGCCCGGTGAAGACCGTCTTGGCGACGTATGCCGGCGACAGGCGGAACGTCGGCTTGAAGCTCGTCGCGATTCGGCTCGCCCGCCCGGCAAGGAGGCGGT
>CAXTQJ010000094.1:4425-8649 GCA_964246245.1 uncultured Sphingomonadaceae bacterium
GGGGGGGCGGGGGGGGGGCCCCGCCCACGCCCCGGGCCCGCGCCGCGGCCGCGCCACACCGCGAGCGCCGCCGCCGGCCAACGCAGCGGGTTGCCGCCGATCACCGCCGAGGCGACCACCTGGGCAGCGACGCCGTCGAACAGGCCGGGAAAGCGCAGGCCGCGTGCGTCGGTCATCAGCGTGACGCGATGCCCGCGCGAACGCAGTTCGCCGGCGAGGACGCTCGCCGGCACCATGTGCCCACCGGTTCCTCCGGCGGCGACGACGTAATGCGCGCTCACGTCGCCCGCGCGGCGTACGGCGACGCCTTGAGGTACGGGTTGCGCCGGGTCAGCGCGAGAAGCAGGCCCATGCCGAGCGACAGCGCGAGGAACGACGACCCGCCGTGGCTGACGAACGGCAGCGTCATCCCTTTCGATGGCAGCAGCGCGAGGTTGACCGCCATGTTGATGAACGCCTGCAGGCCGAACTGGATCGCGAGGCCCCCGGCGGCGAGGAAGACGAACGGCTCCTCCTCGTCCAAGAGCTGGAGCAGGACCCGAACGACGATCGCGAGGTAGAGGACGGCGAGCATGAAGCACGCGATCGCGCCGAACTCCTCGCCGACGACCGAGAAGATGTAGTCGGTCTGCGCTTCGGGAAGACGGAACTTCATCTGCCCCTCGCCCGGTCCCGCGCCGAACAGCCCGCCTGCCTTGAAGCAGTCGAGCGCGCGGTCGATCTGATAGGTGTCGCCGGTCCCCTTGACGAAATGGTCGATCCGCTCGGCGACGTGGGTCGAGGTGAGATACGCGACCCCCAGCCCGCCGACCGCGAGGCAGGCGAGGCCGCCGACGACGAGGACGCTCATGCCCGCCAGCGTCGCCTGCGTCAGCCACACCGCGCCGAACAGCGCCGTCTGGCCGAAGTCGGGTTGCTTGACGAGCAGCCCGGCGATCACGACGAGCAGCCCGAACGACAGCGGCATCGTCGGCAGGGTCGCGTCGTCGAACCGCGCCGCGAGCAGCCACGCCGTCGTCACGATGAACAGCGGCTTGAGGAACTCCGACGGCTGGAGCTGGAAGCCGGGCAGGTTGACCCAGCGGACCGCGCCGTTGACCTCGGCCCCGACGAAGGGGACGGCGAACAGCAGGACGAGGAAGGTGACAGTCCCACCGATGGCGACGCGCTTGGCCCACATCACCGGCAGCATCGACGTCGCCAGCATGACCGGGACGCCGGCGAGGACCCAGAGGATCTGGCGCTTCAGGTAGAACAGCTCGCCGACGTGGACGCTGCCGCCCGAGTAGCGATGCGCGGCGACCGGCGACGCGGCGGCGACGGCGACGATGCCGAGGCCGATCAGCAGCAGGACCAGCGCGAGGAGCGGCTTGTCGATTGTCCAGAACCAGCGGCCGACGAGGGTGCGGTCGTTGCGCGACAGGTGCTTCATAGATCCCCCACGGCGGCCCGGAACGCCGCTCCCCGCGCGGCGTAATCGGTAAACTGGTCATAGCTGGCGCACGCCGGCGACAGCAGCACGGTGTCGCCCGGGACCGCGGCGGCGGCGGCAAGGGCGACGGCGCGGTCGAGCGTTCCCGCCGTCTCGACCGCCACCCGGCCGTCGAGCAGGCGCGCGAACAGCGGCGCGGCGTCGCCGATCAGGTAGGCCGCGCGGACGTGGCCGAGGTGGGGCAGGCACGCATCGAGGTCGTCGGTCTTGGCGAGGCCACCGGCGATCCAATGGATATGGTCAAATGCGGCGAGCGCCGGCGCGGTCGAGGTCGGATTGGTCGCCTTGCTGTCGTTGACGAAGGCGACGCCGCCGACCTCGGCCACCCGCTCCATCCGGTGCGGCAGGCCGGGATAGGTCTCGAGCCCGTCGGCGATCTCGGCATCGTCGAAGCCGAGCAGGCGGCACGCGGCGATCGCGCATGCCGCGTTCTGCGCATTGTGCGGCCCCTGGAGGTTTGGCCAGCCGCGCTGCCCGCCGACGCGGTCGCCGACGACGGCAACGACGTGGCCCTCGCGCCCGGGCTCGAGCCCGAGGTCGTCGGCGATCGCGCGGGTGTAGCCGTCGTCGACCGCGATGACCGCATATCGCCCCGGCCGCTGCATGGCAAACAGCCGCTCCTTGGCGGCGACGTAGGCGGCCATCGTCCCGTGGCGGTCGAGATGGTCGGGGGTGATGTTGAGGAGGACGGCGACGTCGGTGTCGAGGCTGTGGGTCAGCTCGAGCTGGAAGCTCGACAGTTCGAGGACGTACACGCCCCCCGCGGGCAGCGGCTCCTCACCGAGGACCGGCGCGCCGATGTTGCCGCCGAGGCGCGCCGGCACGCCGGCGGCGGCGCAGACGTGGTGGATGAGGGCGGCGGTGGTCGACTTGCCGTTGGTCCCGGTGACGCCGACGACGCGGTGCGGCGGCAGCCCGGCCCGCGCGGCGGCGAACAATTCGATGTCGCCGATCACCGGCACGCCCGCCGCGACCGCGCGCGCGAAGACCGGATTGTCGTGCGGCACGCCGGGCGAGACGACCAGCGCGGTGAGACCGGTCAGGTCGGCGGCATGGAGATCGGTCGTTTCGCCGCCGAACGTCGTCCGCGCCGCTTCGCCGTCGTCCCACGCGACGACGCGGCCGCCGCTCGCCTCGATGCTGGCGACGACCGACCGGCCGGTCCGGGCGAGGCCGAAGACGCCGTAGGTGCGGCCGGTCCAGAGGGCGGACGTGATCACCGCAGTTTCAACGTCGCCAGCCCCGCCAGCGCGAGCACCAGCGACACGATCCAGAAGCGGATGACCACCGTCGACTCGCTCCACCCGAGCTGCTCGTAGTGGTGATGCAGCGGAGCCATGCGGAAGACGCGCTTGCCCGTCAGCTTGAAACTCGCGACCTGGACGATGACGCTGACCGTCTCCAGCACGAACAGCCCGCCGATCAGCAGCAGGACGATCTCGTGGTCGGTCACCACCGCGATCGTCCCCAGCGCACCGCCGAGCGCCAGCGACCCCGTGTCGCCCATGAACACCGCCGCCGGCGGCGCGTTGAACCACAGGAAGCCGAGGCACGCGCCGATCAACGCGCCGACGAACACCGCCAGCTCGCCCGACCCCGGCACGTGGTGGATGCCGAGATAGTCGGCGAAGCGCAGGTTGCCGGCGAGGTAGGCGATCACCCCCAGCGACAGCGCGGCGATGATGACCGGCATCGTCGCCAGCCCGTCGAGCCCGTCGGTCAGGTTGACCGCGTTGCCCATCCCCGCGACGATGAACGCGCCGAACAGGATGTAGCCGACGCCGAGGTACAGCCCGGCGTCCTTGAGGAACGGCAGGTAGAGCGTATGCCCCGTCCGGGTGCCGACGTACCACACCGCGCCCCCGGCGATGGCGAACTCGAGCAGCAGCCTCGCCCGCGCCGACACGCCCTTGGCCGAGCGCTTGATGACCTTGTCGTAGTCGTCGAGGAAGCCGATCGCGCCGAAGCCCAGGGTGACGAGCAGGCACGCCCAGGTGAAGCCGTTCGACACGTCCATCCATAGTAGGGTCGAGATCGTCATCGACACGAGAATGAGGAGTCCGCCCATCGTCGGCGTCCCCTTCTTGGTCAGCAGGTGCGACGCCGGCCCGTCGCTGCGGATCGGCTGACCCTTGCCCTGCTTGGTCCGCAGCCACGCGATGAAGCGCGGCCCGACCCATAGCGCGATGACGAGCGCGGTCAGCACCGCTGCGCCGCTGCGGAAGGTGATATAGCGGAACAGGTTGAGGACGCCTTCGAAGTGCGTCATGCGGGCGAGGACGAAGATCATGCCGCCTCCCGCAGGCCGGCGACGACCCCGGCAAGCCCGACCGAGTTCGACCCCTTGACCAGGAGCACGTCGCCGGCGGCGAGGCCAAGACCGGCAGACACCGCGGCCAGCGCGGCGGCGGCGTCGGCGACGAGCACCGCGGGAATGTGGCGCGGCAGCGCGGCGGCGAGCGGAGCCATGCCGGCGCCGACGAGGACGGCGTGCTCGACGTGCGCGGCGTCGAGCAGCGGCGCGAGGCCGGCGTGGAAGGCGTCGCTGTCGGTCCCGAGCTCCTTCATCTCGCCGAGGACGACCCGCCGCCGCCCCGCCCCGCTCGGCCCGACGCCGCCGAGGACGGCAAGCGCCGCCGCCATCGACGCCGGGTTGGCGTTGTAGCTTTCGTCGAGGATCGTCGCCGCGCCGTCGCCGCGCACGACGCGGAGCCGCTCGCCGCGCCCCGGCC
>CAXTQJ010000094.1:8659-9303 GCA_964246245.1 uncultured Sphingomonadaceae bacterium
GCGGCGACCACCGCCAGCACCGCCAGCGCGTTCGACAGCCAGTGCGCCCCCGCCATGCCGACGCGGAACATCACCGCGCGGCCGCCGACGCTTGCCGTCGCCGTCGTGCAGTCGGCGTGGAGGACGTGGCCGGTCGCGCGGACGTCGGCTCCCTCGCCCAGCCCGAAGGTGACGATCCGCCCTGCGTACGGCCGGGCGGCGGCGAGCAGCCGGTCGCGGTGGACCGAGTCGAATGGGATCACCGCCGTCCCCCCGGGTTCGAGACCGGCGAAGATCTCGCCCTTGGCGTCGGCGATCGCTTCCTCGGTGGCGAAGAACTCGCGGTGGGCGCTGGCGATGGCGGTGACGACGGCGACGTGCGGCCGGACGAGCGCGGTCAGTGCGCCGAGCTCGCCGGCGTGGTTCATGCCCATCTCGAACACGCCGAAACGGCTCGCCGCGGGCATCCTTGCGAGGCTGAGCGGGACGCCGGTATGGTTGTTGTACGACTTGACCGAGGCGTGGACCGCCCCCGGCGCGGCGCGGTCGAGGGCGCGGCGCAGCGCCTCCTTGGTGCCGGTCTTGCCGACGCTGCCGGTGACGCCGACGATCGTCGCGGCGGTCCGCGCCCGGGCAGCGCAGCCAAGCGCGGTCAGCCCCGCCAT
>CAXTQJ010000095.1:0-1105 GCA_964246245.1 uncultured Sphingomonadaceae bacterium
AGCGGCGGCGAATACCAGGGGGGACGGGGTCGCGGTGCCGGACAACGAGGCGGAAGGGGGGGGGGAATGGGGGGCGGAATGGGGCGATATTCCTCGCATCAGCCCGACCAGTTCGTCGCCGCGGAGCGGCTTGGTCGCGACCGCCGCGACCCCCGCAGCCCGCCACGACGCGCCGCGATCGTCGAGATCCCGCGGCACGAGCAGAACCAGCGGCGGGCCGGCGGGACCGAGCGCGGCGACGACGGCATCCGCGGCGGCGGGGCCCTCGGTCTCGGCGATGTCGACGAGAACGACGCCGACCGCGTTCGTCGCGGCAAACGCCACGACGTCGGCCGGCGCGCACGCCTCGGTCCGGCCGAGTTCGGCCTCGAGCACGGTCCGCAGGAAGCTGCGCCGGATCGGATTGGCCGCCGCGACGAGGACGGCGGCGGCGATGGGGGGGGGCAGCGCGGCGTCGATCGCGCCGGCCGGCCGGTACGGCAGCCGCAAAGTGAAGGTCGAGCCGCCGCCCGGCGTGCTTGCGACGGTGATGTCGCCGCCGAGCACCCGCGCGAGGTGCCGCGAGATGGCGAGGCCGAGCCCGGTCCCGCCGAACTGCCGCGTCGTGCTGGTGTCGAGCTGGCGGAACGGCTCGAAGATCGTCTCGAAGGCGTGCGCCGGGATGCCGATCCCGGTGTCGGCGACGACGATCGCGATCGTCGCGGCTTCGCACGCGGCGGCATCGGGTTCGGCGCGGACGTCGACCGTCACGCCGCCGGCGCTGGTGAACTTGATCGCGTTCGACAGCAGGTTGAACACGACCTGACGCAGCCGCGCGGCGTCGGTCAGCAGCGGGGCGTCGACCCCGCTCAGCGTCAGGCGCAGGTCGATGCCCTTGTCCTGCGCCTGGACGCGCCACAGCGAGACGATGTTCTCCATCATCGCTGGCAGGTCGGTCGCCGCCGCGTCGAATCGCACCGCGCCCGAGTCCATCTTGGCGAAGTCGAGAATATCGTCGACCAGCGTCCGCATCGCCCGCCCCGCGGCATCGACCAGCGCGACACGGTCGCGGACGACGCCGCCGACGCCGTCGTCGGCGAGGATCACCTGCGTCATCCCGAGGATG
>CAXTQJ010000095.1:1115-4434 GCA_964246245.1 uncultured Sphingomonadaceae bacterium
CCGTGGAAGCGCGCGCTCTTCTTGATCAGCGAGCAGGTCTGGTAGCCGTCGAGGCGCGGCATCAGGATGTCGCAGAAGATCAGGTCGGGCTGGTAATCGTTGACCTTGGCCAGTGCATCGAAACCGTCGTCGGCGAGGATCACCTGCGTCATCCCGAGGATGCCGTTCAAGGGCGTGCGGATCTCGTGGCTGGTCGTCGCGAGGAACTGCGACTTGGCGGCGAGCGCGTCGCCGAGGTCGACGTTGGTCTGCGCCAGCCGGGTGTTCGCCGCCATGACCTCGTTGCGGTTGCGGCGGACCGACCGCAGGTAGACGAACAGGAAGACGATCATCGTCGCGAGCAGCGCGAGCAGGCTGCTGAAGATCACCGTCGACTGTCGCGCGCGCAATCGCGTCAGCGCCGCCTCGCGGCTGAGGCGTTCGGTCTTCAGCGTCGCGATGCGCGCGTTCTGGTTGGCGAAATCGAAACGCGCGGTCATCAGCGCGGCGTTGGTCGACGCGGCGAGCGTCCGCCCCTCGTCGTCCAGCCGCCGGTAGATCTCGAGATGCTCGAGCGCGCGGGCCTCGTCGCCCGCCGCCTTGTAGGTCCGGTACGCGGTCAACTGCAGCGCGCTGAACGACTGGTCGGTCGTCGCGTGTTCGGCCTGGGCGAGCGCATTCGCGACGTCGCGCTCGGCGTCGGCCAATCGGCCCTGGACGAGCTCCAGCCGGGCTCGCGAGCCAAGCAGGATCGGCCGCCAGCTCGACGCCCCCGGCTTGGCGGCGAGCCTGAACCCCGCCGCGAGCGCGGCCTCGGCCGCCGCATACTGCCGGTTCTCGATCGCGAGGTCGGCGACGTTGAGCATGATGTTGGCTTCGAGCAGCGGGCTGCCGAGCTTGCGGGCCAGCGCGAGCGAGCGCTCGTACGCCTGCTCGGCTTCGCGGCGGCGACCAAGGTGGAGATAGGCATTGGCCATGTTGTTGTTCGCCGACAGCGCCAGCGTCGGGTCGTTGGCGGCAAGCTCGTCGGCCAACCCATAATAATAGAGCACGCGCTCGTAATCCTGGGCATCCTGATAGATCGAGCCGATGCTCTGCAGCGCCTTGGCTTCGCTGCGCTCGTCGTGCTGGCGCGCGAAGATGTTGTAGGCCTGCTGGAGGTCGCCGAGCGCGGTCTGCGGGGCCCCGGCCTCGCGGCGCTGCCGCGCGCGCGACAGCAGCAGGTCGGCGTTGAGCTTGCTGCCGGGTGCGACGCGTTCGGCGACGTGCAGCGCCTCGCTGGTCAGTGGGACCGCCGCGGCGACGTCGCCGGCGCGGTAGGCGCCCTCGCCCTCGATCCACTGCGCCGTCGCCACCGCAATGTCGCGCTGTCGCGACGCCGGCCACGCCTGCGCCATGCCGCGGGCGGCGTGGCCGAGGGCGCGCGCGCGGACCGGATCGCCGAGCATCGCGACCTTGGCCCCGGCGATCAGGCCGTCGAACGATCCCTGCGCCGGGCCGGCCGGATTCGGCGTGGCGGCCGCGACGGCAACGTCTGCCGTCGCTGCGCCGATCAGCGCGCCGACGACGATGGCGCGCAGGCTCGCCAGGTGGCTATCGCCGCGGCGGGGCGACATCGATCGCTCCGGCCCCGCGGTCGCGCTCCGACCGCGTCCAGAAGGTACGCGACGGCGTCAGCGAAATGTCGGTATCGTTGAGCCGGCGGAGGCAGTCGTCGTCGCCGAGAAAGCGTTCGAGCTCCGCGAAGCGCAGCGCCGGGCTGATATAGAAGCCCTGCGCGACGTCACAGCCCATCACGCGGAGGAGGGCGAGCGTCGCGCGGCTCTCGACGCCCTCGGCGACGACGCGGAGCCCCAGCGCGTGCGCCAGGTCGATCGTCGAACGCACGATCAGCGGATCGCGGTTGCTGCTCGTCATGCCGCTGACGAACAGCTTGTCGATCTTGAGCTCGTCGGCGGGGAGTTCCTTCAGATAGGCCAGCGACGAGTGGCCCGAGCCGTAGTCGTCGATCGACACCTTGATCCCCGCCGCGATCAGCCGGTTGAGATTCGCCGTCGCCGCGGGCGGGTTGGCGATGAACGCGGTTTCGGTGATCTCGAAACCGATCGGCCCCACCGCCGCGGTCGCCAGCGCGCAGGCGCGGTCGATGAACGGGTCGTTGGCGAGCGACTTGCCCGAGATATTGACGTAGAAGCGCAGCGGCCCGTGCCGCTCGCTCAGACGGCGCTGGTCAGCGACGGCGCGGCCGAGGATCCATAGCGACAGCGCGTGGATCTGCCCGCTGTCTTCGGCCGTGGTGATGATCGTCCCGCGGTCGACTTCACCAAGGCTCGGATGTTGCCAGCGGAGCAGGGTCTCGACGCCGTCGTACCGGCCTTCGCGCAACGCGAATTTCGGCTGATAGACGACGTAGATTTCGCCGTTGGTCAGCGCGCGCGGCATTTCGCCTTCAAGCAGGCGGCGGTGCCGCCGCTGCCGCTGACGCCGGGCCCGGTCGTCGTTCTGGGCAGAGCGCGGCAGCAGCGACGCCAGCCGTGCAGCAAACCGGGCGAGACCACTCATCGCGGCACGATAACCTTGCCGGTCGAGATACGAAATGATTATCACAACGCCGATTGAGCGTTGGGTGTCCGGGGAAAGCCCTAAAGTCTTGCCGAATGATGTATGCAGCCGCGCGAGTCGCCACACGTCGACCTTGGACGAAAACGCTTGTGTCCGACTAAAATTCGTGTAGGATTTGCCGTGTTAAAGCGTACCGTGAGCAGAGCAGGAGTAGTGAGATGGGATGGTTGTTGGGTCTTTTTCGTCCGCTGACCTGGGATATTCCGCCCTGGGCCCAGTAAACCTATAACGTTTGCGAGGCGTTGCAAAGCGCTTTGCACCAGAATGGATGCAATCGCCCGGTGTTCGCTGTCGCGTGCGCCGGGCGAATTGCTTTGTCGCGCGTGGTCCGGCCACCCGTTCGGACAAATCGCAGCGACCGTTTGTCGCCGCTGGCCGCTCGTCCCCTGCGATCACGTCGGCGGCTGGCCGTTCTCGGCGAGTACCGCGCCGGCGAGGTGGAGCGATCCGGTGACGAGCACTACGGGCGGCCTGCTTCGGTCGGCCCCGCGGGCGATCGCGCCGAAGGCATCGGCGACGCTGGTGGCGACGCTTCCCGGCAGACCCGCTTCGCGCGCCCGGCCGACCAACGCCTCGGGCGGATGGGTCGCATGGCCGGCGATCGGCACGGCGTAGACCGCCGTCGCGCGGCCGGCGAACGGCTTGAAGAAACCGCCCGCGTCCTTGGTGTCGAGCATCCCGACGACGAGATAGAACGGCCGCTCGGCCAGCGGATGAC
>CAXTQJ010000095.1:4444-9298 GCA_964246245.1 uncultured Sphingomonadaceae bacterium
CGGTAGCCGCGCGACGAGCGGCCCGGGGGCCAGCTTCTGCAGCCGCGCCGGCCATTCGGCCCAGCCCATCGCCGCGCGCTGCGCCGCCTCGGGCACCGGCACGGCGTCCTGCGCGCGGAGCATCGCGACGGCCAGCGCGGCGTTGTCGAGCTGGTGCGCGCCGGCCAGCCGCGGCAGCGGCAGCGCGACCTTCCCCGTCCGGTCACGAAGGTGGAGAACGCCTTCGTACGTCGCGGCCTCCCAGTCGTCGCCGCGAACCTGCAGCCGCGCGCCCGCCAGCCCGGCGACTTCGGCGATCCGCGCCGTGACCGTCTTGGGGTAGCGCGACACGACAAGCGGGACGCCGCGCTTGGCGATGCCGGCCTTCTCGCCCGCGATGTCTAGGATCGAGTTCCCCAGCCACTGCTGGTGATCGAGGCCCAGCGCGGCGATTCCGGTGACGACCGGCGCGACGACGTTGGTCGCATCGAGGCGCCCGCCCATCCCGACCTCGACCACCGCGGCGTCGGCGGGCACGCGCGCGAAGGCAAGGAACGCCGCCGCCGTCGTCAGCTCGAAGAAGGTGATCGGCGCGGTGCCGTTGGCGTCGAGCAGGTCGCGGAGCAGGGTGATCAGCGCCGCGTCATCGATCAGCGCGCCGGCGAGCCGGATGCGCTCGTTGAAGCGGACGAGGTGCGGCGAGGTATAGACGTGGACCCGCCGCCCAGCCGCCTCGAGCCCGGCGCGGAGGAAGGCGGCGGTCGACCCCTTGCCGTTCGTCCCGGCGATGTGGAACACCGGCGGCAGCTTGCGATGCGGGTTGCCGAGCCGGCCGAGCAGCCGCTCGAGCCGCTCGAGCCCGAGGTCGATCGTCGCCGGATGGAGCCTGAACGCCGCCGCCAGCAGCGCGTCGAGCACCGCGTTGTCCGACCGTGCCGCTTCCACTAGTGCCCCCGCCGGCAGGTCATCGCCACGCCGCCGAGGCGAAGGTCACACGAGGGTCACGCCCGCGCACCAATTTCATTTATTCGCTGGCAACCAGATGGGCGGGGCGGGAAGCGGTAGGTCGAAGCGGCGCGCGGTCCATCCCGGCCCTGTAGCGCGATCACGGCGTGTAGGACAGCCCCGCCACGACATGCGTCGCCGGTCGCGTCACGCCGCCGCCGCCTCGCGCGGCCGCATCAGCAGGCGGATGAGGCGTGCCAGCGTCGGCTTCAGCTCGCGGCGGTGGACGACCATGTCGAGCATCCCGTGGTCGAGGAGATATTCGGCGCGCTGGAACCCCTCGGGCAGCTTTTCGCGGATGGTCTGCTCGATCACCCGCTGCCCGGCGAAGCCGATCAGCGCGCCGGGCTCGGCGAGCTGGATGTCGCCGAGCATCGCGTAGCTCGCGGTCACGCCGCCGGTGGTCGGGTCGGTCATGACGACGACGTACGGCAGCCCGGCCTCGCGCAGTTCGGCGATGGCGACGGTGGTCCGCGGCATCTGCATCAGGCTGAGGATGCCCTCCTGCATCCGCGCGCCGCCGGCGGCAGTGAAGATGACGAACGGACACTTCGCCTTCACGGCGGCCAGCGCCCCGGTGAGGAACGCCTCGCCGACGCCCAATCCCATCGACCCGCCCATGAAGGCGAAGTTCTGGACCGCGACGACCGCTGCCTCGCCGTCGATCGTCCCCGCCGCGACGACCATCGCCTCGGGCTCGCCGGTGTTCGCCTTCGCCGTCTTGAGGCGGTCGACGTAGCGCTTTTGGTCGCGGAAATGGAGCGGATCCTCGGGCACCTTCGGGACGTCGAGGCGCTTGAAGTCGGCGTCGAACACCTGGCGGAAGCGCGTGACGGGATCGATCCGCTCGTGGTGGCCGCAGCGCGGGCAGACCCCGAGGTTCTCCTCGAAGTCCTTGACGTAGAGCATCGTCCCGCACTTGGCGCACTTGCGCCACAGGTTCTCGGGCGTCTCGCGGCGGTGGAGCATCGCCGTCAGGCGCGGCCGGATGCGCGTCAGCCAGCTCATGCCGCCGCCTCCACGGGAACGTGGCGTGCGTCGCGGACGGCGACGGCGAGACCGCGGACGAAGCCCTCGACCTGTTCGGGCAGATCGTTGGCGCGGGCCTCCGCTGCCGCGCCGACCAGCGCCACGATCGCCGAGCCGACGACGACCGCATCGGCGTGGCGCGCGATCGCCGCCGCCTGGGCGGGCGTGCGGATGCCGAAGCCGACCGCGACCGGCAGCGCCGTTGCCGCCTTGAGCCGCGCGACGGCGGGGGCTATGTGGGCGGCGTCGCCCGACCCCGCGCCGGTGATGCCGGCGACGGCGACGTAGTAGACGAACCCCGACGCGCCGCCGACCACCGCCGGCCGCCGCGCGGCATCGGTCGTCGGCGTCGCGCGGCGGCCGGCGTGGCGGCCGCGCGCGGCGAGGTGCGGCGTCAGCTCGCCGTCCTCTTCGGGCGGCAGGTCGACGACGATCGTCCCGTCGAGCCCGGCATGGGCTGCATCGGCGGCGAAGCGATCGACGCCGTAGGCGAGGATCGGATTGAAATAGCCCATCAGGATCAGCGGCGTCGCGGCGTCGGTCGCGCGGAAGGCGGCGACCGCGGCGAGGACGCCGGCGAGCGTCGTGCCGGTCCGCAGGCTGCGGATGTTCCCCGCCTGGATCGCCGGCCCGTCGGCCATCGGGTCGGTGAACGGCATCCCGAGCTCGATGACGTCGGCCCCGCCGGCGACGAGCGCGGCGAGGACCGCCGGCATACGGTCGAGATCGGGGTCGCCCGCGGTGACGAAGGTGACGAGCGCGGCGCGGTCTTGCGCGGCGCAGGCGGCGAAGCGGGCCGCAAGACGGTCGGTTACCATGATCCTCCCCGCCTGCGGGGAGGTGGCACCGCGAAGCGGTGACGGAGGGGCGGCAGGGCGAGAGACTGCGGCCGCTCGCCCGGCCGCCCCTCCGGCGCTGCGCGCCACCTCCCCGCGAGCGGGGAGGATCCGGCCGCGGTCCTCACAGCCCGAACCCCAACGCCTCGGCCACGGTGAAGATGTCCTTGTCCCCCCGCCCGCACAGGTTGGCGACGATGACCGCGTCGGCTGGCAGCGTCGGCGCGATCCGCTCGACCGCGGCAATCGCGTGCGCCGGTTCGAGCGCGGGGATGATGCCTTCGAGCGCACACAGCTTCTGGAACGACGCCAGCGCCTCGGCGTCGGTCGCGCTCTGGTACTCGACGCGGCCGATCGCATGGAGCCACGCGTGCTCGGGCCCGATGCCGGGATAGTCGAGCCCGGCCGAGATCGAATGCGCCTCGGCGATCTGGCCGTCGCCGTCCTGGAGGAGGAAAGTCTTGTTGCCGTGGAGCACCCCCGGCCGGCCGCCGGCGAGGCTCGCTGCGTGGGCCGTGGTGTCAAGCCCGTGGCCGGCCGCCTCGACCCCGATCAGCCGCACGTCCTCGTCGAGGAAGGGGTGGAACAGCCCGATCGCGTTCGACCCGCCGCCGATCGCCGCCACGAGCACGTCGGGCAGGCGACCTTCGGCGGCAATGATCTGCTCGCGCGCTTCACGGCCGATGACCGACTGGAAGTCGCGAACCAGCTCGGGATACGGGTGAGGCCCCGCCGCCGTGCCGATGATGTAGAAGGTGTCGTGGACGTTGGTCACCCAGTCGCGCAGCGCCTCGTTCATCGCGTCCTTGAGCGTCTTCGACCCCGACTCGACGGCGCGGACCTCGGCCCCAAGCAGCTTCATGCGGAACACGTTCGGCGCCTGCCGCGCGATGTCGCGCGCGCCCATGTAGATCGTGCACGGCAGCCCGGCGCGCGCGGCGACGGTGGCGGTGGCGACGCCGTGCTGGCCGGCCCCGGTCTCGGCGATGATCCGCGTCTTACCCATCCGCTGGGCGAGCAGCATCTGGCCGACGCAATTGTTGATCTTGTGCGCGCCGGTGTGATTGAGTTCGTCGCGCTTGAAGTAGACCTTCGCCCCATGGCCGGGGCCGGCACCCTCGCGCAGCGCCGTCGTGAACCGCTCGGCGAAATAGAGCGGCGACGGCCGGCCGACATAGTCCCTGAGCAGGTGGTCGAACTCGGCGGCGAAGGCGGGGTCGGCCTGCGCCGCGCGGTACTCGCGCTCGAGGCCGAGGATCAGCGGCATCAGCGTCTCGGCGACGTAGCGACCGCCGAACGCACCGAAGTGGCCGCGTGCGTCGGGCCCGGTGCGAAGGCTGGGTCGCGCGTCGCGAACGCCTGCGGAAGACGCGGCGGTCGCCATCAGGCCGCCTTGGCGGCGGCGACGAACGCCCTGATCTGGTCGATCGATTTCACTCCCGGCGTCTCCTCGACCCCCGACGACACGTCGACCAGCGGCGGCCCGGCGACGCGGATCGCCTCGCCGACGCTCGCCGCATCGAGGCCCCCCGACAGGCCCCACGGCCCCCGCGGCGTGACGCCGGCGAGCAGCCGCCAGTCGAAGCGGACGCCGTTGCCGCCGGGGAGCGGCGAGCCCGTAGGCGCTTTGGCGTCGAACAGCAACCGGTCGGCGGGGCCGGCGGCGATGGCGCGGGCGATGTCGTCGCGCGTCGCGACGCCCGCCGCGCGCCACACCGGCTTGCCGTAGCGCGCGCGGATCGCGGCGACCCGGTCGGCCATGGCACCGTGGAGCTGAAGCACGTCGAGCACGGGCGCCGCGCGGTCGAGCAGGCCATCGTCGGGGTCGACGAAGACGCCGACGCGCATCGTCCGGCCGAGGTCGCGGCCAAGCGCCGCAGCCTGCTCGACCGATACGTCGCGCGGGCTGGCCGCGAAGAAGACGAAGCCGACGTGGCTCGCGCCCGCCGCGACCGCCGTGTCGACCGTGACGCGGGTCGACAGGCCGCAGATCTTGACGTCGGTC
>CAXTQJ010000096.1:0-273 GCA_964246245.1 uncultured Sphingomonadaceae bacterium
TCACAAGGCGGCGACACGCGACAAGGTAGTCCGCGCTGCCGCCGCCGCGATGCGCACCGACGGCCCCGACCGCGTCGCCGTCGCCGGGGTGATGGCGGCGGCGGGGCTGACCCATGGCGGCTTCTATGCTCACTTCACATCGCGCGACGACCTCCTCGTCGGTGCCGTCGGATCGATGTTCGACGACGCGTCGGAGAAGTTCCGCCTCGACGTTACCGCCGCCGATCCCCGTGACGGGCTGCGCCGCTTCGTCGACCGCTACCTCGCGCCGCG
>CAXTQJ010000096.1:283-9032 GCA_964246245.1 uncultured Sphingomonadaceae bacterium
ACGCCGACGGACGTGCCGCATCGGCGGTCGCCGAGCTGGTCGGCGCGGTCGCCCTCGCCCGCGTCCTGCCCGACCCCGCGGCGACGGCGCTCCTCACCGCGACCCGCGGGTCGGTCGGGACCAAGCTCGACCTCGGCTGACCCTCAGCTCCGCCGCACGACCAAGCCTGCCAGCCACCCGGCGAGGAGCGCGAGCGCGACCGCGGTTACGCCGTAGACCAGCCCATGGTCCTGCGCTGCGACGTAGACCCAGCGTTCGAACCCGCTCTTGTCGATCGTGATGGGCGTCGCCGCGCGGGCGATGATCTTGCCGTGACGGATCAGGTAGATTTCCGCGGTGTACGCTCCGACGGGCACGGCCGACGGGATCGCGATCCGCGCCTGGTAGAGGATGTTCTGGGTGATGCCGATCCGTCCCTCCTGCTCGCTCCACAGCCCACTGCGCCGGCGCAGGTCGACGAGGCCGCGGGTGAAGGTCGCGATCTCGCCCGCGTCGCCGGTCGTCGGCGATAGTTGCAGGTAATCGACGCCGATCTCCCAGATCGACGCGTTGCGCTCGTCGACCAGCGTCTTGATCGGGGCCGAGGTGGCGACGGCGTAGAAGCCCGGCGCGGTCTCGAAGCGGACGCTGTCGGTGTTGATCCAGATGCCGGCGACGCGCGCCTTCTTCCTAAGCGTGATCGGCTCGGCGGGACCGCGGACGACGATGGCGAGGCCGGGGCGCTCGTCGGGGACCGACCCGCGCGGATACTGGATCGCGCCGAAGACGAGGAGCTCGGCCCCGCGGAAGGTATAGACGATGTCGATCCGGTTCTGGCTGATGTCGGTGATCAGCCGGACCGGGGCGGCGGCGACCGCCGGCCGCGCGGCGACGAAGGCGGCGATGATGGCGAACGCCAAGGACAGCCGGGCGCCGCCCGTCACGCCGGGCCGAAGACGGTGAACAGCTCGTCGGGCGGCAGCGCGAGGCCGACCGCAAGGCGGACCGCGACGCCGAGCACGAGCAGCGCGAGGCCGAGGCGGAGTCGGACCGGCGACACCTTCTGCGCGGCGCGGACGCCGAGCTGCGCGCCGATCACGCCGCCGACGAGGAGGAGTCCGGCAAGGACGATGTCGACCGTCTGCGCCTCGATCGAATGGAGGATGGTCGTCGCGGCGGTGACGAAGACGATCTGGAACAGCGACGTGCCGACGACCGCGTTCGCCGACATGCCGAGCAGGTAGATCATTGCGGGGACGAGGATGAACCCGCCGCCGACGCCCATGATCACCGTCAGCATCCCGACCACCGCGCCGAGGAGCAGCGGCGCGAGCGGCGAGATGTAGAGTCCCGAACGGTAGAAACGCGTCTTCCACGGCAGCGCGGCGATCAGCGGATTATGCTGGTGAAGCCGCGCCGGCCGCGCGCCCTTCGCGGTCCGCCGCAGCGCGCCGGCCGCCTCGCGCAGCATCAGCCCGCCGACGGTGCCGAGAAGGACGACGTAGACCAAGTTGATCGTCACGTCGATCTGCCCGAGCTGCTGGAGCCAGCGGAAGACGACCGAGCCGATGCCGGCCCCGATGAAGCCGCCGGCGACGAGGACGCCGCCCATCTTGAGGTCGACCCCGCCGCGCCGCCAATAGGCAAGCGCCCCCGACACGCTCGCGCCGGTGATCTGCGTCGCCGACGACGCGACCGCGACCGCCGGCGGAATGCCGTAGAAGATGAGCAGCGGCGTCGTCAGGAACCCGCCGCCGACGCCGAACATCCCCGACAGGAACCCGACCAGCCCGCCGAGGCCGACGATGATCAGCCAGTTGACCGACAGCTCGGCGATGGGGAGATAGAGCGTCACCGCGCCCGGTGTAGCGGCGGCGGAGCCGCGGCGCGACCCCGGCGGATCGCGAACGTGCTTGCGACGGGCCGCGGCGGCCGTGTAGCGGTCGCGTGGCGGACAGCGATAGGCGGGGCGAATGCGGACGATCGGGGTCATCGGCGCGGGGCTGATGGGGAACGGCATCGCCCATGTCGCGGCGCTCGCCGGTTACGACGTCGTCCTGTCCGACGTGAGCCCCGAGCGGGTCGAGGCGGCGAAAGCGACGATCGCCGCCAATCTCGCCCGCGCGGTCAAGAAGGGGACGGTCGCGGCCGACGCCGTCGATCCGGCGCTCGGCCGGATCGCGCTCGCCACCGACCCGGCCGCGTTCGCCGATGCCGACCTCGTCATCGAGGCGGCAACCGAGAACGAAAGCATCAAGGCGAAGATCTTCGCCGACCTGTGCCCGCGCCTCAAACCCGACGCGCTCGTCGCGACCAATACCTCGTCGATCTCGATCACGCGGCTGGCGGCGGCGACCGATCGGCCCGACCGCTTCACGGGGGTGCACTTCTTCAACCCCGTGCCGGTCATGGCGCTCGTCGAGATCATCCGTGGGCTGGCGACGTCGGACGATACCGCGGCGGCGATGCACGCCGTCGCGGCGAAGCTCGGCAAGACCGCGATCGAGGCCGCCGACGCGCCGGCGTTCATCGTCAACCGCGTTCTCTGCCCGATGATGAACGAGGCGATCTTCGCATTGGGCGACGGCGTCGGCTCGGTCGCCGACATCGACGCCGGGCTGCGGCTCGGCGCCAATCACCCGATGGGTCCGCTGACGCTCGCCGACTATGTCGGGCTCGACACATTGCTGTCGATCATGCGGATCATGCAGGAGGCGACCGGCGACCCAAAGTACCGCCCCGCGCCGCTGCTGATGAAGTATGTCGAAGCCGGCTGGTTCGGCCGCAAAACCCGGCGTGGGTTCTATGACTACACCGGGCCGGAGCCTGTGCCGGCGCGGTAAGGCTAGACATACGACTTTCTTGGCTATACAACTTGCCTATGGCTTCCGTTCGTCCCGCCCAGGTCAATATTCGGTCCGACCCCGCGCGACGACGGCTCGACGAGCTGGTTAGGCGCACAGGCATGGCGGCAACGACGATCGTCGAACTCGCACTGCAGAGCTACGTGCCGTCGACGCGGATCGACGAGCTGCCGCCCGGTTTTGTCAGGAAGGGAAAGATTATCGTCGGCACCGGTCGCCACCCTCTGACCACCGCCGAGGTGCAGGCGTCGATCGACGCCGACCGCGAAGGGGATCGCGATTGATCCTGATCGACACGAACGTCGTCGTCGCCGCGGTGTATGATCTGCACCTGCATCATGACGAGGCGGTGCGCCTGGTCGATGCGCAGTCGCGGCCGCAGATGCTGCTCGCGGCTCACAGCCTCGCCGAAGCCTACGTCACCCTGACCAAGCGGGATGCGGCGACGCCCGTCGGCTGGTCGGGGCCGGACACCCGGGTTACGCTCGCAGGGTTTCGCGACGCGGTCACGATCGTCGCACTCACGCCGGCGCAGACGATCGAATCAATCGACCGCTTCGCCGACATCGGCCTCGGCGCGCGGCTGTACGACTATCTCATCGGGCTGACCGGGGTGCTGTACGGCGCGAAGGCGATCGTGACGTTCAACACCGGGCATATGCGCACGCTGTTTCCGCAGGTCGCGGTGCAGACGCCGAGGGAGTGGCTGGCGCTTAACCCGCCGGCGGGGTGACGAGGAGCGTCGCGGCAAAGCCGCGCCGTCGGACGGATTCGGGCGGGAAGGTCGCTTGACCGCCGGCCGGGCTGGCGCGCGGCCGCGCGCGCCTGCGGCGTGCTCGCTGCTTACGGCCGCGCTGCGCCGAACACCCTCCGGAAAATCGTGTCGACGTGCTTCAGGTGGTACCCGAGGTCGAACAGCGGCGTCAGCTCCGCCGCAGGTATCCAGCGCGTGACGTCAGGATCGGCGGCAAGCAGGTCGTGGAGCGCCAGCTTGCCGTCGGCCTGCCACACCCGCATCGCGCTGCGCTGGACGAGGGCGTACGCCTCCTCGCGGCTAGCCCCGGCCTGAGTCAGCGCGAGGAGGACGCGCTGCGAGTGGACGAGGCCGCCCATCCGGTCGAGGTTGGCCTGCATCCGCTCGGGATAGACGACGAGGAGGTCGACCACCTGCGTCAGCCGCGCCAGCGCGAAGTCGAGCGTCACCGTCGCGTCGGGGCCGATCATCCGTTCGACCGACGAGTGGCTGATGTCGCGCTCGTGCCATAGCGCGACGTCCTCGAGCGCCGGGGTGACGTAGCCGCGGACGAGGCGCGCGAGCCCAGTCAGGTTCTCGCTCAGCACGGGGTTGCGCTTGTGCGGCATCGCGCTCGACCCCTTCTGACCGGGGGCGAAATACTCCTCGGCCTCGAGCACTTCGGTCCGCTGGAGGTGGCGGACCTCGGTCGCGACGCGTTCGACGCAGCCGGCGACGACGCCCAGCGTCGCGAAGAACATCGCGTGGCGGTCGCGCGGGATGACCTGGGTGCTGACCGGTTCGACCGCGAGGCCCATCTTCGCCGCGACCCACTGCTCGACGAATGGATCGACGTTGGCGAAGGTGCCGACCGCGCCCGAGATCGCGCAGGTCGCGACCTCGGCGCGCGCCGCGACCAGCCGCGCGCGGCAGCGGTCGAACTCGGCGTACGCCTGCGCCAGCTTGAGGCCGAAGGTCGTCGGCTCGGCGTGGATGCCGTGGCTCCGGCCGATCGTCGGCGTGTCCTTGAACTCGAACGCCCGCCGCCGCAGCACGGCGAGGAGGGCGTCGACGTCGGCGATCAGCAGGTCGGCGGCGCGCGCGAGCTGGACGCCGAGGCAGGTGTCGAGGACGTCCGAGCTCGTCATCCCCTGATGGACGAAGCGCGCCGGCTCGCCGACGTGTTCGGCGAGATTGGTCAGGAAGGCGATGACGTCGTGCTTCGTCTCGCGCTCGATCGCGTCGATCCGGTCGACCTCGAAGCGGCCGCGCTCCCACATCGCTGCCGCCGCGTCGCGCGGGATGACGCCCAGCTCGGCGAGCGCGTCCATCGCGTGCGCCTCGATCTCGAACCAGATCTGGAACCGCGTCGCGGGCTCCCAGATCGCGACCATCGGGGGGCGGGAATAGCGGGGGATCATCGCGGCGCGCTTCCTTGAGCGCGGCGGTCGCGCGGACAGGGTGCGGCGATTAGCATGGGGCGAGGCGAGCCGGCAACGCGGCCACCGGTGCAACCGCGCGCCTATCCGCCCGTTGATCCGCTCAGGCTTCAGGAGGCCAGCATGATCAAGGCTTTGGCGATCGCGGTGCTGATAACGACTCCGGCGTTGGCCCAGACCAGCCCCGCGGGCAGTGCTGCAGCGCCGTACTCCCCGGCCGGCGCGGCGCCGCCGCCTGGGTTGGCCGGGACGGCTCCGGCGGGGTTGGGCGCGTCGACGTCGCCCGGTGCGCTGCCGCAGCCGTCGATCGGCGTCACCCCGCCGATTGGGGCGTCGAATTCGGGCACCATCGGCGACGGTCGCGTCGGAACGCTCGCGCCGGGCGGTGCGACGACGCCCGGTGTTACCGGCCAAGCCGGCTTGCCGACGACGTCGGGCGTATCGGGCACGACGCCGACGACCAATCCCCCGCCCCGCTGATCATACAGGAGAGACATCATGAAGATCGTGATCGCACTATCGGCCGCGTTATTGGCGACCGCCGTCACCGCCCAGACCGCGCCGTCGGGCGGATCGTCGTCGGGCAGCACGTCGAGCGGCTCGATGCCGAGCGGATCGGCGAGCGGCTCGGGTAGCCTGTCGACGCCCGGCGGCGCCGGCGGCAGCGCTGGCGCTTCCGGGTCGTCGGGCATGTCGGGCATGTCGATGCCGGGATCGACCTCCGGGTCGTCGACCGGGTCGTCGACCTCGCGAAGCGGTGGGTCGACCATGTCGGGAAGCACGTCGCCGGGGAGCACCTCACCCGGGAGCACGTCGCCGGGCAGCACTTCGCCGGGGAGCGCGTCGCCCGGCAGCACGTCGGGCTCGACCCCGCCGGGAAGCGCGTCGACGACGCCGCAATAATCGCGGCACCAACCGCGCCGTTCGGCGTTGGCACGGTGCGGGGATCGCTTCGGCGACCAACTTGAGGAGTATTTGAGATGCGTAACCTTTTGACTGTCGCGGCACTTGCCGTGGGTCTGGCTACCGCCGCTGGGGCGACGACCACGACTCATCATCGTCACGCCCGGACTGATAGCGGCTCGGCTGCGGTCCGCGAACTCAACGAGAAGTCGCTGCAACAGGCGTCGACCGGAACGTCGATGGCCGGGCAGCCGGCGGGCGGGCAGGCGATGTCCGATTCGGGTGCGCAGGCTCCGATGACCGACACCTCGTCGGCTCCAAGCAACACGCCGGCCCAGACGCCGACCGACGGCACACCGAACTCGCCGACCGTTCCGCAGTAAGGCGCGCATTCAGATGGGGCTGGCCGGCAGAACGCCGGCCGGCCCGTTTTTATGAGCGGGCCCTATGGGCTTGTGCCGTGCCCTCGATCGAACGCCGGCAGGGGGCTGGGCTTGCCACATCGTCGATGCGCCGCGAACGTCTCGACAGCGACTAGCGCGGGTCGTCGATTGACCGGTGCTGAGAACGTGCTCTCTTCGCTGCCTGGCGCTGCGCCGCCTCGGCCTTGCGAGCTTGCTTGCCGCGGCGGCGGTCGCGTTCGCGCTGACCGGGTGCCACGGCGTCGATCCCGGCCCCGACGACGCGGACCGGCGCAGTGACGACGGTTGCGGCGGTGTGGACGACGGTCGAAACGCAGCCACCCGTCGCCAGCAGCAGCATCGCCGCCGCGATGCGGCCGTGGCTCAAACCGTAAAGCTCTCGCCGCAGCCGCACTGTCCCTTGGCATTCGGATTGGTAAAGACGAAGCCGGCGGCGAAGTCGTCCTCGACCCAGTCCATCGCGCTGCCGATCAGGTACATCAGCGAGCCGCCGTCGATGAACAGTGTCCCGCCCGGCGTTGGCACCGCTTCGTCGCCCGGCGCGGCCTCGGTGACGTAGGCGAGCGAATAGGCGAGCCCCGAACAACCGCGCTTCGGCGTCGTCAGCCGGACGCCGACCGCCGTCTCGGGGGCCTTGTCGATCAGGTCGGCGATCCGCGCGGCGGCGGCGTCGGTCACCACGATGGGCGGCGGGCGCGGGCGGCGGACGCGGGGTTCGGCGACGATCGTCTCCATCACAGCATCCCCAGCTCGAGCTTGGCCTCGTCGCTCATCTTGCCCGGATCCCACGCCGGGTCCCAGACGAGGTTGACCTCGGCGGTGGCGACGCCCGGGACACTGGTCACCCGCATCTCGACCTCGCCCGGCATCGTCTCGGCAACCGGACAGTGCGGAGTGGTCAGCGTCATCGTCACGACGGCGTGGCCCTCGTCGATGTCGACGCCGTAGATCAGACCGAGGTCGTAGATGTTGACCGGGATCTCGGGGTCGAAGATGTCGCGTAGCGCGGCGATCACCGCGTCGTGGACCTCGCCGCCCGGCGCATCGGCGGGAACCGTCGCCGGCAGCTGGCCAAGGAAGCCGTCGAGATAGTCGCGGGTCTCGATACCGCCCGATGCCACCGGCGGTGCTTTCGGCACGGGCGGCACCGCCTCGACTTCTTCGATCGCGAAGCTGCGCTCGGTCATCCGAAAATCCTCGTCACGCGGCGGATGCCGTCGACGAGGCGGTCGACATCCGACAGGTCGTTGTAGACGGCGAAGCTCGCCCGCGCCGTTGCCGGTACGTCGAGCACTGCCATCAGCGGCTGG
This sequence comes from uncultured Sphingomonadaceae bacterium, assembly GCA_964246245.1. Lineage (GTDB taxonomy): Bacteria > Pseudomonadota > Alphaproteobacteria > Sphingomonadales > Sphingomonadaceae > Polymorphobacter_B. The sequence goes on from CAXTQJ010000096.1 coordinate 7,934, forward strand.
CAGCAATGGTGCCCGGCGCGGATCGCGACCCCGCCCTCGTCGAGGATCGTGCCGATGTCGTGCGGATGGACGCCGGCGAGCGCGAAGCTGACGATGCCTGCCGAGTCCTCCGGACCGAACAGGGTCAGCGAGTTGATCCCGCGCAACGCCTCGCGGGCGGCACGGGCCAGCCCGGCCTCGTGAGCGTGGATGGCGTCGCGGCCGATCGCCTCGATATAGTCGATCGCTGCCGCCAGCCCGATCGCGCCGACGATGTGCGGCGTTCCCGCCTCGAACCGCGCCGGCGGCGGCGCATAGGTCGACCCCGCGAAGGTGACGGTCTCGATCATCGATCCGCCGCCGTCGCGCGGCGGCATGTCGGCAAGCAGGTCGCGCCGGCCCCATAGCACCCCGATGCCGGTCGGGCCGTAGAGCTTGTGGCCCGAGAAGGCGTAGAAATCCGCTCCCAGCGCAGCGACGTCGACGGGCAGTCGCGGCGCCGCCTGGCAGCCGTCGACGAGAAGCAGCGCGCCGACCGCGTGCGCCGCGCTAGCGACGCGCGCGATGTCGGTGACGCCGCCGAGCACGTTCGAGATGTGCGTCACCGCGACAAGCTTGGTCCGCGGCGTCAGCAGCCCTTCGAGCGCGGCGAGGTCGATCTGGTGGTCGGCGGTCAGCGGCGCGACGTCGATCTCGATGCCGGTGCGATCGCGAAGCAGCTGCCACGGGACGATGTTGCTGTGGTGCTCGAGCGCCGAGATGACGATGCGGTCGCCGGCCCGCAGCCGGTTGCCCCAACTCTGCGCGACCAGGTTGATCGCGTCGGTCGCGCCGCGGGTGAAGACGATCTCGTCGGCCGCGCCGCCGATGAACGCCGCGACCGTCGCGCGCGCCGCCTCGTAGCGCTCGGTCATCGTCGCCGACCGCGCATAGACCCCGCGGTGGACGGTCGCGTACTCGGGGCCATAAGCGCGGGCGATGGCGTCGATGACGGCGGCGGGCTTCTGCGCGGTCGCCGCCGAATCGAGGTAGGCCCAGCCGTCGGCGAGACCGGGGAAGTCGGCGCGGCGGGAGGTGACGATGCGCCTCCCCTTCCCTTCAGGGGAGGGGCCCGGGGTGG
>CAXTQJ010000097.1:0-8933 GCA_964246245.1 uncultured Sphingomonadaceae bacterium
GTGCGTTGACGCCGGGGGCACCCTTCGTCGCCAACGTCAATGGCGTACCGGCGCTGCAGCCAGGCATCCCGACGACGCTCAATTTCGAAAAGCTGACGTATCGCTTCGTCCTCGCTCAAGACATCGGCGACAATTTTCACCTTTATGCGTCGCACAATCTTGGCTTCAAGTCGGGTGCTTACAACGGCAATCTGTTCAGCAATCCGCCGGTCCGGCCCGAACTCCTGTACGCGAGCGAGGCGGGGTTCAAGTCGGAGCTGTTCGACCGCCGGCTCCGGCTCAATGCATCGTACTTCCACTACACCTACAAAGACGTCCAGGTTCGCTCGATCGCACCGCCGGCTCCGCCAGGCAATGCGTTCCTGCAGAATATTGCCAGCGAGCGCATCGACGGTATCGATGCCGACTTCTCGGTCGTTCCTTTTCGCGGCCTCACGATCAACGGGACGATCGAGCATCTCATCGCCCGCTATACCAATTATCCTGGTGCGACTCTCATCACCCAGGGGCCGAATCGGGTGGTGAACGGCGTAACGGTCGGATCGGTCGTCAACACGACACCGTTCAACCTTGCCGGGTTCACGCCGCAAAACGCGCCCGAGTTCTCGGCTTCGATCGGCTTCGTCTATTCGTACGATACGCCGATCGGCCCCTTCGCATTTAGCGCCAACGACCATTACACGTCGACTACGTCACGAACCAATGATGACAGCGTTCTCGATCCACCGCATCACATCGTCGACCTGTCGCTCGGCTGGACGTCGACGGGCAAGCGGTACGACGCAAGCCTGTGGGTCAAGAACCTGGGCGACGAGTATGTTTTCGCTGGCGGCCAGATATCGAATAATTTTGTCGTCGTTCCCGGATCGCCTCGGACTTTCGGCGGCACGGTCGGCGTCCACTTTTAAGGGCTGCATACTTGGTCGCAAGTGCCCCCTGAACATTGCGCGATGCGAATGATTAGGACCGGGTCGATGAGCTAATTGCCGACAGGCGGTTCACAACTTCATCGGAACGCGCGTTCGCCGCTGTGCGCGCGGACATTTGCTGGGGCGACTGCGGCGGGGTGCGAAGCTTCGACCCGAGGAGCTTCAGAACATCTATGGAATCGGTTTGACGCCCTGCGTGAGGCGCGGTCGCGCCTTTCAGGCGAAGGGATGGTGACGACCGAACATGCTAGAGGCTTTCGCGTCGCCGCCGTCAGCTGTCGGGAGCTCGCAGAGCTATGCGAGCTCAGAATTCTGATCGAGGGCGAGGCGCTGCGCCGATCGACCCAATTTGGTGATCGCGCATGGGAGGGACGGGTCGTCGCCGCCTTCTATCAGCTCGACCGGATCGATCGCATGCGTACCCATGGGGAACTTCCGTTGCGAATCGGCTCCCCGGCGGAGACGCTTCGTGTTGCCGCCGCTACGCTGCGGCCCGGCTCAAAACATGGCTTCGGGCCAGTTGACGACAGCGACGCGGATCGCCTCGAGCTGTTCTGTCGCGGCCGAATAGCGGTCGACATGCGGTAGCCGACCATTCTCCCAATAATGGGCCAACCCGGTGTTCTTGATGCGCAACAGTTCGATACCCCAGAACAGGTCGGACATGGTGATCCGATCGCCGTACAGCCACGGCGTACCAATCGCCGCCAATCGCTGCTCTAGGTCGGACACAGCCGCCTCCACGCGCGCGTAGGCCACCCGCATCGCGTCGGGAGAGAATAGATCGGTTGCCGCCGACAATTCCTTGGCGCGCTTGGCGGTATAAGCCGCCACCAGCATCGGGTCGTCGGTGTTCTCCGCTAGGTAGCGGTCGCACAGGCTGACCTTCCGCTCCGACAATGCGGCACCCGTGCCGCCGCGCGTCGTTGCGGATTCAGTGCTGCTTACGACACGGCCCATCAGCATCTGATAATTCGGCAGGTTGTCGACAACGGCGAGATCCTCGTCGACGTCAGCAGCGAGAGCGGCCGGCCGCAATCGGTCGGCGTCGACTACCTGGTCGTCGAGATACAGGCAGATGCGTTTCGAGTCGACGACCACCTGTCCGGTGTTCCAGTCTATAAGGGTCGGCACCACGGCTCCGTCGCAACCGCCCTCCGAGGTCGATGTGCTGCCGCTGTGGTGCGCGACGAGCGCGCCGCCGTAGTCGGCGCATCCCCGCATCCGCAGACGCACATAATCGGGCAGGTATGTCTGGCCGAGAAAGATGCTGAGGGAGTGGCTGGCGAAAGGAATGCCGTGATGGATTAGGACGGCACGCACCTTCTGCGAGCAGATCGAGGCGGCGGCGTGAAACAACTCGTACCGCGGCAACCCGACACCTATGCCGTGGACGTCGCCTGCGCTCGCCAGTGCCCCGCTCGCTGCCGCGACCGCCGAGACCAAATCCTGATCCTTCGAACCCTTCCGCGTCAATTGTTGAGACGTGCTCGTCATTGCGCCTTCATCCGTTCGCCAAGCAGTTTGCCATCAGACAGACGGACCGCATTTATGGCCCCGCCTTTCTCGCCGCTAAGCAGCGGCGAGACATAGATCGTCACCTTGTCGCCGGGGGTCATCGATCCCTTGCCAAAGCCTTGCCGCCGCATCAGCCCGGGATTGCCGCCTTCGATGCTGTACTTATCGGGGTTGGCGGTGCCGTTCGGGACGAGGACATAAAGCCAAGTATGCGGGCTGGTCCACTGCCAGTCCTTGACGGTCGCATTCTTCAACTCGATTTCTTTCGACTTGTCGAACATAGCAAAGCTGTGGTGCGCCAATGCCGGAGAGGCGGGCACCAGTCCGATCAGCGCCAGGAGCAGAATGACGGTCTTCACGCTGTTTTCCTTCAACTTAGTGAACAAAGGCGTCGGGATGATAATCAGTCATCGGCTTGCACAGGAACTCCTTAGGTTCCCACAAGCGGTCGGCGCTGGCTTTATAGATCACACTCGTCGTGAGGGGGCGGGAATACGCGACCGCGTCGGTTAGGGTCACGTCGACCTGCAGCGTAGTGGCATCAATGCGGTGAAACCGCTCCCGAATGACTAGGTCGTCGCTGTGCGGCATCCCTGTAGAGTCGATCGGCTGATCCTTTATGCCGCGCACCTCGGTCACCAGATCGCCGCTCTCGTAATGTCCCATGGCGCTTCCGTTCGAGAAACTCTCGAGGTCACGCGGTGCGGGAAACGGGCGGCCGTCGAGCCAGACGCGTCGCACCGGTACGCCGTCCCGGTACAGCATCACTCGGCCCGGGGTCTGCAGGATAAGCATGGGGCCGGTCATGCCGGTGTCGAAGCGTGGCATCCCAGCAGGCTGGCAGGTCTGCACCGGGTCGTCGTTGCGCTTCCCTGCCGTCGCGACCGCTGTGCGCTGCTGCCATACCTCGGCATATTTCGGCGTAAGCGGCGGAGGCCACGGGAGCCAGCCCTCCTTGCTCGGCGACGGTGATCCTGCCGATGCCCGCACCCAGACACCGCCGAGGTCCGGAGCCTTGGGATCGCCGTGCCAATTCAGCGTCTCGGCAGGAATCGGATCGGCGGGGCCGGCGCGCACGGTGGTGCTGTCGAGCGAGATAACGAGCGCGGCCGTGGCAATGGCCAGCCTTGCGCGACCCGTCGACGATAGACCGCCGCCGGTTCTGTAGGGGCGGCGGATGTGACCGAGCGCCTTGAACTTGAAGCACGTCATCAGACCCTCGCTAAGGCTTGGTGATGTTGGCCCAGGGCGCGACCGCCGCGGGGTAGCCGGTCGTCAACTCGCGGTAGACGGTCGAGACGAAGCTCGGAAACGGCGCCTTCGGCTCTGGGATCGCCGCCTCGATCTCGCCGAGGGAACGGCCGGCCTCCGTCATCGACTTGATCTCCGACCGAACCTGTTCGACGTCGCGCAGGCGTGCCTCGAGCTTGGCCTTCGGTTCGATCGGTCCATGTCCCGGTACAAAGGTGTCGGCGTCGAGCGCGAGCATCGCTTTCATCGTCGCGATCCAGCCAAGCGACGAGCCGCCAAGATGGATCACCGGCAGGCGCTGGCTGGTCAGCAGGACATCGCCGCCAAACACCACTCGCTGCGCCGGCAGATAGACGACGAGGTCACCATCGGTGTGCGCGGGCGCGACGTGGAGCAGCTTCATGTCGATTCCGTCAATCCTGACGGTCTCAGAATTGCCGATGGTCCGGGTCGGATGGTGCGTCACGAGGTCCTGGTAGAGCGGTCCGAACACTGGACCGCCGTTACCGGCGTCCTTCGCTGCAGCAGCAACATAGGCGACGGTCCCTTCCTGCTCGATGACGGCGGCATTTGCGGGGTATGCCGTAAGGCCGCCGATGTGATCGGGATCGCCGTGCGAAATGACTACCGCATCTACCGGCTTGGGCGTGATTTTGCCGATTTCCGCGAGCGCCGTCCGCGCATCGATCGCGCTGACCTGCGTATCGATCACAACAACACCCTTGTCACCGACGACGAACCCCGAATTCGCCACACCCCCGCTCAGCCAGTAGACGCCGCCACGAATGGGATGTGCCGCCAGCACCGCCGGCTTGAAGGTCTGGGCCGCAACAGGAGGAGCGAGCGCTACCGCGCACAGAAGAAAAGCCTTTATCATCATCTTATTCCTTACCGACGGTGCCGACACGAGCGTCATCTGCATTTCAACTCGGGATTATTGAATGACTAGTGCGGGTTCCCGTTCTGCAGTGCTCGCTAAATGCGTCGCTGCCAGCGCCGCGCGAACTTGTGGCGCGACCTCGACCGCCAGACGTTCGATCGCGCGCGCGACCTGCGCGAATGGCTGGGCACCGATGTCGAGCTGGGCAAGGAAGCGGTCGTGGCCGAGCAGCGCATGCTGTCGCAGAATTTTGTCGACGATCTCCTGCGACGAGCCGACCATCAGCATCGCGTCGGGTGTCGTCAGCCGGTCGAGGTCCTCGCGCGACAGCGAAGCCAGCGCCGTCGGCGATCCGAGGGCCTCAGCCCAATAGCGTGTATAGGCCGGATGAAAGTCGTCACGCGCTCCCCGTGGCGTGGCCCCGATATAGGCGTGGGTTGCAATCGCCACGCGCAACTGGTTCGCGCGATGGCCTGCGGCAGCACCGGCCGCACGATAGGCGGCGACCGTGCTGGCCGCGTGCGCAATAGGACCGCCGAGCGCGGCGAGGACGAGCGGTGCTCCCAAACTCCCAGCGCGCTGCGCACTGGCCGCCGAACCGCCGACCGCAATCCATGTCGGGATCGTCGTCTGAAGCGGCCGCGGCGCAATTTCTGCCCGGTGCAGGGCCGGGCGGGTCGAGCCCGACCACGTCACTCGATCGCGGCTCTGAAGCTCTGCGAGCAAACGGTAGTTTTCAACGAACGACGAATCGTAGTTCCGGTCGGTGATGCCGGCCAGCGCGAACGGCTCGCCGAACGCGCCGCGGCCGAGCATCAGCTCGGCCCGCCCAGCGGATAAGAGGTCCAGTGTCGCCGTGTCCTCGAACAGGCGGACGGGATCCGCCGCGCCAAGGACCGTCACGGCAGTCGAAAGCCGGATGCGCCTCGTCTGTACGCCGATCGCGGCCAGGACCACCATTGGCGACGAGACCGCATAGTCGAGACGGTGGTGTTCGCCGATGCCGAAAACGTCCAGTCCGGCCTCATCGGCCAGCTTGGCCGCAGCAATGGTCTCGTCGAGCCTCTGGCGGGCACCGACCCGCCGGCCGGTCGCCGGGTCGGTGATGAGTTCACTCAGGGTGTAAAGGCCGATTTCGAATGGTCTGCTGGCTCGATGGCTACCCGATGCGAGATGATCATACGAAGGGCTCATGCCGAAACCGTAGCGGGACGCTCTCCAGAGATGCGGCTCACGGGTTGCTGCCCCGCCTCGGCCTCTACCATCTGCTCGATCCGACGGCGCACTTGGGCCGACCCGGCGTCGCCGACCGTCAAGTTGATCAACCGAATTCCGGTTGCGTCGATCGCACGCTGCGCCGCCTCCAGGATCGGGCGATCCTCGGTGCCGAAAGCCCGGTTGACGACGGCTTTTATACCTTCGGTCACCTCGGAATCGCCGGGCGCGAACTGCCGGGCGAAACACCAGAAATAGTGGGTGCTCCGCTCAGTCTCTGGCGTCAGGATGTGGGCGCTCGGGGTATGGATACCTTCGGCACGGGTCTTGCCGGGCGCATTGATGCCCAGGTCGAGGTAGAGGTTGCTCGGTGCCCGCCAGGTCATGTCCTGCCACGCGTCGACATGCTTGCTTTCGGTCCAGATCGGGCGATTGACCCCATTCGGCGGCAGGTCGGGCCACAACGTGCGGACGGTGATCGCATCGTCTTGCCGAATGAGCTCGGCCTGCTCGACCGCGGTCGCGCCGGGGCTGCCGACCGTTTCGGGATGAACGAACTCGGCGTGGGCCAGATCCATCAGATTATCGATGACCAGCCGATAGTCGGCTTCGATCCGCAGATAGTCGGTCGCGATCGTATAACCGGAGTTCGCGCTAAACAGGCTGTAGTCGATGATCGCCGCCGGGTCGGCGAGCGTCGCGTCGCCCATCCAGATCCAGACAAAGCCATGGCGCTCGACCGTTGGAAAGCTCTTGCCCTTCAGGCGTTCAGGCGGCCCCTTGACGTGTGGATTGTACCGACACACCCCACCGACGTCGAACATCATCGCGTGATAATGGCAGCGCAACATTCCATCGCGAACTTCGCCAAGGCTGAGCGGCACGCCGCGATGCGGACAGGCATCGAGCAACGCCCCGACCTTGCCATCAAGGTTACGGAACAGGACCACTGGCTCGCCTAGGTACGTTCGCGCCAGCGGAACGTCTCCGACCTCGTCGACGCGCGCCGCTGCGTACCAGGCATTGCGAATGAAGGTCAAAACTCGGCCTCCCCCTCTGCGCGCGGCTATCCAACATACCCGCTATTGAATGAATATTCAGCCACCATGAGGCGGCAGTCAAGCCTTGTTGTACGGAGTCGCATTGACGGTTGCCCGCTCGTGCAGCAGATCGCATCCAATTCCTCCACCAAGAAGCGGTGGTAGCGCCAGACCGGGAGGGCGGATGACCAAGCAGGTGAGCGTACGTCAGCGTCTGCTCGATGCGGCCTATGCGGCGATGGGCACCAAAGGATTCGAGACGAGCCGTATAGTCGACATCATCGACGCGGCGGGTGTCGGCGTCGGCTCGTTCTACAACCATTTCAGCGGTAAGGAGGACCTTGCGCGCGCGGTTTTCCTCAGCCGGGTCGATGCGTTCGGCAACGAACTGGAAGCAGTTGTCCTCAATGCGCCTGAGATCGCCGCCGCGGTGTGCTACGTCTATCGTCGGCTTATCGAGCAGGCGGAGCGTGATCCCGCCTGGGGCGCATTCGTCCTGCAATTGGAGCCGCTCTTTCGCATGTTCGATCGCTTGATGCGGCCACATGCACGGATCGGCCTCAAGGTCGGCATCGACAACGGAACGCTACAGATCGATGACCTTGAGGCTGGTATAACTGTGATCCACGCGATGATGCTGGCCGTCACGCAGGCGATGCTGGCTGGCGATCTTTCGCGCCAGAAGGCTCACCGATCATCCAAGCTTGCGCTACTAATGTTCGGCGTTCCCGACAAAACGGCGTCGGAGCTTTCAAAAATGTCAATGAACGCATTGCGAAAAGTAGTGGGAGCTGATTCAGATACAATCTAAAGTCAAGCGTCAAGAGATCTCCGGGCGCGCTTGGAAATGTATGATGATCGAGTAACCGTAGTCTTATCACCTAGTATAGCGCTATGTACTTGGAAAGTTGATCTGCCGCAACAACCAGTGCGCAGTCTAGATGGATGTAGCTCTGCGTAACACCTCGTGGAGAGTACCAAGCAAGCGAATCTCGCTTTCGCTCAAGCTACGCTTTCGACCGTCCCCGGTCATTTGCCGAGCCCCAGCAGCCGGGTTGCTCGGGATCATCTCAAGCCGCAACGCGTGGCCGAACATGCTGCGCAGCGTCCCACCGTCCGCCCAGCGACCCCACTGCCTCCTGTCGCACGACCGCCGCGACCCTTCCGAGCTCGAGCGGACTTTCCCTCGGCAATGTCCGTCTGCATTCCTTCCACGTCGCGCAGCGTCAGGCCCCGCACCGCTCGCGAGCCCAGCAAAAGCCGGATGTGGGTTTTCGATCCGGCTCTCGTCCGAGTCCAACGTGGACGGCTTGATCAGTCTTCGCTTCCGGCCAAGGATACGGCCCGAGCGGGCTTGCTCCAAATACCAGTCGCACAGTTCGGCGACAGTAATGCCCTCACGGGCAGCACGGCGCTCGGCAGCAGGATCTTCGCCGCGCGCCGCCGCGGCAAGCTTCTGACGCTCCAGATCGCGGGCCTCATCGGGAGTGAATACGCCATGCTGACCTAAGACGAGCCGGCGTGTGCGCCCTCAGAGTTCCGGTACTGTACCAGATAGGTCTTTACGCCGGACGGCTTCACGCGAAGACCGAAGCCGCGCAGTTCCCCATCCCAAGCAAACACGTCGCGATCGGCATGCGACTTGACGGCATCCACAGTGCGTTTTGTGATCTTTGCACGGTCTAAGTGCCTCACACTTTTGGCGTTTCTTCAATTCGGCTTCCCCGGATCGCGGGGCGGCGGCCGGGGAAGCATAGGGGAAGCAGAATCGAGCGAGCCGACGGTGGTCTGTAGGATACGAAGACGTATTAGAGGCCACATTTCTTTTGTATTCAGAGACTTAGCGTGTTTTCGGGTGCGATTGACGGCATTTGCATAAGCTCCCGAAGGGCGTTGCCAAGGTCGGGGTCGAGGGTTCTAATCCCTTCGCCCGCGCCAGTCTTTCCCATCCGGCAGGCGCTACCCTCGGCCCGCACGATCGGCTAGACCGCCGCGGTCAATGGGGAGAGCGTCATGCACCGTTTCGTCATCGCCGTGGCCGTGGCGGCCCCCCCCCCCCCCCCCCCCCCCCCCCCCCCCCCCCCCCCCCCCCCCCCCCCC
>CAXTQJ010000098.1:0-1935 GCA_964246245.1 uncultured Sphingomonadaceae bacterium
CAGCAGGCCGCGGAGGACGCGGAGGGTGATGCCGTGGCTGATGACCAGCGCGGGGCGGGCGGGGTCGAGGTCGGCGCGCCACGCCTCCAGCCGCGCCGCGATCGCCGGATAATATTCGCCGCCGGGTGGGGGCACGTTGAACGCGCGGGCATCGGGGCATGCGATTGGGCCCTGCTCGGCGACGATGTCGGCGTAGCGGCGACCCTCCCAGCGGCCGACGTCGATCTCGAGCAGGCGCGGGTCGGTGCGGATGTCGAAGAAATCGCGGCCGAGGTGCTCAGCGACGATCGCCACCGTCTGCAGGGTGCGCCCGGCGGGCGACGCCCAGATGTCGAGGTCCGCGGCACCGTCGCCGATGTGGGCCGCGAGCGCCGCGCCCATCGCCTCGGCCTGGGCGATGCCGGCGCGGGTCAGCGGCGTGTGCGCCATGTGCCCCTGCATCCGCGCGCCGGCATTGTAGACGGTCTCGGCGTGGCGGGCGAGGTAGAGGAGCATTGCGGTGCCCTAGCGCGAACGGCTAGGAGGGCGCCATGGGGAAGATTTACGATGGTGCCGCCGCTGCGCTCGACGGGCTGCTGTTCGACGGGATGGTCATCGCCGCCGGCGGCTTCGGGTTGTGCGGCATTCCCGAAAAGCTGATCGAGGCGATTCGCGCGTCCGGCGTCAAGGACCTGACGGTGGTGTCGAACAACGCCGGGGTCGACGGCTTCGGCCTCGGCGTCCTCCTCGCGAGCCGGCAGGTGAAGAAGATGATCTCGTCGTATGTCGGCGAGAACAAGGAGTTCGAGCGGCAGTACCTGTCGGGCGAGCTCGAGCTGGAGTTCGCGCCGCAGGGGACGCTTGCCGAGCGGATGCGCGCCGGCGGGGCGGGCATCCCCGGCTTCTACACGAAGACCGGCGTCGGCACGAAGATCGCGGAGGGCAAGGAGCATAAGGACTTCGCCGGCGAAACGTACATCCTCGAACACGGCATCGTCGCCGACCTCGCCATCGTCCACGCGTGGCGCGCCGACCGCTTCGGCAACCTCGTGTTCCGCAAGACGGCGCGGAACTTCAACCCGAACGCGGCGACGTGCGGCAGGGTGACCGTTGCCGAGGTGGAGGCGCTGGTCGACCGCCTCGACCCCGACGCGGTCCACACCCCGTCGGTCTACGTCAAGCGAATGATCGTCGGCGGCCCGTTCGAGAAGCGGATCGAGCAGCGGACGGTGCGTCAGCGGGAGAGCGCGCCGGTGGCCGCTGCCGCCACCGGGGGAGACGTGTGATGCCGTGGACCCGCGACGAGATGGCGGCGCGCGCCGCGCACGAACTACACGACGGCTTCTACGTCAACCTGGGGATCGGCATCCCGACCTTGGTGTCGAACTACATCCCCGACGGCGTCGACATCACCCTCCAGTCGGAGAACGGGATGCTCGGCATGGGGCCGTTCCCGTTCGCCGGCGACGAGGACCCCGACCTGATCAATGCCGGCAAGCAGACGATCACCGAGCTCGACCGCACCTGCTATTTCAGCTCGGCCGACAGCTTCGCCATGATCCGCGGCGGCAAGATGGACCTGTCGATCCTCGGCGCGATGGAGGTCGCGGCGAACGGCGACCTCGCCAACTGGATGATCCCGGGCAAGATGGTCAAGGGCATGGGCGGCGCGATGGACCTCGTCGCCGGAGCGAAGCGGATCGTCGTCCTGATGGACCACAACGACAAGGCCGGCGGCCACAAGTTCCGCGATACCTGCAGCCTGCCGCTGACCGGATCGAACGTCGTCGACGTGCTGATCACCGATCTCGCCGTGTTCGAGCGGGCCGACCGCGCGGGAGCGCCGTTCCGGCTGGTCGAGCTGGCGGCGGGGGTGAGCGTCGACGACCTCCGCGCGCGGACGGGGGCGGCGTTCGTCGCGTGAGCGCGGTGTCGCGCGACGGCCCGCGCGGAGCC
>CAXTQJ010000098.1:2046-6974 GCA_964246245.1 uncultured Sphingomonadaceae bacterium
GGGGGGAGGTGGCGCGCGCAGCGCGACGGAGGGGGCCGGGCGCGCGGTCGCCGATGACCACCCCCAACAACCTTGCCGCGCTCTGGCTGCCGTTCACCGCGAACAAGGCGTTCAAGGCGCACCCGCGTCTCCTCGCCCGCGCCGAGGGGATGCACTACTGGACGCCCGACGGTCGTCAGTTGCTCGACGGCACCGCCGGGCTGTGGTGCGTCAACGCCGGGCACGGCCGCGCCGAGATCACGCGGGCGATCCAGGCGCAGGCGGCGACGATGGACTTCGCGCCGACGTTCAACCTCGCCCATCCGCTTGCCTTCACCGCCGCCGAGCGGCTCGCGCTGATCATGCCGGCCGGGCTCGACCACGTCTTCTTCGTCAATTCGGGATCGGAGGCGGTCGATACCGCGCTCAAGATCGCGCTCGCCTACCAGCGCGCGATCGGGCAGGGGACGCGGACCCGTCTGATCGGGCGCGAGCGCGGCTATCACGGAGTCGGCTTCGGCGGGATCAGTGTCGGCGGCATCGTCAACAACCGCCGCGCCTTCGGCTCGCTGGCGGGCGTCGACCACCTCCGCCACACCCACCTGCCCGAGAATGCGTTCAGCATCGGCCAGCCGGCGCACGGGGCCGACCTTGCCGACGACCTCGAACGGCTGGTCGCGCTGCATGGTGCCGAGACGATCGCGGCGGTCATCGTCGAGCCGGTCGCCGGGTCGACCGGGGTGCTCGTCCCCCCGGTTGGCTACCTCGAGCGCCTGCGCGAAATCGCGACGCGCAACGGCATCCTTCTCATTTTTGACGAGGTCATTACCGGCTTCGGCCGGCTGGGCGCGGCGACCGCGGCCGAGCGCTTCGGCGTCACCCCCGACCTGATCTGCCTCGCCAAGGGGCTGACCAACGCCGCCGTCCCGATGGGCGCGGTCGTCGCCGCCGACCACGTCCACGCCGCGATCGTCGACGCCGGACCGGCCGGCATCGAGCTGTTCCACGGCTACACTTACAGTGCCCACCCGCTCGCCTGCGCCGCCGCGGTGGCGACGCTCGACCTCTACGCCGCCGAGGGGCTGTTCGCCCGCGCCGCGGCCCGCGAGGCGCACTGGACGGCAGCGGCGCACGCGCTCCGCGGCCGGCGGTACGTGATCGACATCCGCACGCTGGGCCTCGTCGCCGGAATCGAGCTCAGCCCCCGCGACGGCGCGCCGGGAGCCCGCGCCACCGAGCTGTTCCACCGAGCCTTCGACACCGGACTCCTCGTCCGCATCACCGGCGACACCGTCGCCCTGTCCCCGCCGCTGATCGTGAGCGAGGCGCAGATCGACGCGATGTTCGAGCGAGTGGGCGCGATTCTGGACAATCTCGCCTGATCGCGCGGGCCGCTGGCACAGGCTCCACCTTGACACCAAGTTGAGTGGCCGTCAGGGCAGGCCCGGGTTCGCTCGTTTGGCAGCGTGTGACCGGAGCAGTCGATGTACCGTATTAAAGCACATACCGGCGACGAGATTGATATTCCCGCCAACAGTGCGAGTGATCACCCCTATTTCTCGAGCATGGATCAAGCCGCGATCGATTATTATCACGAGTATGGGTATGTCGTTCTTCGGAAGTTGTTGCCGACGACAGTGACACAGGCGGCGCGACAAGCGTGGGCGGATCAGATCAAGCGGTTCGGCGGCTACATCTACCGGCAGACCACAAGCCGTCCCGAGCGCAACCGGTTCAATGATCAAGGCTATGTCGAGAACCCCATCCTGAACGTTCAAAGCCTCGATCGCCAGGCGTTCGGCTCGTTCCGTACTGCCGCGCTGGCATGCCTGACCCACCCTAACCTGCAGAACGCGGTCACGGCTCTCTTCGGCGACCGGCTCAAAATCGTGCAAAGCATGTATTTCGAGGGCAACACCGCAACCGCGCCGCATCAAGACACCTTCTATCTCGATTCCGAGCAGATTGGCGAGATGTGCGCGGCATGGCTGGCGCTCGAGGATATCGCGCCGAATGCCGGCCGGTTTTTTATTTGCCCGGGTAGCCACCGGATCGACATCAAGACCCACGGCGGCGATTTCGACATCGCCGGCGACTCGGCGCGGTATCAGGCGCTCGTTCTTGGTTTGCTCAGCCGCCTTCATCTCGAAGTGCGCGCGCCGGCGCTGCAGGAGGGCGACGTCCTGCTGTGGAACTCAAGAACGATCCACGGCTCGCTCGAATCGCCAGATGCGACTTCAAGCCGCCAGTCGCTGACCGCGCATTTCATTCCCCGCCGGAGCCGTTTTCTCCAGCTTCGCTCGCGAATCAAGCCGCTGACCTTTGCCGAGGTCGATGGGGTTCAGGTGGCGATGATCAAGGATCAGGCCAGTTTGACCAATCGCCTGATCCTTCGGCTCGAAACGACGTTTCCGTTTATCTATCAGCCATTGAAGGATTACGCCGTTCGCCGGATGGCGAAACGGACGTGAGGCGGCAGGTTCGCGACGCCGGCAAGGCGGCATTGAAAACGCTTCATCGCGTCGGGCTGCGCGCCGGCCTGACCATCTTGCCCAATCATTATTATACGCCCATCGCCGACCCGCGTCGGCTCGCGGCGACCCGATCGGCGTGGGCCAAGCCAGCCGAGTTACGCGGCGTCGACATGGATGTCGCGCAGCAGGTCGACTGGCTATCGTCGACGGTCGCTCCGTTCGAGCCCGAGTATCGGGACAACGAAGTGTATCGTTCGAGCCAGGCCGGACACGTCGGGCCCGGCTTCGGCTATATCGAGGCGCAGTGCTATCATGGCGTAGTGCGGTCGCTAGGACCGCGGCGCATCGTCGAGGTCGGCTCGGGCGTCTCCACCCGCTGCGCAATGTCGGCGGTGGCGCTCAACGCGGTGGAAGGCCGGCCGGGCCGTATCACCTGTATCGAACCCTATCCCAGCGCCTTCTTGCGCGCGGCCGATGTCGATTTGGTCGCGGCACCCGTCGAAAGTCTCGACCCGGCCTATTTTGACACGCTCGAGGCAGGTGACCTGCTGTTCATCGACAGTACCCATGCGGTGAGACCGGGAGGTGACGTCCTCTATATCTACCTATCGCTGTTGCCCCGGTTGAAACCGGGGGTAACGGTTCACATCCACGACATCTACCTGCCCTATCTCTATCAGCGCGACGTACTCGATTCGCTGTTCCAGTGGACCGAGACTGCGCTGCTTGCCGCGCTGTTGACCAACAATGCGAGGCTGCGGGTGCTGTGCTCGCTCAGCCAGCTTAGCTACGACGCTCCCGAGGCGCTCGCACGCACCTTTCCCGAATATCATCCCCAGCCCCACGTCGATGGCCTGAACAGCGGGGGAGCCGGGCATTTTCCATCGTCGATCTATTTGCGGACCGCCTGAGGTCAGCCAGGCTCGATCGGTGACCGGCGACGCGCGACGGCGGCAAGCCACTTCCGACCAATGGGTTCGACCCACCGTTCTATCGTCCAAGCTGCGCCGAGCGCGGCCAGCGTCGCGGCCAACACCACCGGGACCGGCGGGAGATGCAGCGTCTTGCCGACGAGATTGAACACGCGCAGCACTGGAAAGTGAACCGCGTAGAGGGGATAGGAAAGAGCCCCAAGCCGGTAGAACGGGCGTCGGACGTCGAGCGGAAGATCGATGCCGCTGCAGACGAGAACGCCGACCGGCGCGACAACCAACGCGAACGCGAGGTCGACAACCCATCGCAACTCGCCGACTGGAGCCAGCAAGCAGACCGTAAGCACGATCGGCGGAACGATCGCGAACGGCGTGACGACCGGCCGCGCGCTCTGCCGCCAGCGCGCGATCAACAGTCCGCAACCAAAGCCGATGGTCGCGCGCATCAGCCCGATCGCCGAACTGTCCCAGTCGAAGCCACGATTGATCGTGCCGTTGCTCTGCACCGCCACAATCAGCGCGACCGCCAGAATGGCAAGCGCCGGAACCAGCCAGCGGCTCCTCAAGCGATGCCCGATCAACGCGTAGCCGAGATTGACCACGATCTCGAAAAACAGTGACCACGCCGGTGCATTGACGATGAAGAGTTCCTTGCCCACGATGATCGACGGAAGCAGCAGACTGTTCAAGATGATCGAAACGCCGACCACCGGGGCTGAGCCGACGAGCAGACCGACCTTCCATTTCAACGCCGTCAAGGCGATCCCGAGCGGCAGAGCGGCGGCAAACGCCGGGTAGAGCCGGGCCACGCGCTTTTTCAGGAACTGCCGCACGGGGAGCCCTTCGGCCAGCCGCGCCTGATAGGCGTTGGCGATGACGAAACCGCTGAGGACGAAGAAGAAATCGACGGCCAGATAGCCGCCGGGGACCCAGTTGCCGGCGACCGTCTCGCCGGCATGGAACAAGAGGACCAGCACTGCCGCGACGCCGCGCATACCATCGAGCAGGTGATTGTGGCCGAGCGCGGAGGATGTCGACTTCGCTCTGATCACAAGCGCACTCCATAGCATCGTCGCACGACCGGTCTGCTCCGGGGATCGTTGGTCCGCGCCCGGTCGACATATCGCGCCATCCATCCCCAATAGCAGGTACGGATCGGCTGAACGCACCTATGCACGCGCTGCCCCTTCGCCGCTGGACCCTTGCCACGCCGCGACCGTCGGGCTGAAATGAGTTTCCGCCAGTGACACCGGCGGCTATAGTCCGCGCCATCACGGGGCGGACTCACCACAAGGGCATGAAATGAAGGCGACGGTCGAACGCGCGACGCTGCTCAAGTGCCTCGCCCACGTCCAGTCGGTCGTCGAGCGGCGCAACACCATCCCGATCCTGTCGAACGTCCTGATCGAGGCCAAGGATGGCGGGCTGCGGCTGATGGCGACCGACCTCGATCTCCAGGTCGTCGAGACGATCGCCGCGCACGTCGCGTCGCCCGGCGCGACCACCGTCGGCGCGCACACCCTGTTCGACATCGCGCGCAAGC
>CAXTQJ010000098.1:6984-8494 GCA_964246245.1 uncultured Sphingomonadaceae bacterium
CCGAGGTGTTGCGCGATATCATCGACGGGACGCGCTTCGCCATCTCGACCGAGGAGACGCGCTATTATCTCAACGGCATCTTCCTCCACGTCGTCGGCGGCGAGACGCCGAAGTTCCGCGCGGTGGCGACCGACGGCCACCGCCTCGCGCGGATCGAGCTCGACCTGCCCGACGGGGCCAAGGGGATGCCCGACGTCATCGTGCCGCGCAAATGCGTCGCCGAGATCCGCAAACTCCTCGACGAGGTCGACGGCCCGGTCGAGGTCCAGCTGTCGGGGTCGAAGATCCGCTTCAAGCTGGGGACTGCCGTCCTCACCTCGAAGCTGATCGACGGGACCTTCCCCGATTACAGCCGCGTCATCCCGACGGCGAACGACCGCCTGCTCAGGATCGACCGCAAGAGCCTCGCGCAGGGCGTCGACCGGGTCGCGGCGATCGCGACGACCGAGAAGACGCGCGCGGTGAAGATCGCCCTGGGGCACGACAAGGTGACGCTGTCGGTGACGTCGCCGGAAAACGGGACGGCGTCGGAGGAAATCCCCGCCGATTACACCAGCCCCGAATTCGAGGTCGGGTTCAACTATCGCTACCTGCTCGACATCCTCGACCAGGTCGGCAGCGACCAGGTCGAGGTCCACCTCGCCGACGCCGCCGCCCCGACGCTGATTCGAGAAGACGGCGCGGCCGAAGCCCTGTATGTTCTGATGCCGATGCGCGTTTAGCCGCAAGCGGCTTCTGGAGAAAGACAATGACCAAGACGATCTTGACGCTGGCGGCGGCGCTGCTCGCGCTGACCGCGGTGCCGGCCGCGGCGCACCGCTACCACCATCATCGTCACCACCATCACCACGGCAATCGCTGATCGGGCGCGGGCGCGGTGACGTTCGACGACGTCGCCGCGTTCGCCCTCACGCTGCCGGGGACCGCGCTCGGCACGTCCTACGGGACGCCGGCGGTCAAGATCGGGGCGAGGGCCGACGGCCGCGGCGGTACGCTCCTGCTGCGCCTGCGCGACGACGGCGATCTCGTGCTCAAGGTCGCCGACGGGCTCAAGGAGGCACTGATCGAGGCGCGGCCCGACGTGTTCTTCACCACGCCACACTACGACGGCTATCCGTGGGTCCTCGTCCGGCTGGCGGCGGCCGACCCGGAGCAGATCACGGGGCTGGTCGAGCAGGCGTGGACGGCGGCGGTGCCGGCGAAGGTAAGGCGAGGACGGCAATAGCGCAGGTTCTTCCGTCACCGGCGTGGGATCACGTCACCATTGTGATATACGGCGCTCGAGGAGACCGCCATGCTTGCCCGCAAGCCACGCCTCATGACCGTCGAGCAGTTCCTCAAGATTTACGAGGGTACCGAGGGCAAGTACGAGCTGGTCGACGGACAGGTCTACGCCATGGCCGGGGCGACGGCGGCTCACGCCGATGTCAGCGCTAATATTCTGGTCGCCCTGCGCGCTAAACTAGGTGGAACCGGGTGCAGGCCGTTCAATTCGGACATGGGCCTGCGG
>CAXTQJ010000098.1:8510-8758 GCA_964246245.1 uncultured Sphingomonadaceae bacterium
TCGAATTGCACGAGCAGGTCAACCCGGCCGAGTGGCGCCACCTGATCCTGCCGGCCGAGTCGGGGGTGACGCTCCGCGATCCCGCCGTGACGCTGACCTTTGCGGAGATATTCGCGCGCGATTGAGCGGCGTTCCGCCGCCGTCGCGACACGCCGCGCGTGCTCTCGCTGCGCCACCCCGTCCGCCGTTCGCGCGACCGCGTCCCGCCGGGGCCGCCGCCGCGTCGCGCCGCGCGACCTGCCGCGGGT
>CAXTQJ010000099.1:0-8694 GCA_964246245.1 uncultured Sphingomonadaceae bacterium
CCTCGCCGTCGATGTTCTCCTTGAGCAGGCCCTCGCGCATCATCAGCCCGAGGTTCTTCCGCGCCCGCCGCCACGGTGCGTCGGCCGGCTTGTAGACGATGTGGCGCAGGTCGTTGAGGCGGCCCGGCTTGCCTGGCCTTCCGGCAGCTAGCCACTTCTCCCGGCTTTGCCCGCCCTTCCACGCCCGCGTGGTAAACCCGAGGATCTCGGTCTTGACCGCGCAGCGTTCGAGGGTGCGCGCGAGGATGTCGGCGCAGATCGCCGCGATCGAGATCGGCCGCCCGCGCATCGACCCCGAGTTGTCGATCAGCAGCGTGACCACGGTGTCGCGAAACTTGGTGTCGCGCTCCACCTTGTAGCTGAGCGCATGGCCCGGCGTCGTCACGATCCGCACCAGCCGCGCCGCGTCGAGCTGGCCGTCCTCCTGATCGAAGTCCCAGCTGCGGCTCTGCTGCGCCATCAATCGACGTTGCAACCGGTTGGCGAGCTTGGTCACCGCCCCCTGCAGGTGGAGCAGCTGCTGGTCGAGATAGCCGCGCAGCCGCGTCAGCTCCTCGGGATCGCACAGCTCCTCGGCGGCGACGGTCTCGTCGAACGCGGTGGTGTAGGGGTGATAGTCGAACCCTGCCGGCAGGTCGTGGAGCGGCGCGTTCGGCCGCCACGGCGTCGTCCCCTCGCGGCCCTCCTCGCCCATCTCGGCCTCGGATACCGCCTCGGTATCCATGTCGACTTCACGGGTTTCGGTCTCGTCGCTGGGCTCGCTCGTCTCTTCGGCCCGCGTCTCGACCGACGATTCCTGGCCGGCGGTGTCGCCCTGCTCGTCCTGCCCGTCGTCGCCGGGCGCGTCGTCGTCGGCGTCGTCGTCGCCGCTGTCGTCGCTGTCGTCGGGGTCGGCATCGGGGTTGTCGCCGAGGCCGAGGTCGTTCAGCACCCGCTTCATCACCAGCCCGAACGCGGCCTGGTCGCCGACGTTGGCGGCGAGATCGTCGAGGTGCGGCCCCGCCTTCGCCTCGATGTCGGCGCGGACCAGCGCGACGCCACTCTCGGCGAGGCGTGGCGGCTTAGCCCCGGTCAAGCGCTCGCGAACGACGAGACCGAGCGCGGTCGCCAGCGGCACCTCGTCGGGAGTCCGCGCGCGGACGATCGGGTCGGTCTTGATCCGCGCCTCGGTCATCCGGTCGAGGTTGATCGCCACGCCGGTCATCGCCGCGCCGCCGATCGCCTCGATCCGCGCCTGCTCGACCGCGGTGACGATGTCGCGCGCGACGCCGGCGTCGGGCAGGTCGGCGGCGAACGCCTTGGCGTCGGGGTGGCGCGTCCGCAGCGCGAAGCTGTCGGCCCAGCCGCGCGCTTCGGCGACCTGCTCGGCGGCAAGAGCGCGGCCGGGCTGCGGCACCTTGGCCTGGTCGCCGTAGCACGACGGCTTGTCGGCGGTGTAAGTCAGGTCGAACCCCGGCTCGTGGCCGAGCGCACGCAGCGTCGCGGCAAGCGCGACGCGGAAGTCCTCGAGCGGGTTGTCGGGCTGGGGCATCACCAGAGGACTTTGCAGCCGAAGGCGGCGAAGGCAGCATCGCAGGTGACGACGCTCAGCCCGCGGTTGAGCGCCTGCGCTGCAATCACCCGGTCGAAAGGGTCCTTGTGGAGGCCGGGCAACAATCCTGCGCGCAACGCATCGCCGTCATCGACGGCTAGCGTGATGAAGCCGTTCCTCTCCATCAAGGGCTGGTAGCTGAGCGCGGGATCACCAAGAACGTCCAGCTTGCCGACGCGATATTTGATCGTGATCTCGAGCGCGGAGATTGCGCTGACGCTGATCGATCGCGCCGTCTCGATCAAGTTGCGCGCGCTGATCGTCAGCCGGGGGAGTTCGGTCCACCACCAGATCGCGGCATGTGTATCGAGGAGCAGGTCGTTCATGGCCGCCCGATCAGACGAGATCGCCCGACCGTCCTTCCCAATCCGCCAGTTCGTCCTCGCTCATCGGATCGAACCAGACCGAATCCGGGATATCACCGCTGATCGGCCATCCTCCGGGCGTCCGGTTCGGTGGGGGAGCGACCTCGATCTTGACCAGCCGCGCGTACGGCTTTCCCGCCTTGGCGACGATGATCTCCTCGCCGGCGTGCGCGCGGTCGAGGAGCTTGGAGAAATGCGTCTTGGCTTCGTGGACGTTGACGGTCGCCGGCATGGCTTGCTCCTTGCCTAGTCCACTTAGTCTAGGCGGTCGAAAACGGCAACCCTCACGCTCGCCCGACGCACCACGGGTCGGGGTTCATATCGACCGGCGCGCCGCCCAGTCCCGGCGCGGGAAAGCGCGCCTTGAAGGTGAACGCCTGCGGGCTCGGCCGTAACGGTCGAGGAGCCACAGCTTGGCCAGCGCCTCGTCGATCGTCGGCCGGTGGCCGGCGGCGACCCACTACAGTGCCTGGTACGCCCCGGCGAAGCGTTCGAGCCAGTCGCGCCGCTGCGCCATGACGCCGGTGTGGGCGGTGCGGTAGACGTAGTCGAACAGGCTGTCGGCGTCTTCCCATGTCGACATGTTGATCAGGAACAGCGGGTCGGGACCGGGGCGGAGGTCGGTCGCGTCGTTGCCGTCGCCGACCAGCCGCCAGACGAACCCGGGCGCGACATCGGCAAGCGCGTTGATCCGGTCGAGTTCGGCATAGAAGCCGGCGTCGGCGAGATCGCCCTTCGCCCCGCGCATCCGGCCGACGTTGACCTGGCGAGGTGGAAGGTGGTCACTTCCGCCCCTTCACCGCGATCGACTCCGGCAGTTCCTCCCCGAATACCCGTTGGTAGTATTCGGCGACGATGCCGCGCTCGGCCTCGTCGCACTTGTTGAGGAAGCTCAGGCGGAAGGCGAAGCCCAAATTGTTGAAGATCGTCGCGTTCTGCGCCCAGGTGATGACGGTGCGCGGGCTCATCACGGTCGAAATGTCGCCGGCGACGAAGCCCTGCCGGGTCATGTCGGCGACCTTGACCATGTTGGCGATGCGCTTGTCGTCGAAGCCGGGGGCCTTGCCGGCGACGATCTTCACCTCGGCCGCCGCCGGCAGATAGTTGAGCGCGGTGACGATCGACCAGCGGTCCATCTGGCCCTGATTGATCTGCTGCGTGCCGTGGTACAGCCCGGTGGTGTCGCCGAGGCCGACGGTATTGGCGGTGGCGAACAGGCGGAACCACTTCGACGGGCGGATGACGCGGTTCTGGTCGAGCAGCGTCAGCTTGCCCTCGACCTCGAGCACCCGCTGGATGACGAACATCACGTCGGGGCGGCCGGCGTCGTACTCGTCGAAGACCAGCGCCGTCGGGGTCTGCAGCGCCCACGGCAGCAGGCCTTCGCGGAACTCGGTGACCTGCTGGCCGTCGCGCAGCACGATCGCGTCCTTGCCGATCAGGTCGATGCGGCTGATGTGGCTGTCGAGGTTGATCCGTACGCACGGCCAGTTGAGGCGCGCCGCGACCTGCTCGATGTGGGTCGACTTGCCGGTGCCGTGATAACCCTGGATCATCACCCGGCGGTTGAAGGCGAAGCCGGCGAGGATCGCCAGCGTCGTGTCGGGGTCGAAGACATAGCCGGGATCGAGGTCGGGGACGCGCTCGTCGGCGGCGCTGAACGCCGGCACCTTGAGGTCGACGTCGACGCCGAAGACCTCGCGCGCGTCGACCTCCATGTCGGGGGCGTCGAGGACGGTCGCGGCGAGAGGGGCTGGTTCGGCGAGGATCGTGGCCACTTCAGGGCTTCTCCGGGCGGGGTTTGGCAAAGGCCGGGGCGGCTTTCAGGTGCGTATAGGCTTGGACCACCGCCTGCAACTTCCCCTCGTGCGCGCGGTCGCCGCCGTTGGCGTCGGGATGATACTCGCGGACGAGGCGCTTGTAGGCGCGGCGGATGTCGGCCGGCGAGGCGTCGACGGTCAGGCCGAGCTTCGTCAGCGCGGCCATGTCGGGGTCGCTGAGGACGTGCCCCGACTTCGCCCGCCGCCCGGCGAAGGCGTCGCCGCCGCAGCGCCCGGCGAAGACGCCGGTGCGGTCGTTGAAGCGGACGGTCGGATCGTGCGCCGCGCGTTCCCACCCGGCGAGCGGCGACTGCGCGGCAGCGATGTCCTCGGGACTGAGGCCGTCGAAGAAGTTGTAGCCGGCGTTGAATTCGCGGACGTGGTCGAGGCACAGCCACTGCCATCCACCGGTCGATCCGGCGACGCGGTTCGACCGCGGCGCGCGGAACTCGGCCGGCGCGGCGCAGCCGGGGTGCGCGCACGGCGTCGGCTCGGGCCGCTCGATGCGGCCGTGGAAGCGGGAATGGCGGACGCGGGGCGCGGCCTGGTCGGGACCGGGATCGGTCAACGGGCGTTATCCATCGACCGCCGATATAGGGACCGGCGGCGACGAGAGGGAGAGCGACATGGGCGCGCGTGCGGACGAAATCGAACGGCGGCTAACGGCGGCGCTCGGCCCGACGTCGCTGAAGGTGATCGACGACAGCGACGATCATAGCGGCCACGCCGGCCATTCGGGTGCGGGTGAGAGCCACTTCACCGTGCGCATCGAGGCGGCGAGCTTCGCCGGGCAGTCGCGGGTCGAGCGGCAGCGGAGCGTCTACGCCGCGCTCGGCGACCTGATGGCCCCCGACCGCATCCACGCCCTCGTCATCGACGCGCGCGCCCCCGGCGACGCGTGAGGGAGGCCGCGACCGGCGCGCGACGCTTGATCCGGCCTCCGCGCCGCCGCATAGCGACGACCGCGCCGGATTAGCTCAGCGGTAGAGCAGCGGTTTTGTAAACCGAAGGTCGGGGGTTCAATCCCCTCATCCGGCACCGCTACCCGATGACGCGGCGAGCCAGTTCGACGATCGCCGGCGCGAACAGGATCGCCCCCATCAGCAGCGGCGCAGCCGGGTGAGCGAAGTTGAACGTCCAGCCGCCCCAGGCGCGATACTTCGGCACGATCAGCCGGCGGTCGTCGCGCGCGAAGTAGAGCTTGATCGGGCCCCGCGTCCAGTGCGCGGGATCGTCGTGCATCGGGTCGGTCATTGCCTCTCTCCACGTGTGCCATTCGCACCATACACCCAGCTCGCGCGCGCGCCTATATGTCGTCAGTGATCCCCGCCCCTGCCATTCCGCCGCTGCCGGCTCCGCTCGCCACGTGGTTCGCGCGCCGCGGCTGGGATGTGCGGCGACACCAGCGCGAGATGCTTGCCGCCGCGGCGGCCGGCGACCACGCCCTCCTCGTCGCGCCGACGGGGTCGGGCAAGACGCTATCGGGCTTCCTGCCGACGCTCGCCGAGCTCGTCACGCAACCGACCGAGGGGCTGCACACCGTCTACGTCTCGCCGCTGAAGGCGCTCGCGGTCGACGTCGCGCGCAACCTGCTCACGCCCGTCGCCGAGATGGGCCTCGACATCAAGGTCGAGACGCGGACCGGCGATACCCCAGCCGACCGCAAGGCGCGCCAGCGCGCGACGCCGCCGCAAATCCTGCTGACGACGCCCGAGTCGCTGTCGCTGCTGATCAGCTATCCCGACGCGGCGCGGATGCTCGGGAGACTGAAGGCGGTCGTCGTCGACGAAATCCACGCCTTCGCGACTACCAAGCGCGGCGACATCCTCAACCTCGCGATGAGCCGCCTCCAGGCGATCAGCCCGGGGATGCGCCGCGTCGGGCTGTCGGCGACGATCGCCGACCCCGAGGCCTACCAGGGCTGGCTCGCGCCGCACGCCGACGCGTCCGCGGTGCGGCTGGTCACGGGCGATCCCGGCGCCGAACCGGTGGTCGACATCCTCGTCCCCGACGGCCGCATCCCGTGGTCGGGGCACAACGGGCGCTATGCCGCCGCCCAGGTGATCAAGCTGATCGCGGCGCACAAGCTGACGATCGTCTTCGTCAACACCCGCGCCGTCGCCGAGCTGATCTTCCGGGACCTGTGGGCGGAGAACGACGACGCGCTGCCGATCGGCATCCACCACGGCAGTCTGTCGGCCGAGGCGCGGCGCAAGGTCGAGAGCGCGATGGCGAGCGGGCGGCTGCGCGCGATCGTGGCGACCGCGAGCCTCGACCTCGGCATCGACTGGGGCGACGTCGACCTCGTCGTCCAGATGGGGGCCCCGAAAGGGTCGAGCCGCTTGCTCCAGCGGATCGGCCGCGCCAACCACCGCATGGACGAGGCGTCGGAGGCGGTCGTCGTGCCCGGGAACCGCTTCGAGTACCTCGAGTCGCTCGCCGCGCGCGACGCGGTCGAGGCGCACGAACTGGACGTCGACCTGTTCCGCCCCGGCGGGGTCGATGTCCTCGCGCAGCACGTCATGGCGTGCGCGTGCGCCGTGCCGTTCGCCCCCGACGACCTGTTCACGGAAATCCGCACGGCCGCGCCCTACGCCGGCCTGCCGCGCGCCGAATTCGACCGCACCTTGGCGTTCATCGAGTCGGGCGGCTACGCGCTCAAGGCGTACGAGCGCTACAAGCGGCTGACGCGCGGCCCCGACGGCCTCTACCGCGTCAGCCACCCGCGGCTGGCGACGCAGCATCGCCTCAACGCCGGGACGATCGTCGAGGCGGCGGCGCTTAATGTCGTCTACGGCGGGCCGGGCAAGCGCGGGCGCAGCTTCGGCAAGGTCGAGGAGTGGTTCGCCAGCCAGCTGCGCATCGGCGACAGCTTCATGTTCGCCGGCCAAGTGCTCGCGGTCACCGGCTTCGACGGGCCGGACATGTTCGTCAAACTGTCGCGCGGCGACCCGCGGGTGCCGACCTACGTCGGCGGGCGGATGCCGCTGTCGACCAACCTCGCGCGTCGCGTCCGCGAGCTGTTCAACACCCCCGAACGCTGGGCGGGGATGCCCGACGACGTCCACGAATGGCTCGACTACCAGGCGATGCGGTCGAGCCTGCCGGGAATGGACGACCTGCTCGTCGAGACCTTCCCCGCCGACGGCCGCCACTACATGGTCGCGTACGGGTTCGAGGGGCGCAACGCCCACCAGACGCTGGGGATGCTGCTGACCCAGCGGATGGAGAAGGCCGGCCTCGCCCCGCTCGGCTTCGTCGGCAGCGACTATATGGTCGCGACGTGGAGCCTCAACCCGGTCGTCGATCCGCAACCGCTGTTCTCGCCCGACGTGTTCGAGGACGAGCTCGCGCAGTGGATCAGCGACTCGCCGTTCCTCCGCCGCGCCTTCCGCGAGGTCGCGGTGATCGCCGGGCTGATCGACCGCGTCCATCCGGGGCAGCACAAGACGGGCAAGCAGGTCACCTTCTCGTCCGACCTGATCTACGACGTGCTCCGCCGACACGAGCCCGACCACCTGCTGCTGTCGGCGGCGTGGAGCGACGCGCGCGCCAAGATCACCGACATCGGCCGGCTGGCCAGCCTGCTCGAACGGTCGCAGACGCATCTCGTCCACCGGACGCTCGACCGCGTCTCGCCGCTGGCGGTTCCGGTCCTGCTCGAAGCCGGCAAGGAGCGCGTGTTCGGCGCCGCCGACGACGCCCTCCTCGCCGAAGCCGACGCGCTCGCGGCGGAGGCGATGCGCCTCGACTGACCGCAGCCAACAAAGTCGTTGTCAGCCCGGCCCGAATTGATGAAGGCGGACGAATGACCAGCCGCTTCGACAAGTCCCGCCTGCCCAGCCGCCACGTCTCGATCGGGCCCGAGCGCGCGCCGCACCGCTCCTACTACTACGCGATGGGGCTGACCGAAGACGACATCGCCAAGCCGTTCGTCGCCGTCGCGAGCGCGGGCAACGACAGCGCGCCGTGCAACATCACCCTCGACGCGCAGGCCGACATCGCCCGCGCCGGGGTGATCGCCGGCGGCGGGATGCCGCGCCGGTTCAACACGATCACCGTCACCGACGGCATCGCGATGGGCCATCAGGGGATGAAGTCGAGCCTCGTCAGCCGCGAGGTCATCGCCGACTCGGTCGAGCTGTCGGTCCGCGGCCACTGCTACGACGCGCTGGTCGGCTTCGCCGGATGCGACAAGTCGCTGCCCGGCATGATGATGGCGATGCTACGCCTCAACGTGCCGAGCATCTTCGTCTACGGCGGGTCGATCCTCCCCGGCCGGTTCGAGGGGCGCGACGTGACGGTGGTCGACGTGTTCGAGGTCGTCGGCAAATACGCCGCCGGGGCGTGTCCGCTTGCCGAGGTGCTGGCGCTCGAGAAGGTGGCCTGCCCCGGCGCGGGCGCCTGCGGCGGGCAGTATACCGCCAACACGATGGCGTGTGTCGCCGAGGCGATCGGCCTGTCGCTGCCCAACAGCAACATGGTGCCCGCCCCCTACGCCAGCCGCGACGACATCGCCCATGCCGCCGGTGTGCAGGTGATGGAGCTGATCGCCGCCGACCTCCGCCCGCGCGCGATCTGCACTCGTGCGGCGTTCGAGAATGCGGCGCGGGTGGTCGCGGCGACCGGCGGCTCGACCAACGCCGCGCTCCACCTGCCGGCGATGGCGAGCGAGGCGGGCATCGACTTCGACCTCCACGACGTCGCCGCGATCTTCAAGTCGACGCCGTACCTCGCCGACCTCAAGCCCGGCGGGCGCTACGTCGCCCGCGACATGTACGACGCGGGCGGCGTCTACATGGTGATGAAGACGCTGATGGACGGCGGCCTGCTCGACGGCGACTGCCTGACGGTGACCGGCCGGACGCTCGGCGAGAACATCGAGCGGGTGACGTGGAATCCCGACCAGAAGGTCATC
>CAXTQJ010000100.1:0-1287 GCA_964246245.1 uncultured Sphingomonadaceae bacterium
ACATAGGCCGGCGCGGTCATGGCGTGGGACCTGAGCCACAGCACCGGAGCGATCGCGGTCGACCTGACTGCGGCGGACGCCGACCTCGCGACCGGGTGCGGCTACAAGTTCCTCAACGGCGGCCCCGGCGCGCCGGCCTATGTCTATGCCGCGCGGCGGCACCACGCGGCGCTTGAGCAGCCCCTGAGCGGCTGGTTCGGCCACGCCGCGCCGTTCGCCTTCGAGGCCGACTTCCGCCCCGGCACCGGCATGGCCCGGTTCCTGGCGGGAACGCCCGGCATCCTCGGGCTGGCGGCGCTGGCGAGCGGGGTGGCGACGTTCGACGGAGTCGACATGGCGGCGGCGGCGGCGAAGTCACGCGCGCTCGGCGACCTGATGATCGCGCTGGTGGCCGAACGGTGTCCGCAGGTCGGCATCGCCTGCCCGCGAACGGACCGCGGCGCGCAGGTCAGCCTGTCGCACCCCGACGCCGAGGCGCTGACGCAGCGACTGAGCGTCCTTGGTGTCGTCGGCGACTTCCGCCCGCCCGACGTGCTGCGTACAGGGCTGCCGGCACTGTATATGCGCTACGTCGACGTATGGGACGCGGTCGAGGTGCTGGCGTCGGTGCTTCAATCCTCCCCCTCGGGGGGAAGTGACACGGCGCAGCCGTGACGGAGGGGGTCGCCATCTCCCCCAAGGGGGAGGAATAGGCTACGCCACCGTCAGCACGATTTTCCCAACATGATCCCCCGCCTCCATCCGGCGATGCGCGTCGGACGCGTCAGCGACGCGAGCTTTCCGCTCGCTGACCGCGCGGAGCTTGGCCGTCGCAAACAACGGCCAGACTTTCGCCTCCAGTGCTGCGGCGATCGCGGTCTTGAACGCCACCGAGCGCGGCCGCAGCATCGACCCGGTCAGTGTCAGCCGCTTGCGCATCACCTGACTTAAGTCGACCTCGGCACGGGGGCCGCGCTGGATCGCGATGGTGACGTGGCGACCGTCGTCGGCGAGGCACGCGAGGTTGCGCGGGACGTAGTCACCGCCGACCATGTCGAGGACGACGTCGACCCCCCGGCCCCCGGTGATGCCGGCGACCTTGTCGACGAAGTCGCTCGCCTTGTAATCGATCGCGTGGTCGGCGCCGAGATCGCGCGCGGCGGCGCACTTGGCGGCCGAACCGGCGGTGACGATCACCGTCAGCCCGAACGCCTTGCCGAGCAGGATCGCCGTCGTGCCGATGCCGCTGGTTCCGCCATGGACGAGGATCGTCTCGCCGGCCTTGGCTCCGCCGCGTTCGAACAGGTT
>CAXTQJ010000100.1:1297-8651 GCA_964246245.1 uncultured Sphingomonadaceae bacterium
CGGTGAAATAGGTCTCGGGCAAGCCGGCGGCGGCGACGAAGTCGAGGTCGTCGGGGATGGGCAGGCACTGTCCCACCGGCGCGACGCAGTACTCGGCATAGCCGCCACCGGTGACGAGGGCGCATACCCGGTCACCGACCTGCCACCGCCCCGCGCCGACGACGACCTCGCCGGCAACCTCGAGCCCCATGATCGACGGTGCACTGGGCGGCATCGGGTAGAAGCCGAGGCGCTGGACGACGTCGGGCCGGTTGACCCCGGCCGCGTGGACGCGGATCAGCACCTCGCCCGTCCCCGGCTGTGGGACCGGGCGCTCGACCGGCACGAGCACCTCGGGGCCACCGGGCCGGTCGGGATCGATCGCAGTCATCGTCGCTGGAATGGTCATGGCGGCGATATTGACTTGGGCCGCGCCGCGGTCAACGTCGACGGCATGGACGACGATCTGCCGCGACCGAAACTCGACGACACCGTCGCCGCGCTGGCCAGGCAGGATCTCGACCGCCTGTCGCTCGGCGAGCTCGACGACCGCATCGCCGCGCTGGAAGCCGAGCTGATGCGCACCCGCGCCAAGCGGGCCGGTGCGGCCAGCTTTCGGTCCGCGGCGGACGCGCTGTTCAGGCGGTAGGCACCGCCGCGGCGGCGACGAGCTTCCGCGCCAACCCGTCGCCGCTGCCGAACACGATCCACAGCGGGGCTCCGGCCGCCGCGCCGAGGACGGTCAGCACCGCGAGTGTCCCGCCGAACAGCGCGATCATCGCCGTCGCACCACCGACCGCGGCCTTCTCGGGCGTGCTGCGTTCGTCCCACGCGTTGCGCTTGATCGCGTCGCCCAGCCGCCGGATCAGCGGCCATGCGCTCTTGCCGTCGACCGTCGCGGCGAGCGCCGACCGCGCCTTGCCGAAACCGTCCTCGGTATCGTCGCGGATCGCGAGCAGGCGTCCGGCCCACGCGGCGAGCGCGGCGCGCTGCTCCGGGGTGGCGCCCTCGACCATTTCGCCCGCAACCCGGTCTTCCATCGCTTCGCTCATGACTGTCTCCCTTCGCGCCACCGTCTAGCACGGCGTGGGGGTTGCGCGCGACTGACGCTAACGTAAACTGCGCCGACGCCTCTGGGGAGAGACATGGACTTCGACTTTTCCGACGACGCCAAGGCGTTGCGCGAGACGGCGCGCGCCGTGTTGGCCGAGTACGCCGGTCCGGTCGCCGCGCGCGCGAGCATGAACGGCACGGCCGACTTCGACGCGGCGCTGTGGCGGCGGATCGTCGACCTCGGCTGGACCGCGGCGCGAGTGCCCGAGGCGATGGGCGGCGTCGGCATGACCGCCGAGGCGGCGTGCGTCCTCGCCGAGGAGGCGGGTCGGAGCCTTGCCCCCGTGCCGCTGGCGCAGGTTCTCGCCGCGACCGAGGCGCTGCTTGCGCTCGGGTCGGTCGAGCAGCAGGAAAAGTGGCTGCCGGGGATCGCCGACGGGTCAGTCGTCGCGGTCACCGGCTGGGCCGAAGGCACAGGATCACCCGCGGTCGCCGGCGCACGCTTCGCCGACGGCGCGCTGACCGGGACCAAGTCGCCGATCGCCGACCTCGGCGCAGCGACGGTCGCCGTCGTCAGCGCGGCCGGCCCCGACGGCGTCGGCTTGTATCTCGTCGATCTTGCCGGCCCCGGCGTCGCGCGCGCCGCCGTCGCGACGCTCGACCTCGTCCGTCGCCATGGGTCGCTGACGCTGCCCGGCGCGCCGGCCGAACCGCGCGGCCCCCCGGGCGGCTTCCACGACTGGCTCGACCGCGCGGCGGTGCTCGGCGCGTTCGAGGCGCTCGGCACGGCGACGGCGGCGATGGACATGGCGGTCGGCTATGCCAAGGAACGCGTCGCCTTCGGCCAGAAGATCGGCCGCTACCAGGGCGTCAAGCACAAGTGCGCCGACATGTTCATCAAGCTCGAACTCGCCCGCGCCCACGCCTTCCACGGCGTGTGGGCGATGCAGGCCGACGCGCCCGAGCTGCGCCAGGCCGCGGCGGCAGCGCGCGTCGCCAGCCTCGACGCGCTCGCCTTCTGCGCCGAGGAGAACGTCCAGATCCACGGCGGCATCGGCTACACGTGGGACAGCGACTGCCAGTTCTACTACCGCCGCAACCGCGCGCTGGTCGCGGCGCTGGGGAGCCGCAGCTTCTGGGCCGACCGGTTGGTGCGCAGCCTCGAGCAGCGCAACGCGGCGGCGGCGTGAGACAAACGAATGTCTTTTTCGACGACATCCTCGCACGTCAAGATTGGCGGGGTGTTCGTCATCGCGACATCGATGATGGGCGCGATCGCGATTGCGATACCCTTCTTGTTTGCAGTTGACTCGCCGTTATGCCCGCAGCGATCCGGACCGTGTTCATCGCTCGATGGAAAGGTTTGGATTTTTACTTTGGCCGCGATTGCAACGATCAATTGCTATCTCGGCGGACGAGCAATCAGCCGTAGCAGTACGAGAAGCTTGCGGTGGTCGGTGATGCTTTCGCTAGTAGCCATAGTCGGCACTTTTGTAATTCTGAATTATCATTGATCGTTCGTGGAGAAGATCATGGACTTCAACGACTCCCCTGACGACGCCGCCTATCGCGCCAAAGCCCGCGACTGGCTCGCCGCCAACGCCGGCGAGTACCGCGACCCCCCCGCCGCGCCTTACCCCCGCGACGAGTTCGTCCGCCGCAGCCGCGCGTGGCAGAAGGCGAAGCACGCCGCCGGCTACACCGGCATCACGTGGCCCAGGTCGATGGGCGGTCAGGGCCTGTCGCCGATGCACGCGATCGTCTTCGGGCAGGAACAGGGCCGCTACCACGTCCCGACGAGCCTGTTCGAGATCGGGCTCGGCATGTGCATCCCGACCGTCTTCACCCACGGCTCACCCGAGATCATCGCGCGCTACGTCGCCCCCGCGCTCGCCGGCGACGAGGTGTGGTGCCAGCTGTTCTCCGAGCCCGCCGCCGGCAGCGACCTCGCCGGCATCCGGACGCGCGCGGTCAGGGACGGCGAAGACTGGGTGATCGACGGGCAGAAGGTGTGGACGACCAACGCCCACCTGTCGGACTACGGGATCATCGTCACCCGCACCGACCCGTCGGCCCCCAAGCACAAGGGGCTGACGATGTTCATCGTCGACATGCACGCGCCCGGCGTCGAGGCGCGGCCGCTCAAGCAGATGTCGGGCGGCAGCGACTTCAACGAGGTCTTCTTCACCGGCGTCCGCGTCGCCGACAGCCACCGCCTCGGCGCGGTCGGCGACGGGTGGAAGGTTGCGCTGACGACGCTGATGAACGAGCGCCTCGCCGTCGGCGGCAAGCCGAGCCACGCGCCGGGCTACGCCACGCTGATGAAGCTCGCCGCCGGGATCGACCGCGACGACGGGCCGGCGCTCGCCGCGCGCGATGTCCGCCAGCGGATCGCGGCGAGCTACATCGCCGACGAGGGCATCAAGCTGACGCAGATGCGCGCGCTGTCGGCGCTGGCGAAAGGCCAGGTGCCGGGACCCGAGCAGTCGATCAGCAAGGTCGTCGTCGCGCGGACGATGCAGGAGCTGGGGGCCTTCGCGATGGACCTGACCGAGGCGGCGGGTTTCGTCACGGGGAACGCCGACCCCGACCTCGCCAAGCTCCAAGGCACCTACATGGCCGCCGCCGGCCTGCGCATCGCCGGCGGAACCGACGAGATTCTCCGGAACATCATCGCCGAGCGCGTCCTCGGCCTGCCCGGCGACCTGCGGCCGGACAAGGATACGCCGTTCAACCAGGTCGTCGCGGCGTGAGAGCCCCGTCGCGACCGATCCTCCCCGCTTGCGGGGCGGTGGCAGCCGCAGGCTGCCGGAGGGGGCGGCGCTCGAACGCCCTAGGCCTCTCGCTCGCCGCGCCTCCGGCGCTTCGCGCCACCTTCCCGCGAGCGGGGAGGATCGACCCATCGCGACAATCGTATCATCTTGGACAACCGCCACGTCGCGGTTAAGGCACGGGAGCAATGAGCCCCGACGCGCCTGTCCATGCCGCGGCCGACGCCGACGAACGGCTCGCCGTCGCGCTCGCCCATGCCGGGGAAGACCCGTTTGTTGGCGTCGTCAGCGCGACCCGGACGGCGGTCGTCATCACTGATCCCCGGCAGGCCGACAACCCGCTCGTCTTCGTTAACGACAGCTTCTGCCGGCTGACCGGCTACGTCCGCGACGAGCTGATCGGGCGCAACTGCCGTTTCCTTCAGGGGCCCGGTACCGATCCGGCGGCGGTCGCCGCGATCCGCGCCGCGGTCGCCGCCGGCCGGCCGCTCGAGATCGACCTGCGCAACTATCGCAAGGACGGCACCGCGTTCTGGAACCGGCTCGGCATCGCGCCGGTATTCAACGCGGCGCACGAGGTCATCTACTTCTTCGCGAGCCAGACCGACGTCACGGCCGACCGCGAGCGCGCCGACGCGCTGACCAGCGACAACGCCAGCCTGACGGTCGAGGTCGCCGCGCGGCTCGACGCGCAGCGGCTGAGCGAGACGCGGCTGCGCTTCGCGACCGAGGCGGCGATGATCGGCGTGTGGGAGCTGACGCTGCCCGACCTGAAGCTGACCGCGACACCGACGGTTAACGCGGTCTACGGTCTGCCGCCGGGCGACCCCAACCACCTCGACGTCCGCGGGCTGATCCACCCCGACGACGCCGAGCGCGTGCTGGGGACGCTCGACCGGGCGATCCGGACGGGCGAGCCCTATCACCTCGTCTACCGGATCACCCGCGGCGACGGCCGCGTCGGCTGGATCGACGCGCATGGCGAGGTCGACCGAGGACCCGACGGCACGCCGGTGCTGCTGCGCGGCGTCGCCCAGGACGTGACGGCGCAGCGCGAGGCGGACCTCGGACGCGAGCTGAGCGAGGAGTCGCTGCGCCTCGCCGCCGAGGCGGGCGAGATCGGGACGTGGGACCTCGACCTGACGACCAATACGCTGACGTGGTCGGACCGGACGCGAGCGATGTTCGGGATCGCGCCCGGCGTCCCCGTCGGCCTCGACGCCGACTTCTATCCCGGTCTCCACCCAGACGACGTCGCAGCGACCGCCGCCGCCTTCACCGCCGCGCTCGATCCGCGGGTGCGCGCGACATACGATGTCGAATACCGCACCATCGGCAGGAAGGACGGCGTCGTCCGCTGGGTCGCGGCGAAGGGCAAGGGCATTTTCGCCGGCGGGGTCTGCGTCCGCGCGATCGGGTCGGTCATCGACATCACCGCACCACGGCGCGACGCCGCCCGCCAGGCGTTCGTCCTCGCCCTGACCGACGAGATCCGCGCGCTCGACGACGCGCACGCGATCCTGCGGACGGTCGCGGTGCGGCTTGGCCGCGAGCTGGGCGTCAACCGTGCCGGCTTCGGCCGGGTCCACGACGACGCGACGATCGTGATCGACCTGCCGTTCGCCGCGGGCCTGCCCGCCGTCACCGGCAGCTTCGCGATGGGGGCCTTCGGCGAATCGCCACTCGCCGCTAACCGCAGCGGCGAGACGGTCGTCATCGCCGACCGGGCACCGCCGCCCGACGCCGTCCCGCTCGTCGCCGGGGTCCGCGCCCTCGTCTCGGTCCCGCTCATCCGCGACGGCAAGCTAAGGGCGACGCTGCTCGTCCAGCGGGCGACGCCCGGCGACTGGCGCGCCGACGACGTCGCGCTGATCGAGGCGATCGCCGAGCGAACGTGGGACGCGGTCGAGCGTGCCCGCGCCGAAGCGGCGATGCGCGAACTGAACGCGACGCTCGAGCAGCGCGTCGCCGACAGCGTCGCCGAGCGCGACGCGATCTGGCGCGAGTCGCGCGACATGCTCCTCGTCATCGGCCTCGACGGGACGATCGAAGCGGTCAACCCGGCGTGGACGGCAACGCTCGGCTATGCCCGCGACGACCTGATCGGCCACAACTATGTCGAGTTCATCGTCACCGACGACCTCGCCGCGAGCGACATCGCGCTGGCGTCGATTCCGGCCACGCCCCTGCGCGGCTTTGAGAACCGGTGTCGAGCCGCCGACGGAACGGTGCACGACCTGGCGTGGAGCGCGGCCGAGGCCAACGGCAAGATCTATTGCGTCGCCCGCGACGTGTCGGCCGACAAGGCCGCCGCGCGCGCGCTCGAAGCAGCGCAGGACGCGCTCCGCCAGGCACAGAAGATGGAGGCGGTCGGCCAGCTGACCGGCGGCATCGCCCACGACTTCAACAACATGCTCGCGATCGTCCTCGGCTCGCTCGACCTGCTGGCGCGGCGCCTGCCGGCCGACGACGCGCGGGCGCGGCGCTATGTCGACGCCGCCGCCGACGGCGCGCGGCGCGCGGCGACGCTGACCCAGCGCCTGCTCGCCTTCTCGCGACGGCAGCCGCTCCAGCCCGAACCGGTCGACGTCAACCGGCTGGTCGCCGGCATGTCGGACCTGCTGCGCGGGTCGCTCGGCGGTGGCATCCAGCTCGAGACGGTCCTTGCCGGCGGCGTATGGACGGTCTGCGTCGACCCCAACCAGCTCGAGAACGTCATCCTCAACCTCGCGATCAACGCCCGCGACGCGATGGGCGGCGACGGGCGGGTAACGATCGAGACGCACAACTGCCACCTCGACGACCGCTACGTCGCCGCCGAGATCGGCGTCGCGGCAGGCCAGTACGTCCTCGTCGCGGTGACCGATGCCGGCGGCGGGATGCCGCCCGACGTCGTCGCCAAGGCGTTCGACCCGTTCTTCACGACCAAGGGCGTCGGCCAGGGAACGGGCCTCGGCCTCAGCCAGGTCTACGGCTTCGTCAAGCAGTCCGACGGCCACGTGAAGATCTATTCGGAGGTCGGCGTCGGGACGACGGTCAAGCTCTACCTGCCGCGCCTCGTCGGCGTGTCCGCGATCGCGACGGCGGCGGCCGCGGCGACCCCCGTCGTCGGCGGCGACGGCGGCGAGGTGATCCTCGTCGTCGAGGACGAGCCCGGCGTCCGCGCCGTCACCGTCGATGCGCTCGGCGACCTCGGCTACCGCGTCGTCGAGGCCGACAGCGCCGCCCCCGCGCTTGCCGTCCTCGAGGCGCGCGACGACATCGCGCTGCTGTTCACCGACATCGTCATGCCTGAGGTCAACGGCGCGCGGCTGGCCGAGGCGGCGCGCGCGCTGCGGCCGGGGCTGAAGGTGCTGTTCACCACCGGCTACACGAGGAACGCCGTCGTCCACAACGGCGTCGTCGACGCGGGTGTCGAGCTGATCGGCAAGCCGTTCACCATCGACGCGCTCGCCGCCAAGGTGCGGAGCGTCCTCGACGTCGAGTGAGCTTGCGTATCGCGGCGGCGCGGAGGATGCCGGCACGGCGCGGCGCCAAGCCCGTCGATGGCC
>CAXTQJ010000101.1:0-8059 GCA_964246245.1 uncultured Sphingomonadaceae bacterium
GCGCGCGCTAGTGGGGGGGGGGGGGGGGCTTGCGGGGGGGGTACGCGGGCGAGCGCCGCGTTCTGCCGCGCCGAGGTGGCCGCCAGCGCCCCCTGCCCCCGGACCCGCGCGCCGAGCTGGCTGGTGATGACGGCGATGCCGAGGAGGACGACGACCGTCACCGCGTTCTGCGGATCGGCGATGGTGAAGGTGTAGACGGGTGCCAGAAAGAAGAAGTTGTACGCCAGCGCGGCGAGCACTCCGGCCAGCAGCCCCGGGCGCAGCCCATAGAGGAGCGCGGCAGCGACGACGGGAACGAGATAGACGAGGTCGGTGCTGTTGAGCCCGATGACCGGCCGCAGCACGACGTCGACGCCCGTCGCGAGCGCCACCATCGCCACCGCACGGGCGTAATCCGCCACGTCGACCGGCGCGACCGGGCGGAGGGGTTCGGCGGGTCCGGCGGCGGCGTCGCCGGCGGGCAGGACGTGAATGGCGACGTCGCCCAGGTCGCGGACGAGCGCGTCGACGACCGAGCCGTGGCGCAGCTGGAACCACCACGACCGCCGCGACTTGCCGATGACGATCTGGGTGGCGCGGGTTTCGGCCGCGAAGCGCTTGACGCCGTCGGTCACACTTTCGGCGGGGATCGTCGCCGTGTCGGCCCCGAGACTCGAGGCGAGGGCCAGCGTTGCGTCCAACCTGACCCGGTCGCCGGGGCCGAGCCGCGCCGACCGCCGCGTCTCGACATGGAGCGCGGTCCAGCGCGCGCCGAGCGCGTCCGCCAGCCGCTTGGCGGCGCGGACCAGCTCGGGCGCACTCGGCAGCTCGCTGACCGCGACGACGACGCGCTCGCCGGCGGCGTACGGCCCGGCGAGCGACTGCGCGCGCAACTCGGCGAGCATCCGCGCGTCGATCGCCTGCGCCGCGCGGCGCAGCGCGAGCTCGCGCAGCGCGGTCAGGTTCGACCGGCTGAAGAAGTGGCCCAGTGCGCGCGACGCCTCTTCGGGAACGTAGACCTTGCCCGCCTTCAGCCGGTCGATTAGCTCGTCGGGAGGAAT
The DNA here is from genome assembly GCA_964246245.1 of uncultured Sphingomonadaceae bacterium. Classification (GTDB taxonomy): domain Bacteria; phylum Pseudomonadota; class Alphaproteobacteria; order Sphingomonadales; family Sphingomonadaceae; genus Polymorphobacter_B. The sequence goes on from CAXTQJ010000101.1 coordinate 1,041, forward strand.
GTCGACGACCTCGATCTCGGCATCCTCGAGCAGCCGGTCGGGGACGGTCTCGCGGACGCGGACGCGGGTGAAGCTCGCGACCGTGTCGTTGAGCGATTCGATGTGCTGGATGTTGACCGTGGTGAAGACGTCGATGCCGGCGGCGAGCAGCTCGTCGATGTCCATGAACCGCTTCGGGTGGCGCGACCCGGCGAGGTTGGTGTGCGCCAGCTCGTCGACGAGGACGAGCCCCGGCCGCCGCGCGAGGATCGCGTCGAGGTCCATCTCGGCGAGCCTCCGGCCGCTGACCTCGACCGCGCGCTGCGGGACGACGGTGAACGGCCGGACCAGCGCCTCGGTCTCGGCGCGGCCGTGCGTCTCGACCAGCCCGACGACGACGTCGGCACCCTCGCGCAGGCGCACGGCGGCCTCGGACAGCATTTCGTAGGTCTTGCCGACGCCGGGCGCCGCGCCGAGAAAGACCTTGAGCCGTCCCCGCCCCTCGGCCCTGGCGGCGGCGAGGAAGGCTTCGGGGTCGGGGCGCTCGCGCTCGATCATCGCAGCAGGCGTTCGAGCAGCAGCGGTCGCTCGACGACGAGCGGATTGACGATCGTCAGGCCGCGCCAGACGAAGCCGGGCTGCATGTCCTCCGACAGGAGCCAGTGCGCGCCGGCGTCGACCGCGGCGTTAACGATGATGGCATCCCAGATTTGCAGCCTGTGTCGAGCGGCGAGGTCGATGGCGGCATCGAAGGTCGAGGCGAGAGTCGGGGCGATCACGGCATCGGCGCTGAGCAACCGGATCTGCTCCGCCGCCGTCGCGGGCGTGTCCCCACAACGCACGATCACGCGAAAGAGTTCGCCCAGCGCCTGCAGGGGATAGACCAGCCGCTGCCGCGCCTTCAAGTCGATGAGCAACGACCGCGCGAGATCGATCTTCGCCGCATCATCGGTATGCCCGTCGATGCCTGCGATATAGGCCAGAATATTCGTATCGAGAGCGATCACCAATCGTCGTCGTAAAGATCGTCGCGCGTCCACATCACGGTCCGGCGCGGCCACGTCTTGGCGGCGGCAAGGAAGCGCTCGATGCCGGCAGCCTGCCGCGCCAGCGCAGCAGCTTCGTCCTCGGTCGGCACCAGCCGCGCGACCGGCTTGCCGCGCTGGGTGATGGTGATCGTCTCGCCGCCGCTGGCTTCGCGGAGCAGGCGCGAGAAGTTCTGGTTGGCTTCGCTGGCAGTGACGCTGCGGGCCATGGCGACCTCCGTTAGTGCGATGCACTAATTTAGCCGCGCGGCGCTGCGGCGTCCAGCGTGCGGTTGAGCATCAGGACGTTGACGCGGGGTTCGCCGAGGACGCCCGCGAGCGGGGCCCCGACCGCCGCATCGACCATCGCCGTGACCACGCCTGCCGCCAGCCCGCGCGCCTTGGCGATGCGCGCGACCTGGGCGTAGGCGGTCGCCGGGGAGATGTCGGGGTCGAGGCCGCTCGCCGAGGCGGTGACCATGTCGGCCGGGACGGGACCGGTCAGGCCGTCGGCGCGGACCGCCTTGAGGTCGCCCTTGACGCGGTCGATCAGGCCCTGCGCCGCCGGGCCGAGGTTCGAGCCGCCGCTCGCGGTGGCGTCGTAGCCCTTGCCCGCCGCCGATGGGCGGCCGTGGAAGTAGCGCGGCGCGGCGAAGCCCTGGCCGATCAGCGCCGAGCCGACGACGGCGTCGCCGTTCCGGACGAGGCTGCCGTTCGCTTGGCGTGGGAACACCACTTGCGCGATGCCGGTGAGGAGCGCGGGATAGGCAAGGCCGGTGAGGAGGGTGAACAGCAGCAGCATCACCAGCGACGGACGGATGGCGGCGACGATGTCTTTGCCCATGACGGGTTCCTCAGGCGATGTGGAGGGCGACGACGAGCAGGTCGATCGCCTTGATGCCGACGAACGGCGCGACCAGCCCGCCGAGGCCATAGATCGTCAGATTGCGGCCGAGCAGCGCGCCGGCCCCGACCGGCCGGTAGGCGACACCGCGGAGTGCCAACGGGACGAGGGTCGGAATGATCAGCGCGTTGAAGACGATCGCCGACAGGATCGCGCTCTGCGGACTGGCGAGGTGCATGACGTTGAGGCCCGACAGTCCGGGATAGAGGACGACGAAGATCGCCGGCAGGATCGCGAAATACTTGGCGACGTCGTTGGCGATCGAGAAGGTGGTCAGCGCGCCGCGCGTCATCAGCAGCTGCTTGCCCAGCCCGACGATCTCGATCAGCTTGGTCGGGTCGCTGTCGAGGTCGACCATGTTGCCCGCTTCGCGCGCCGCCTGGGTGCCGGTGTTCATCGTCACGCCGACATCGGCCTGCGCGAGCGCGGGAGCGTCGTTGGTCCCGTCGCCGCACATCGCGACGAGCTTGCCGCCCGCCTGCTCCTTGCGGATCAGCGCGAGCTTGTCCTCGGGCGTCGCCTGCGCGAGGAAGTCGTCGACGCCAGCCTCGGCGGCGATCGCGGCGGCGGTCAGCGGATTGTCGCCGGTGATCATCACCGTGCGGATGCCCATCCGGCGCAGCTCGGCGAAGCGCTCGCGCATCCCGGCCTTGATGATGTCGGACAACGCGACCGCGCCGAGGACCCGGCCGTCGCGGGCGACCGCGAGCGGAGTCTTGCCGGCGCGGGCGAACTCGTCGGTCATGCGGCGCAGCTCGGTCACGCCGGCGGGGTCGGCGCGGTCGCCGAGCGCCCCGACGATGCTGTCGACCGCGCCCTTCTCGATCAGGTTCGGTTCGAACCTGACACCCGACAGGCGCGTCGCAGCGCTGAACGGAATGACCTCGGCCCCGACGGGCATCGTCGCGGTGACGCCGTGCGCGTCGCGCGCGAGGACGACGATCGAGCGGCCCTCGGGCGTCTCGTCGGCGAGGCTGGCGAGCGCGACCGCTTCGGCCAGCTCGGCCATGGTGACGCCCGCCACGGGACGGAACTCAGTCGCCTGACGGTCGCCGACGGTGATCGTCCCGGTCTTGTCAAGGAGGAGGACGTCGACATCGCCCGCCGCCTCGACCGCGCGGCCCGACTTCGCCAGCACGTTGAAGCGAACCAGCCGGTCCATCCCGGCGATGCCGATCGCCGACAGCAGCGCGGCGATCGTCGTCGGGATCAGCGTGATCAGCAGCGCGGCGAGCAGCACCACCGGCACGATGCCACCGGCGTAGTGGGCGAAAGCGGGGATCGTCGCGACCGCGATCAGGAAGATGATCGTCAGCCCGACGAGAAGGATGGTCAGTGCGATCTCGTTCGGGGTCTTCTGCCGTGCCGCGCCCTCGACCAGCGCGATCATGCGGTCGAGGAAGCCTTGGCCCGGCCCCGCGGTGACGCGGACGGTGATCTGATCGGAGATGACGCGCGTTCCCGCCGTCACCGCTGAGCGGTCGCCGCCGGCTTCGCGGATGACCGGCGCGCTCTCGCCGGTGATCGCCGCTTCGTTGACCGACGCGACGCCGACCACGACCTCGCCGTCGGCCGGGATCAGGTCGCCGGTCTCGACGAGGACGAGGTCGCCGACCCTGAGCCGGCTCGCAGGGACGTTCTCCCACGCGCCGCCGTTGCCGGCGAGGAGCTTGCCGGACAGCTCGCCCTTGGTCGCGCGGAGCGACGCCGCCTGCGCCTTGCCGCGCCCCTCGGCGATCGCCTCGGCGAAGTTGCCGAAGAGGACGGTCAGCCACAGCCAGACGACGATCTGGACCTGGAAGCCGATGCTCAGCCCCGACCCGCCGGTGAAGAGCAGGACGGTGAGCAGCGTCGCGACCACGGCGGTGGTGAACATTACCGGGTTCCTGACCAGCGCGTTCGGGGCCAGCTTGCGGACGGCATCGCCGAGCGCCGGACCGGCGAGCTCGGCACTGAACATCGAGGGAGCGGTTGCCTTGGCCATCACCTGGAATCCTCAGAACAGCTTGCCGCTGACCATCGCGAGATGATCGGCGATCGGCCCGAGCGCGAGGCTGGGCAGGAAGGTCAGACCGCCGACGATCAGGATGACGCCGATCAGCAGCCCGACCCACAGCGGCCCCGTCGTCGGGAACGATCCCGCCCCGAGCGGCACGCTGCGCTTGGCGGCAAGCGACCCGGCGATCGCCAGCACGGGAATGATGACGAAGAAGCGCCCGAACCACATCCCGACCGCAAGCAGCCCGTCGTAGAACGGCGTCGAGGCGGTCAGCCCGGCGAAGGCCGAGCCGTTGTTCCCGACCACGCTCGAAAAGGCATACAGGATCTCGCTGTAGCCGTGCGGCCCCTTGTTGTTGAGGCCGGCGAGGCCCGCGGGCAGGATCGCGGCGATGCCGGTCAGCGACAGGATCAGCAGCGGCAGGACGGCGACGGCGAGGACGGCGAGCTTGACCTCGCGCCCCTCGATCTTCTTGCCGACATACTCCGGGCTGCGCCCGACCATCAGCCCCGCGACGAAGACCGACAGGATGCAGTAGATCAGGAAGCCGTACAGCCCCGAGCCGACGCCGCCGAAGATGATCTCGCCGAGCTGGATGTTGAACATCGGGATCAGTCCGCCCAAGGCGGTGAAGCTGTCGTGCATCGCGTTGACCGCGCCGCAGCTCGCATCGGTGGTGATCGCGGCGAACAGGCTCGACGCGGCGATGCCGAAGCGGACCTCCTTGCCTTCCATGTTGCCGCCGACAATGCCGAGCGCGTGAAGGTTGGGGTTGCCCGCGCCCTCGGCCCAGTAGGTCAGCCCGGCCCCGGCGACGAACAGGACGAACATCGCCGCGAAGATCGCCCAGCCCTGGCGGCGATCGCCGACGGCGCGGCCGAACAGGTGGGCGAGCCCCGCGCCGATAGCGAAGATCGACAGCATCTGGATGAAGTTGGTCCACGCGCTCGGATTCTCGAACGGGTGCGCCGAGTTGGCGTTGAAGAAACCACCGCCGTTGGTGCCGAGCATCTTGATCGCTTCCTGCGACGCGACCGGACCCATGACGAGCGTCTGCTTGGCCCCTTCGAGCGTGGTCGCGACGACCGACCCGGCGAAGGTCTGCGGCACCCCGCCGGCGACGAGGACCAGCGCATAGACGATCGACGCCGGGAGCAGCAGGAACAGCGTCACCCGCGTCAGGTCGACCCAGAAGTTGCCGAGCCCCTTCGCCTCGCGCCGGGCGAAGCCGCGGACGACGGCGAAGGCGACGGCGATCCCCGTTGCCGCCGACAGGAAGTTGTGGACGGCGAGCGCCCCCATCTGGCTGAGGTTGCTCATCGTGCTTTCGCCCGAATAGCTCTGCCAGTTGGTGTTAGTGACGAAGCTGATCGCGGTGTTCATCGCGAGGTGGGGGTCGAGCGCCTTGAACCCGAGCGGGTTGAGCGGCAGCGCGCCCTGGATGCGCAGCCAGACATAGGTGAGCAGCACCCCGGCGAAGCTGAAGACGAGGACGTGGACCGCGTAGCGCCGCCACGACATGTCGTCGGCGGGGTCGATCCCGGCGAGGCGGTAGAAACCGCGCTCGGCCACGGCACCGGGTAGCCGGCGGCCGTCGTAGAGCGCGAACAGCCATGCCCCCATCGGCCGCGCCATGGCGACGACGAGCGCGGCGACGACGGCGATCAGGAGCCATCCGTTGAACGTCATGACCGGCTCCCTAGAACCGCTCGGGGCGGGCGAGGACGAGGACGAGGTAGACCAGCAGGCCGAGCGACGTTGCCGCCCCGAGCCAGAGATCGAAGGTCATGGTCCCGTCCCTCAGGCTTTGTCGGCGAGTGCGACGTAGAGCAGGCCGAGCGCGACGAACCCCACGCTGACGCCGATCCAGAGCAAATCCTGCACGCTGCATTCCCTGTTGCACCCGATGTGCACCGGTCGTGGTAGGCCCACTCGCCGTTAGATCTCCACGCGAGACCGGCGACCGCCGCGTAAGGTCTGCGTAACGAAATGGCACGGCGCGAAGCCCTCGGAGAGGCGTGCGACCATCGTCAATAACCTCGCGCGGCGGCGTCGCATGACCCGGGACAGCACCGCCTCGCCGCCGTATAAGCCGCCGGCGCGGGGAAGAACGGAGTCGGGCGATGGCGAAGCGGAAGGTCGGACCGTTCGGCGTCGAAGGCGTCGGGCTCGGCTGCATGTCGCTGTCGTGGGCGTACGGCACGCCGCCGAGCGATGCCGACGGCGAGCGGCTGCTCCACCGTGCGCTCGACCTCGGCTACGACTTCCTCGACACCGCCGCGCTCTACGGCACCGGCCACAACGAGACGCTGATCGGCCGCGCGCTCAAGGCCCGGCGGCACGAGTTCACGCTGGCGTCGAAGTGCGGCATCCGCGTCGCCGACCGCGGCGCGCGGCTGCTCGACGGCAGCCGCGCCGGCGTCACGGCGGTGCTCGACGAGAGCCTCCAGCGGCTCGGCGTCGACGTCATCGATCTCTACTATCTCCATCGGCTCGACCCGAAGGCGCCGATCGAGGAGTCGGTCGGCGCGCTCGCGGACGCCGTCGCGGCGGGCAAGATCCGGGCGATCGGCCTGTCCGAGGTCGGCGCCGCGACGCTGCGCCGCGCCGCCGCGGTCCATCCGATCGCCGCGCTCCAGACCGAATACTCGCTGTGGACGCGCAACCCCGAGATCGCCGTCCTCGCCGCATGCCGCGAATTGGGGACGACCTTCGTCGCCTTCTCGCCGGTCGCGCGCGGCTTCCTGACCGGCGCGATGCCCGACCCGGCAGGGCTGCCCGACAACGACATCCGCCGCACCATGCCGCGCTTCCGCGAGCCGAATCTCGGCCACAACCAGCGGCTCGCCGCCACGTTCGCCGGCGTCGCCGCCGAGATCGGCCACACCCCGGCGCAGGTCTGCCTCGCGTGGCTGCTGACGACCGACCCCGGCCTCGTCACCATTCCCGGCACGGCGAGCATCGCGCATCTCGAGGAGAACTGGGCGGCGCGCGACCTCGTCCTCGACGCCGCGACGATGGCGCGGCTCGACCGGCTGATCAACCAGTCGACCGTCGCCGGCCACCGCTATTCGCCGGCGATGGCCGCGTCGATCGACACCGAGGACTATGC
>CAXTQJ010000101.1:8069-8604 GCA_964246245.1 uncultured Sphingomonadaceae bacterium
GGCCGCGGTGGGCGACGCATGACCGCCGCCGCCGAGACCATCGCCGCCGTTGCGCCCGACGCGCTCGACGACGACGGTCGCCTGCGCCGGGCGTTCGTCGCGACCGTCGTCGCCAGCCTCGACGCCGCCGATGCGGCAGCGACGCGGGCGCTGGTCGATCCGCTCCACGAAGCCGACATCGCCGACCTGTTCGAGCTGATCCCCGCCGACTACCGCCGCGACCTCGCCAAGGCGCTGGGCGACAAGCTCGACGCCGACGTCATCGCCGAGATGAACGACTGGGTCCGCGAGGGACTCCTCGACGATCGCACCCCCGTCGAAGTCGCCGAGGTGGTCAGCGAACTCGACACCGACGACGCGGTGTCGATCATCGAGGAACTCGACGAGGCCGACCGCCGCGAGGTCATGCGCGCGCTCGACCCCGACGACCGCGCGGCGATCGAGGAGGCGCTGAGCTATCCCGAGGAATCGGCCGGGCGCCTGATGCAGCGCGACCTCGTCGCCGTGCCCGAGCACTGGACGATCGCGCGCATCA
>CAXTQJ010000102.1:0-3028 GCA_964246245.1 uncultured Sphingomonadaceae bacterium
CCTGCCCGACACCCCCCTCACCTACGCCGATGCCGGCGTCTCGATCGCCGCGGGCAATGCGCTGGTGAAGCTGATCGCGCCCCTCGCCCGCGCGACCGCTCGTCCAGGGGCAGACGCCGAGCTCGGCGGTTTCGGCGGGTTCTTCGACCTCAGGGCGGCGGGCTATGTCGATCCGCTCCTCGTCGCGGCGAACGACGGCGTCGGGACCAAGCTCAAGCTCGCCATCGCTACGGCCAGGCATGACACCGTCGGCATCGACCTCGTCGCGATGTGCGTCAACGATCTCGTCGTCCAGGGGGCCGAGCCGCTGTTCTTCCGCGACTATTTCGCCAGCGCGGCACTCGACACCGGGGTCGCGGCGAGCGTCGTCGCCGGGATCGCCGACGGCTGCCGCCTCGCCGGCTGCGCGCTGATCGGCGGCGAGACCGCCGAGATGCCGGGAATGTACGCGTCGGGCGACTACGACCTCGCCGGCTTCGCCGTCGGCGCGGTCGAGCGTGGGCGGCAGTTGACCGGCGACCGGGTCGCGCCGGGCGACGTCCTCGTCGGCCTCGCGTCGTCGGGGGCGCATTCGAACGGCTTCTCGCTGATCCGCAAGCTGGTCGAGCGCAGCGGCGCGCGCCTCGACCGCCCGGCCCCGTTCGATCGCGATGTTCTGCTTGGCGACGCGTTGCTAACCCCGACAAGGATTTACGTCCGTTCGCTGCTGCCGCAGCTCAAGGCCGGCGCGATCGACGCCCTCGCCCACATCACCGGCGGAGGCCTGCTCGAAAATGTCCCGCGCATCCTGCCCGCCGGGTGCCATGCGACGATCGACGCCGACGCGTGGCCGCTGCCGCCGCTGTTCGCATGGCTGCAGGCGCAGGGCCGGATCGAGCCGGATGAACTCGCGCGGACGTTCAACTGCGGGATCGGCATGGTCCTCGCCGTTGCCCCCGATCGTGTCGACGACTTGTCGACAACGTTGAGCGAAGCCGGCGAAACCGTTCACATCATTGGCCGCGTCGACAGAGGGGATCGTGGATGCACGGTCCGCGGTGGCGACGAGGCGTGGTCGGCGCGCGGGGCGTGGTCGGCTACGCACAATGCCTGACCGGGCGCGCCTCGGCATCCTCATCTCGGGGACCGGGAGCAACATGGCGGCGCTGCTCTACGCGTCGCGCCTGCCGGCTGCTCCGTACGAGCTCGTCCTCGTCGCGTCGAACAATCCTGCCGCCCCCGGCCTCGCTCTCGCCGCGGCCGAAGGCGTGCCGACCTTCGCTCGCGACCACCGCGGCGTCCCCCGCGCCGACTTCGACGCGGCGATCGACGCCGAACTGGTACGTGCCGGCGTCACCCACGTCGCGCTCGCCGGCTACATGCGGCTGCTGTCCGACGCCTTCGTCGCGAAATGGGCGGGGCGGATGGTCAACATCCATCCCTCGCTCCTCCCCGCGCACAAGGGAACGCACGTCCACGAGGCGGTGTTGGCAGCGGGCGACACGGTCACCGGCGCAACGGTCCACCTCGTCACCGCCGACCTCGACGCGGGGCCGATCCTCGGCCAGGTCCGCGTCGCCGTCGTTCCCGGCGACACGCCCGACATCTTGGCCGCGCGGGTCCACCATGCCGAACACCAGCTCTACCCGCGCGCCGTCGCCGACCTCGTCACCGCCGCCGTCCGACCCGAGGCCCTGCTCGACCGCGTCCGCGGCCTCGCGCTCGCACTGCCGGCGGCGGGCGAGAAGCTGAGCCACGGCGCGCCGGGGTTCTTCGTCGAGGGCGGCAAGTTCTTCGCTTATTGGCGCAACGACCACCATGCCGACGGTGTCGTCGCCGTTCTGGTCAAGGCAGGCGGGGTCGAGGAGCAGGCGAGCCTGATCGAACGCGACCCCGCCCTCTATTTCCGTCCCGCCTATCTCGGCCCGTCGGGCTGGATCGGCCTCCGCCTCGACACCGGGGCGGTCGACTGGGACCACGTCGCCGACTGGCTGGCGCGCAGCTGGCGGGCGAGCGCGCCGAAGCGACTGGCGATGCTGCCGGTCTGAACGCTGCATCCCTCCCCCGGTCGGGGAGGAACTCGTCAGCCCGTGATCTCGGTCTGGCTGAAGAAATAGGCGATCTCGGTCGCGGCGTTCTGGGCGCTGTCGCTGCCGTGGACGGTGTTCGCCTCGATCGATTCCGCATGGACCTTGCGGATCGTGCCGTCGGCGGCGTTGGCCGGATCGGTCGCACCCATCACCTCGCGATAGGCGGGGACGGCGTCCTCCCCCTCAAGCACCTGGACGACGACCGGCCCCGAGATCATGAACGCCACGAGTTCGCCGAAGAAGCCGCGCTCGCGGTGGACGGCGTAGAAGCCCTCGGCCTGGCTCCGGGTCAGGCGCAGGCGCTTCTGGGCGACGATGCGCAGGCCGGCGGCTTCGATCATCGCGTTGACCGCGCCGGTCAGGTTGCGCCGGGTCGCGTCGGGCTTGATGATCGAGAAGGTCCGTTCGGTGGCCATGCGGTCTCCGCTTCAGCGCGCAAAAGATGGGAAAGCGCCGTCGCTCTACCGGGCGGGGCCGGCCAAGGCAAGTTACGCCGCCTTCTCCCATCGGCCGTCGTCGCTTTCGCGCCAGTAGACCGGGACGACGTCGTCGCGAGCCTTGAGGGCACGCCAGTGCCCCCGCGCGCGGTCGAGCGCCGCCGCGTCGCCGCCGTCGAACAGGTAGAGGACGCGCCGGTACAGGCCGAGTTCGCCGGGCAACGCGCCATCGACCACCGTGAGCAAGTCGGCGGCATTGGCGTCGGCCGGCTCGGCGGTGAGGAGGACCGGCTGCTCGGCGGCGAAGTCTCCGTCGACCGCATGGGGCAGGAACGACGCCGGGTCGAAGGTCCATAGCGCCGCGTCGAGCTGGGCGAGGAGGGCGGCGTCGGCGGCGCGGACGACGCAGCGGAACCCGGCGGCGACCGCCTTGTCGAGCAGGCGCGGGAGGACGGCGTCGAGCGGGCGGGCCGCCAGCTGGTAGAAGTTGACGTCGGTCACCGGCGAGCCTCCCCGCTTCGC
>CAXTQJ010000102.1:3038-3699 GCA_964246245.1 uncultured Sphingomonadaceae bacterium
CAATGATCCTCCCCGCGAGCGGGGAGGATCATTGGCCTTCCGCCCGCAGGGAGGATCACCCTCTTGCTCCGCGCGCGAGGATCAAGCCTCGAAATTATCTGCCACAAACCGGTCGAGCAGCCGCACCCCGTACCCGGTCGCGCCCTTCGGCCACAGCGCGCCGTCCTTCGCTGCCCAGACCATGCCGGCGATGTCGAGGTGCGCCCATTTGACGCCGGGCTTGATGAAGCGTGCGATGAACTGCGCCGCGGTGATCGACCCGCCCTCGCGGGGTCCAACGTTCTTCATGTCGGCGATGGGCGAGTCGATCAGCTTGTCGTAGGTCTTGCCCATCGGAAACCGCCACAGCGTGTCCCCCGTCGCCGCTCCGGCGGCGGTCAGCTGCGCGGCGAGGCCGTCGTCGTTGGCGAACAGGCCGCCGTGTTCGTGACCCAGGCTGATGATCATCGCTCCGGTCAGGGTCGCGAGGTCGACGATCACTTCGGGTTTGAACTGCTCCTGCGCCCACCACAGCACGTCGCACAGGACGAGCCGGCCCTCGGCATCGGTGTTGATCACCTCGATCGTCTGGCCGGACATGCTGGTGACGACGTCGCCGGGGCGCTGCGCCTTGCCGTCGGGCATGTTCTCGACGAGGCCGCAGACGCCGATGACGTTGGCC
>CAXTQJ010000102.1:3709-8584 GCA_964246245.1 uncultured Sphingomonadaceae bacterium
GAGGTGGCGGCTGCCGCGTTGGCGGTGGGCCTGGGCCGGCGGGGGGGGTTGGGGGTGACGGGTGCCCGCGACCGCGCCGGCGCCGCCCATGTCCCACTTCATGTCCTCCATGCCGGGGGGCTGCTTGAGGCTGATGCCGCCGGTGTCGAAGGTGACGCCCTTGCCGACGAGCACGACGGGCGTCGCGTCGCCGCCGCCGTGCCACCGCATCGTCAGGACCTTGGCTTCGCGTTCCGAGCCCAGACTGACCCCTAACAAGGCCCCCATGCCGAGCGCGGTCATCTCGGCCTCGCCAAGCACCTCGATCACCAGTCCCTCGGGCGCGGCGGCGCGGACGCGGTCGACGAAGCTCTCGGGATAGATGACGTTCGCCGGTTCCGAGACGAGGTCGCGGGGCAGGGCGACGCCGGCGGCGACCGCGGCGAGCGCCGTCTGGCCAGCGCCGTCGGCTCCGACGACAGTTAGCGACGCGAGTGTCGGCTTCTCCGCCGGCTTCATCGTAGTGCGGTACTTGTCGAAGCGGTAGGCGCGGAGCCTCGCGCCGTGGGCGAGGCGCGCGGCGGCGTCGGCGAGCGGCAGCGGCAGGCCGTCGAGCCCGGTCAGGTCGACGGTGCCCGCCGTCGCGCCGCTGGTGATGAGCTTCGCCGCGACGGCGCCGCCGACCTTCTCAAACACCGTCGCGTCGGCCTTCGCCAACTCGCCGAGGCCGATGACAAGGACGCGGTCGGCCGACGTGCTGACGGGAGCGAGCACCTCGACGACGCTCGCGGTATCGCCCTCGAACCGCGCGGTGGCGATCGCCCGCCCCAGCGCGCCGCCGCTCGCCGCGTCGCGCGCCGCCGCCGGACCGGTCAGCGGCGCGCCTTTCGCGGCGAGCACGACGAGCGCGCCCGGTGCATCGGGGACGGTGGCGACATAGTGTATCTGCATGGCAACTCCTCGGGGCCGAAGCGGTCTATCGCTCGCGCCCCGCCGGCGCAAACCCGGCCGCCGCCTTGCGCCGCCGACTCCCCCGCCGTATGCAGCCGAGCGGGGGGTTGCGAGCCCTCGCCCCATGCCGAGAGCGCCGCTTGCCCCTGAAGTCCGCCCTGCTCGCCGGTCTCGCGCTCGCCCTGCCGACGCTGGCGCTCGCGCAGGAAGCGACGCCGCTCAAGCCAGTACCGGCGACGCCGTCGGGGGCACCGACGACGGCGACGCTGACGCCGCCCGAGCCGTCGCGTCCCCCGGCGTCGACACCCAAGCCGTCGATGCTCGAGGCCCGCGACGCCAACGCGATCGCGAGTCCCGGGGACGTCATCGACTTCGCCGCCGACGCGATGGATTATTCCGACGACGAACAGGTCGTCACCGCGACCGGCCACGTCGCGATCAACCGCGACCGCTATTCGCTGACCGCCGATACCGTCGTCTACAACCGGACCAGCGGCCAGGTCGAAGCGCGCGGCAACGTCGCGACGACCGACCCCGAAGGCAACAAGGCGTACGGCGACCGCGTCCTGCTGACCGATTCCCTGCGCGACGGCGCGATCGACAACATCCTTCTCGTCCTTGCCGACGGCGGCCGCCTCGCGGCGTCGTCGGGCGTACGCGTCAACGGCGTCAGCACCCTCAACCGCGCGATCTACTCGCCATGCGCGATCGAGGGCCACGACGGTTGCCCGAAGAAGCCGGTGTGGGCGATCAAGGCCGTCCGTATCAGCCACGACCCGACCCGCCACCGCATCTCGTACCGCGATGCGCGGGTCGAGATCCTCGGGGTGCCGATCATCTATCTGCCGGCCTTCTCGCATCCCGATGGCAGCTCGGGCCGTGCCTCGGGGCTGCTCGTTCCCGAACTCGAGGTGCGCAACTCGCTCGGCGTCGGGATCGGCGTACCGTACCACATCGATCTCGGGCCCGACCGCGATATCACGATTAAACCGTGGTTCTTCACCGAGGTCAAACCGGCACTCGATATCCGCGCCCGCCAGCTGTTCGCGGCGGGGCCGGTCCAAGTCCACGCCTATTTCACCTACGGCGACGTCATCGACTTCGCCCCCGACGGCGTGACCACGATCGACAAGGGCCAGCGCCCGCGCGGCTATTTCGAGCTGAACGGGCAGCTTCAGCATAGCGACGAGTGGCGTTCGACCTTCATCACCCGGCTGTCGAGCGACGACACCTTCGACCGGCGCTACGGCCTCGACTACGACGACACGCTGCGCAGCAACTACAACCTCGAACGGTTCCGCGACAACTCGTACCTGTCGATCGCCGGCTGGGGCTTCCAGAACCTGCGCGCCAACAAGGGCAGCGACACCACGCCGATCGTTCTGCCGCTGATCGATTACGACTGGCGACCCGACGCGAAGCTGCTCGGCGGCCAGCTCGACCTCGCCGCCAACAGCATGAATCTCGTCCGCATCCACGGGCAGGATGTCCAGCGCGCGACGCTCCAGGGCCAGTGGTCGCGGAGCTGGCTGACCGGGCTCGGCCAGCGCGTCACCGGCACGCTGCTTGTCCGCGGCGACCTCTACAACACCTCGCACCGCGACGAGGCGACGCTGCCGAGCTACCGTGGCGACGACGGCGTCCAGGCGCGCGGCATCGCCGCCGGCGCGGTCGACGTCGAATGGCCGTTCAGCGGCCTCGCGCTCGGCGGCACGCAGACGATCACGCCCCGCGTCCAGGTCGTCGCGGCACCGCTCAACCTCAACCGCGGCGTCCCCAACGAAGACTCGCGCTCGACCGACCTCGAAGACACCAACCTGTTCGCGATCAATCGCTTCAGCGGCTACGACCGTTTCGAAAGTGGAACGCGGGTCACCTATGGCATCCAGTACAGCCTGACCCGGCCGCGCTTCAGCTACACCGGCGAGATCGGCGAGAGTGTTCGACTCGACGGGACCGGGAACGGACGCTTTCTCGCCGGGACCGGGCTGTCGGGGCAGTTCTCCGACATCGTCGGGCGTAACACCTTTCAATACGCCAACCTGCTGTCGGTCACCCACCGCTTCCGCCTCGACAGCAGCGACGGCGTCGTCCGCCGCAACGAGGTCGACATCACCGCCGGGTCGGCGCAGACCTACGTGACGATCGGCTACGCCTATCTCAACCGGAACATCCTGCTCGAGGACCTCCGCGACTTCGAGGAGCTGCGCGCCGGGGCGCGGATCGCGATCTCGCGCTTCTGGTCGGCGTACGGCTCGGTGATCATCGACCTGACGAGCAAGGCGACCGAGCCGACCTCGACCGCCAACGGCTATCAGCCGATCCGCCACCGCGTCGGCATCCAATACGAGGACGAGTGCTTCCGCTTCGGCGTCACGTGGCGACGCGACTATACCTCCGATCGCGATTTCCGCGCCGGCGACAGCTATATCTTCACCATCGCCTTCAAGAATTTAGGCCGCTAATCGCGCGTTCAGCAGCGGTTCGGCTAGGCTTTCCCATCGCGCACGGCGCGTGTAGACGCGTCGTCAATCGGGACCGAAGGCGGCGGGGCCTTCAGGAGACATAGATGAAATTGCGCACGACGTTGGCGGTGGCGCTCGCCGGAGCCTGGATCGCGACGCCGCTGCCCGCCCAGAATGCGCCTCCGGTCGATAATTCGCCCGACGCCGCCTTCGTCCTCCCCGATGCCGCCGCGCTCGCCGACTTCAACCCCAACCTCAGGAAAGCGACGGCGATCGTCAACGGCGACGTCATCACCGACACCGACGTCGAACAGCGCCTCAACCTGGTCATCGCGGCCAACGGCGGCAAGATCGACCCCGAGGAAAAGACGCGCCTTCGCCTCCAGGTTCTGCGCAACCTGATCGACGAGAAACTCGAGATCCAGGAGGCCGGGACCGCCGACATCAAGGTCGCCGACAGCGAGATCGACAGCGCGTACAACCGCGTCGCGTCGAACTTCAAGAACCCCACCGGCAGCTTCGTCGACTTCCTCCGCCAGGCGGGGTCGTCGCCGCAATCGATCAAGCAGCAGATCCGGGGCGAGCTGGCATGGTCGAAGCTGCTCCGCCGCAAGGTCGAGCCGCAGGTCAACGTCGGCGACGACGAGGTCAAGGCGGTCATCGCCAAGCTGACCGCGGCGAAAGGCAAGGACGAATACCACGTCGGCGAGATCTTCCTGTCGGCGACGCCCGAGACCGAGCCGCGGGTGATGACCGACGCCAACCGCATCGTCGGGCAGGTCCGCGGCGGCGCGTCGTTCGTCGCCTATGCGCGGCAGTTCTCCGAGGCGTCGACCGCCGGCGTCGGCGGCGACCTCGGCTGGGTCCGCGCCGAACAGCTCAACGACGCCGTCGCCCCGGTCGTCGTCAAGCTGACCCCGGGCGACCCGACCACGGCGGTCAGCGACCCGATCAAGGTGGCCGGCGGCATCACCATCCTCGCGCTGATCGAGAAGCGTCAGGTCCTTGCCGGCAATCCCGATGACGCCATCCTCAGCCTCAAGCAGCTGTCGCTGCCGCTGCCGCCGGGCGTCACCCAGGCACAGGGCGAGGCGGTCGTCGCGAGGTTCAGGGCGGCGACGCAGGACATGGGCGGCTGCGGCCGCGCCGAGGCGGTCGCCAAGGACCTCGGGGCCGAAGTCGCGATCAACGATTCGATCGCGATCAAGGACCTGCCGGCCCCGCTCCAGAACCTGATGAAGCAGCTGTCGATCGGCCAGTCGACCCCGCCGTTCGGCTCGGCCGCCGAGGGGTTGCGCGTCCTCGTCCTGTGCGGCCGCGACGACCGGCCGGCGAAGGTCGTCGAGCCGAGCTTCGACGCGGTCTACAACCAGATGAACGAGGAGCGGGTCAACATGCGCGCGCGCCGTTATCTGCGCGACCTGCGCCGCGACGCGATCGTCGACTATCGGTGAGCGCGGCGCGGTGAGCCTGCCTCCCG
>CAXTQJ010000103.1:0-3870 GCA_964246245.1 uncultured Sphingomonadaceae bacterium
CCTCCGCCGCTTCGCGCCACCTCCCCGCGAGCGGGGAGGTGCATTCCGCCCGCCACCTTCCCGCACGCAGGGAAGAGCGTCGGCCGCGCCACCTCCGCGCGCTGGGGAGCGTCAGCCGCGCACCTTTGCCCGGAACACGTTCGGCCGCGCCGGCATCGGCTTGCTCTTGGCCGGCGGCTTCGGGGCGGGCTTCGCCTCCACCGGCTTGACCGTCCCCCCCGCGGCCAGCTTGGCGAGCGCCGCCGCCAGCGTCAGCGCGCCCTTCAGCCGCGCCTCGACGCTGCTCCAGTCGGCGGCGACGAACAGCTTCTGGTCGGGGCGGAACCTGGCGCGGTCGCCGATGCGGGCGGCGTAGTCGAGCAGCCCCTGCGGATTTGGAAAGGTGTCGGCGTGGAAGGTGACGAGCGCGCCCTTCTGCCCGGCGTCGAGCTTGGCGATGTGGGCGGCGACGCACGCCTGCTTGATCTCCATGACCGCGACGAGGTTGGCGGCTTCGCTCGGCAGCGGGCCGAAGCGGTCGATCATCTCGGCGGCGAAGGCGTCGATGCCGGGGCGGCCCTCGACCTCGTTGAGGCGGCGATAGAGCGCCATGCGGACGTTCAAATCGGGGACATAGTCCTCGGGGATGAGGATCGGCGCGTCGACGGTGATCGTGGGGGAGAACCCCTCGTCGGGCGGGGGCAGGCCGGCGGCGCCGGCGCGGGCGGCGTCGATCGCCTCCTCGAGCATCTCCTGATAGAGTTCGAAGCCGACCTCGCGGATGTGCCCCGACTGCTCGTCGCCGAGCAGGTTGCCCGCGCCGCGGATGTCGAGGTCGTGGCTGGCGAGCTGGAACCCCGCGCCGAGCGTGTCGAGCGCCGACAGGACCTGAAGGCGCTTGTCGGCCCCGTCGGTAACCGGGCCGTCGGCCGGGGTGGTCAGATAGGCGTAGGCGCGCGTCTTGCTCCGCCCGACGCGGCCGCGGAGCTGGTAGAGCTGGGCGAGGCCGAAGCGGTCGGCGCGGTGGACGATCATGGTGTTGGCGCTGGGGATGTCGAGACCGCTTTCGACGATGGTGGTCGACAACAGGACGTCGTAGCGGCGGTCGTAGAAGGCGCTCATCCGCTCCTCGACCTCGCTCGGGGCCATCTGGCCGTGGGCGGTGACGAAGCTGACCTCGGGCACCGCCTTGCGGATGAACTCCTCGATCTCTGGCAGGTCGGCGATCTTGGGCGTGACGAAGAAGCTCTGGCCGCCGCGGTAGTGCTCGCGGAGCAGCGCCTCGCGGAGGACGACCTCGTCCCACGGCATGACGTAGGTGCGGACGGCGAGGCGGTCGACCGGCGGGGTGGCGATGATCGACAGCTCTCTGAGGCCGGTCAGCGCCATCTGGAGGGTGCGCGGGATCGGCGTCGCGGTCAGGGTGAGGACGTGGACGTCGGCCTTGAGGCCCTTCAGCCGCTCCTTGGCGGTGACGCCGAAGCGCTGCTCCTCGTCGACGACGACGAGGCCGAGGCGCTTGAACGCGACCGACTTGGCGAGGATGGCGTGGGTGCCGACGACGATGTCGACCGTGCCGTCGGCGAGGCCGGCGCGGGTCTCCATCGCCTCTTTGGCGGTGACGAGGCGGCTGAGCTGGCGGATCTCGACCGGCAGGCCGGCGAAGCGGTCGCGGAAGTTGGCGAAGTGCTGGCGGGCGAGCAGCGTCGTCGGGCAGACGATCGCGACCTGCTGGCCGGAGATCGCGGCGGCATAGGCCCCGCGCAGCGCGACCTCGGTCTTGCCGAAGCCGACGTCGCCGCAGACGAGGCGGTCCATCGGCTTGCCGCTGGCAAGGTCGCCGAGGACATCGTCGATCGCCTTCTGCTGATCGTCGGTCTCGCTGTACGGGAAGCGGTCGGCGAACTCGCCCATACCTTGCGCGTCGGGGATCGCGGCGTCGGCCTCGCGGAGCGCGCGGGCGGCGGCGGTCGCCATCAGCTCGCCTGCGATCTCGCGGATGCGCTCCTTCATCCTGGCCTTGCGCGACTGCCACGCGACGCCGCCGAGCTTGTCGAGCGCGACGCCGTCCGATTCGCTGCCGTAGCGCGACAGGACGTCCATGTTCTCGACCGGCACGTAGAGCTTGTCGGTGCCGGCGTAGGTCAGCATGACGCAGTCGTGCGGGGCGCGGCTGGCGGCAACGGTGCCCGGCGCGCCGGGCGCGAGCGCGGTGCCGCGGCCGCCGATGTCGACGGCGACCAGGCCCTCGTAGCGACCGACGCCGTGGTCGCGGTGAACGAGGAGGTCCCCCGGCGTCAGCATCGCCAGCTCGGCCATGAAGGCGTCGGCCTTCCGCGCGTTGCGCTTGCGGCGGACGAGGCGGTCGCCGAGCATGTCCTGCTGGGGCAGGACGGCGAGGCGGCGCTGGGTAAAGCCATGGTCGAGGGGGACGACGGTCAGCGCGACCCGGCCGTCGGCGGCGGTGCCGAGCGCCTCCTGCCAGCTGTC
The DNA here is from genome assembly GCA_964246245.1 of uncultured Sphingomonadaceae bacterium. GTDB lineage: Bacteria > Pseudomonadota > Alphaproteobacteria > Sphingomonadales > Sphingomonadaceae > Polymorphobacter_B. Next base: position 2,470 of record CAXTQJ010000103.1, read on the forward strand.
GGCGGTCGCGATCCGGGTGACGCCGTGGTCGGCGAGCAGAGCCTTCAGCCGGTCGCGCGACCCGTTCGAGTAGCTGGCGAGGACGATCCGCGTTTTCGCCTGGCGCAGGTCGTCGACGTGCGCCTTGACCGCCTCGTAGACATTGCTTCCGGCGGTCCGCTCGGGGGTGAAGTCGCGCGGGGGCAGCGTCTCGCAGTCGATCGTCCGTCGGCTGCCGTCGGGGGCGGGGAAGGGCGAGGTGACGTGGACCTTCGCCGCCGCCAGTGCCGCGTCCCACTCGCCGCGCGACAGGTAGAGCGCGTCGGCGGGGAGGGGGCGGTAGCTGCCGGGCTTGGCGCTCTGCGCGGCGACGCGGTTGTCGTGATAGTCGGCGATCGCCTCGAGCCGCGCCTCGGCCGCCTTGCCGGTGCCGCTCTCGCGGACGACGACGGCGTTGGGGCCGAGATAGTCGAAGACAGTGGCGAGGTTGGGCTCGAACAGCGGCAGCCAGTGGTCCATGCCGGCAAGGCGCCGGCCGTCGCTGACCGCTTCGTACAGCGGGTCGCCGGTCGCGGTCGCGCCGAAGGTGGCGAGATAGCCGGCGCGGAACGCCTTGACCGTGTCGTCGGACAGCAGGACCTCGTTGACCGGGAGCAGGGTGAAGGCGTCGGCGGGCGCGATCGTCCGCTGGGTCGCGGCGTCGAAGCGACGGACGGTCTCGATCTCGTCGCCGAAGAAGTCGAGGCGGAGCGCGTCGCTCGCTCCCGCCGGAAACAGGTCGAGCAGCCCGCCGCGGACGGCGTACTCGCCGGGCTCGATCACCGTGTCGGCGCGGACGAAGCCGTTCGCGGTCAGCATCGCCGCGAGCTTGTCGCGGTCGAGCCGCGCGCCGGGGGCGATCGTCGCGGTCAGCGCGGCGATGCGGTCGCGGGGGAGGGTGCGCTGGAGGGCGGCGTTGACCGTGGTCACCAGCAACTGCGCGCCGGCCGCCGGGGCGGCGAGGACGGCAAGCGCGGCGAGACGGTCGCTCGACACCTTCATCGACGGCGACGCGCGGTCGTACGGCAGGCAGTCCCACGCCGGGAAGTAGACGGTCTGGAGCTCGGGCGCGAAATAGGTGACCGCGTCGACCATCGCTCGGGCACTCGCATCGTCGGCGGCGACGAACACCGCGCGCCCGGTCGCGGCGCGCGTGACGTCGGCCATCAGCCACGGCGCGTAGCCGGCGACGCACCCGGCGAGGGTCAGCGGTTCGCGGGCGGTCGCGAGAGCGCGGGGGTCGATCACAGCTGATCCTCTCCGCCGCGCGGGGAGGTCTGCTTCTCCTCCCCTTCAGGGGAGGAGCGAGAGACGGCGCAGCCGGCCCCGGGGGGGGGGGCCGCCCGGGGCGCCGCCCCACCCGCCCCCCCCCCCCCCCCCCCC
>CAXTQJ010000103.1:3880-5163 GCA_964246245.1 uncultured Sphingomonadaceae bacterium
CAAGGGGCCCCGCCCCCCCGGGGGGCGGGGGGTTCGCGCGGGGTGGTGGGTTCCCCCCCCTCAAGGGGAGGGGAGGGCTGGCCCCCCTCACCGCATCGCCTTCGCGACGTAGTCGAGCCGCTGCAGCGCCGTCATCTGCGCGCCCGCCAGATGTTCCGGCGGCACCTGTGTCCCGATCGCCCACGCCATGATGTCGACGTCCTGCTGTTCGAGCAGCGCCTCGAACCAGTCGATCTCGGCCAGCGTCCATCCGGCGCCATAGCGGTCGGCGAAGCCGCCGATCATCAGGTCGGCTTCGCGTGTGCCGCGGTGCCATGCGCGGAAGGCCATCCGGCGGCGGCGAAAATCGAGGTCGGCGCTCTTTTCAACGGTCGGTTCCGGCACGGCAACTCCAGACGCGAACGCGCGCCCGCCGGTTCTCCCCGCGGGCGCGTTCGTCTAGGCTCTCCCATAGCCATGCGCCCGCCGCTCCTCAACCCGCTGTTCGCCGAGGTAACCACGCTCAAGGGGGTGGGTGCGACACTGGCGCGCCAGCTCGGGCGGTTGAAGCTGACACGCGCCGTCGACCTGATCTTCGACCTGCCGGCGATGGCGATCGAGCGGGCCCTGCTGCCCGCGCTCGACGCCGACTACGTCGACCGGGTGGTGACGGTGACGGTGACGCCGCTCAGCTACGATTCCGGCGGCCCTCGCGCGCCGTTTCGGGTCAAGGCGGCCGACGCGGCCAACACGTGGATCGACCTCGTCTACTTCGGCGGCGGCGGCGGGTATGCGCGGAAGCTGCTGCCGCTCGGCGAGCCGCGGGTCGTCTCCGGCAGGCTCGACCGCTACGGCCAGTCGCTGCAGATGGCGCACCCCGACTACGTGCTGCCGCCGGCCCAGGCCGACACCATTCCCCGCCGCGAGCCGGTCTACGGGCTGACCGAAGGGCTGACCAACCGGCGCCTGGGGCAGCTCGTCACGGCCGCGCTCGACCGCGCGCCGGAGCTGCCCGAATGGATCGAGCCGAGCGTCCTCGCGACGCGGCGCTGGGTGCCGTGGCGCGCGGCGCTCGCGGCGGCGCACGCGCTCCGGGGGGAGGGCGCGGGCGACCGCCTGGCGTACGACGAGCTGCTCGCCAATCAGCTCGCGCTGCTTCTCGTCCGGGCGAGCACCCGGCGACGGCGCGGACGGGCGTTACCCGGGACGGGCCGGCTGACCGACGCGCTCGTCGCCGTGCTGCCGTGGCCGCTGACCGCGGCGCAACGGCCGACAGGCGAGGAGATCAGAGGCGACCATGCGCA
>CAXTQJ010000103.1:5173-8463 GCA_964246245.1 uncultured Sphingomonadaceae bacterium
CTCCAAGGCGACGTCGGCAGCGGCAAGACGCTCGTCGCGCTGCTCGCGATGCTGACCGCGGTCGAGAGCGGGGCGCAGGCGGCGTTGCTCGCCCCGACCGAGATCCTTGCGCGCCAGCACCTCGCCCGGCTGACCGAGCTGCTCGGCGGCCTGCCGGTCCGCGTCGCGGTGCTGACCGGGCGCGAGAAGGGGCGCGACCGCGCGGCGATCCTGACCGGGCTGGCGGCGGGGACGATCGACCTCCTCGTCGGCACCCACGCGATCTTCCAGGAGGCGGTCGCTTACCGCGATCTCGGCCTCGTCGTCGTCGACGAGCAGCACAAGTTCGGGGTCAACCAGCGGCTCGCGCTCACCGACAAGGCGGCGACCCCGCCGCATCTGCTGGTGATGACCGCGACGCCGATCCCGCGAACGCTCGCGCTGACCGCGTATGGCGAGATGGACGTGTCGAAGCTCGACGAATTGCCGCCCGGACGCCAGCCGATCGACACGCGGGTCGTCGCCGCCGGCCGGATCGACGACGTCATCGCCGGCCTCGCCCGCCACATCGCCGGCGGTGGCCAGGCGTATTGGGTGTGCCCGCTGGTCGAGGGATCGGAGATGGGCGACGAGGCGGCGGCGACGACGCGCGCCGCCGTCCTGCGCGCGCGTTTCGGCGACGCGGTCGGGCTGGTCCACGGGCGGATGAAGGGGCCGGACAAGGACGCGACGATGGCCGCCTTCGCTGCGGGCACGGTCAAGATGCTGGTCGCGACGACGGTGATCGAGGTCGGCGTCGACGTGCCGAATGCGACGCTGATGATCGTCGAGGCGGCCGAGCGCTTCGGCCTCGCCCAGCTCCACCAGCTCCGCGGCCGCGTCGGGCGGGGCAGCGGTGCGTCGGTCTGCGTCCTGCTCCGCGGCGACGTGGTGTCCGAAACCGCCCGTGCCCGCCTTGCACTGATGCGCGCGACCAGCGACGGCTTCGCCATCGCCGAGGAGGACCTCAAGTTGCGCGGTGCCGGCGAGATCCTCGGGCTCCGCCAATCTGGCGCGGCGGCGTCCCGCCTCGCCGACCCCGAGCGCACCGCGAAGTTGATCGAGATCGCCCGCGACGACGCCCGCCTCCTCCTCGACCGCGACGGCGGGCTGGAAGGGCCGCGCGGGCAGGCGGCGCGGATTCTCCTGTACCTGTTCGAACGCGACGCGGCGGTTGGGTTGCTGCGGTCGGGGTAGGCGCTGCACCGATGGCGTCGACGGCCGTGAGCACCGTTCTTTTCGGCCTCTGCGGCTTCGCGTGGCCACCCTTCCTGTCTCACCTCGGGCGACGGCCAAAACAGGAGGAAGACTCACGCGAAGTCGCGAAGGCGCGAAGGATATACCGCTGGCCATTGTTCTCGGCGGCTCGGCCCGATAAGCCAATCGCATGCGCGCGACCATTTTCGCCGTCATCGTCGCAGCGTCGGTGCCGGCCGCCGCCGCACCGGCCTCGCGGGTTCTCGCCGACGGCCTCGCGGCCTACGCCGCCGGGCGCTTTCCGGAAGCGCGGCGCGACTTCCAGCAGCTCGCCGACGACGATTCGGCGATCGGCGAGACGATGCTCGGGACGATCTACGCGCACGGCCAGGGCGTCGCGCGCGATTTGGCCGCTGCCGCGGGCTATTACTGTCGCGCGGCGCATCGCGGCTATGCGCCGGCACAGCTCGCGTTCGCGAAGGTCCTCGTCCGCGGGCAGGGGGTCGCGGTCGATCGCAAGGCGGCGTGGCTGTGGCTGCGGCTGGCGCAGCAGCGCGGCGACGTCCGCGTCGTCGCGGCAGCGCGCGCCGAAGCGGCGACGCTCGTCGCGACGGGCACGCCCATTCCCGCCGACGAGGTCGCCGACTGGCGGCCGTGGCCGAGCGGCGAGGACTGAGCCGCGCCGTTGGCCCGATGGCTAGGCCGCGACCAGGACCCCGTGACGTTTCTTGCCGGCCGACACTTTCGCCGGGGCGCCGATCAACGCCGCCTCGTCGCTGACCGCAACGCCGTCGACCCGCGCGCCGCCACCACGGATCAGCCGCCGCGCCTCGCCCTTCGACGCGGCGAAACCAAGGCCGACGAGGGCGTCGAGCACGCTGATCTCGCCGGACACGATGAAGCTCGGAAGGCTATCGAGGTTGGCCGTGCCGTCGATCTTGAACGATCCGGTCGCGGTCAACTCCCGGATCGTCTCGACAACGGCGTCTGTCTCCGCCTCGCCGCGGCACATGAGCGTCGCCGCCGTGGCGAGGATTTTCTTCGCTTCGTTGATCTCCGCCCCCGGCAGCGCTTCCAGCCGGCGGATCTCGTCCAGCGGCAGGTCGGTAAACAGCCGCAGGAAGCGGCCGACGTCGGCGTCGTGGGTGTTCCGCCAGAACTGCCAGTAGTCGTAGGTCGGCAGATGATCCTCGTGGAGCCAGACCGCGCCGGCGGCGGTCTTGCCCATCTTCGCGCCGTCGGCGGTGGTGATCAGCGGCGTCGTCAGCCCGAACGCCGCCGTGCCGTCGATTCGGCGGATCAGGTCGGTGCCGTTGACGATGTTGCCCCACTGGTCGCTGCCGCCCATCTGCAGCGTGCACCCCTCGCGCCGCGACAGCTCGAGGAAGTCGTACGCCTGGAGGATCATGTAGTTGAACTCGAGGAAGCTGAGCGGCTGCTCGCGGTCGAGGCGCAGACGGACCGAATCGAAGGTCAGCATCCGGTTGACGCTGAAGTGCCGCCCGACGTCGCGCAGGAAGGGAATGTACGCGAGGCCGTCGAGCCACGTCGCGTTGTCGAGCATGACCGCCGCGTTCGGCCCGTCGAAGTCGAGGAAGCGCTCGAAGATGCGGCGGATGCTCGCCATGTTGGCGGCGATCCGCGCGTCGTCGAGGAGCTGGCGGGCATCGTCCTTGCCGCTCGGGTCGCCGACCTTGGTCGTGCCGCCGCCCATCAGGACGATCGGCCGGTGGCAGGTCCGTTGCAGATGCCGCAGCATCATGATCGACACGAGGTTGCCGACGTGGAGCGACGGCGCGGTGCAGTCGTAGCCGACGTAGGCCGTCACCGGCCCGGCGACGGCGGCGGCGTCGAGCGCGGCGGCATCGGTGATCTGGTGGACGAAGCCGCGCTCGTCCAGGGTGCGGAGGAAGGTCGAGGCGTGGGGCATGATGGACGCGCTCATGCCTCATATGTCATCCCCGCGAAAGCGGGGACCCATCTCCCGAACCTGCCGGAGATGACTACCCGCTTTCGTGGGGACGACAGAGAAAGAGGTAAGGATGCTTTCCGTCGGCCTGATTTCGGGCACCTCG
>CAXTQJ010000104.1:0-8425 GCA_964246245.1 uncultured Sphingomonadaceae bacterium
CCCCCCGCGGGGGGGGGGGGGGCCGCGCCGCCACGTGCGGCCGGGTGGGGGCGGGGGGGTGGGGCAAGCGGCCGCCGCCTCTCGCCCCACCCCCCCTCCGACGCTGCGCGCCACCGCCCCGCGAGCGGGGAGGATCACCGATGAAGGAAGCCGCCATGACCTACACCGGCAACCGCGGCCTGATGCTCGAGGAACCGCTTCTTTTCGAGAAGGGCGCACCCGACCGCTGCGGCGTCGATCTGCCCGACGTGCCGGTCGTCGCGTCGCGCCTCGGCGGCCTCGACCGCCACCGGCCGATCGGCCTGCCCGGGCTGAGCGAGCCCGACACGGTCCGCCACTACACCCGGCTCAGCCGGCAGAACTACGCGATCGACATGGGCATCTTCCCGCTCGGGTCGTGCACGATGAAGCACAATCCGCGGCTGAACGAGAAGCTGGCGCGCCTGCCCGGCTTCGCCGACATCCACCCGCTCCAGCCCGAGGCGACGGTGCAGGGGGCGCTTGCGCTGATCGACGAATTGGCGACGTGGCTCAAGGCGCTGACCAACATGCCCGAAGTGGCGATGAGCCCCAAGGCCGGGGCGCACGGCGAGCTGTGCGGGATGCTCGCGATCCGCGCCGCGCACGACACGGCCCATGCCGCGCGCGGCGGCGCACCCGGCGAACCCGGCCGCCGCAAGGTCGTGCTGGTGCCCGAGAGCGCGCACGGGACCAACCCGGCGACGGCGGCCTTCTGTGGTTACGCCGTCGAGAACATCCCCGCCGACGGCCGCGGCCGGGTCGACCTCGCCGCGCTCGAGGCGCGCCTCGGGCCGGACGTCGCGGCGGTGATGATCACCAACCCCAATACCTGCGGCCTGTTCGAGCCCGACATGATCGCGATCTGCGCCGCGGTCCATGCCGCCGGGGCGTTCGTCTATTGCGACGGGGCCAACTTCAACGCGATCGTCGGGCGCGTCCGGCCGGGCGACCTCGGCATCGACGCGATGCACATCAACCTCCACAAGACCTTCTCGACCCCGCACGGCGGCGGCGGGCCGGGGTCGGGGCCGGTGGTGTTCAGCGCCGCGCTCGCCCCGTTCGCGCCGCTGCCGTTCGTCCGCCGCGTCGGCGACCGCTACGAGCTGGTCGAGGAGGCGCAGGCACTGGCGTCGAGCGACCACGACCTCAGCTTCGGCCGCATGGTCGCGTTCCACGGCCAGATGGGGATGTTCGTCCGGGCGCTGAGCTACATCCTCAGCCACGGGGCCGACGGCCTGCGCCAGGTCGCCGAGGACGCCGTGCTCAACGCCAACTATGTCCTCCGCAGCCTCGCCGACGTGTTCACCGCGCCGTTCGCCGACAGCGGTCCGTGCATGCACGAGGCGCTGTTCAGCGACGATTTTATCACCGACCGCGGGCTGTCGACGCTCGATTTCGCCAAGGCGCTGATCGACGAGGGCTTCCACCCGATGACGATGTACTTCCCGCTCGTCGTCCACGGCGCGATGCTCGTCGAGCCGACCGAGACCGAGTCGAAGGCGAGCCTCGACCAGCTGATCGGCGCGATGCGGTCGGTGGCGACGCGAATGCTGACCGAACCGGCCGACACCTTCCGCACCGCGCCGCACCTCGCACCGCGCCGCCGGCTGGACGAGACGGCGGCGGCGAGGAAGCCGGTGCTGACGTGGCGCGAGCCGGAGGGGCTGGCGGCGGCGGAGTAAGGGCGTCATCACTTGCCGGCCACAGCTTCCGCTCCCCTGCATGGGAGGGGAAGCATGATCTCAGCCGACGGTCGATAGGTCCTGAACCGGCGAGCTTTGCCCCGTCGCGGCTTTGCGTGAGCCCACCTGCGGCCGACCGGCCAGGGAAGGCAGCACACCCGAAGCCGCGAGATCGCGAACCACCGCCGAAGCTGCCGGGCACGGACCCGGCCGCGAGAAAATGCTGTCCTACAGCCCCCCGTCGGGGTTAGCCTCGCGGCCGACCAGCGGACAACCGCGCGCTCGTTCTCATCGCTGCCCATCGACGTGGTGACGTCGATAAATTCCGCAGGCAGCAGGCCTCCGGGGGAAAAGCCTGTCGCGGGCGTGAACTTCGTGGCGTTGTTCATCTTCGCAGCGCGGCGCGAGCGGTCCTTGAGCCTGTCCAGCCCCCTGTTATACCCCGGTCGTGACCCGTACCGGCCGCCGCCTCCGCTTCGTCGCGATCGTCGTCGTCGTCCTCGCGCTGGTCGGCGCGGCCGGCGGGGCGGCGCTCTATACTTTCGCGACGCGGGGCCTGCCCGACGCATCGAAGCTCGCCGACTATGCCGCGCCGCTGCCGTCGACGGTGCGGGGGAACGACGGTGCGGTGGTGACCAGCTTTAGCCGCGAGCGGCGGCTGTACCTGACCTACGACGAGCTGCCGCCGCGGCTGGTCCAGGCGTATATCTCGGCCGAGGACAAGGACTTCTTCCGCCACGGCGGCATCGATTTCATGGGCATCGTCCGTGCCGCGTGGACCAATCTCGGCTCGTCGGGCCGGCCGAAGGGGGCGTCGACGATCACCCAGCAGGTGGCGAAGAACCTGCTGTTGAACGGCGAGGTCAGCTATATCCGCAAGCTCAAGGAGGCGATCCTCGCGCGGCGGATCGAGGCGGCCTTCACCAAGCAGCAGATCCTCGAGCTGTACCTCAACCAGATCTTCCTCGGCCGCAACAGCTACGGCGTCGAGGCGGCGGCGCAGTCGTATTTCGGCAAGTCGGTCGCCGACCTCGATCTCGCCCAGGACGCCTACCTCGCGATCCTGCCCAAGGCGCCGTCGACCTATTCGCCGACGGCGCACCTCGACCGCGCGCTGGCGCGGCGCGACTATGTCCTCAGGCAGATGGCGGCGAACCGCTACATCGGCGCGGCCGAGGCGGCGGCGGCGAGCGCCGAGCCGCTGGTCGCGGTCGCCAACCGCGCCGCCCCGAAGCTCGATACCGGCGACTATTTCCTTGAGGACGTCCGCCGTACCCTGATCGCGAAGTTCGGTGAGACGCCGGCGGCGGGGCGCAACAGCGTGTACGGCGGCGGGCTGTGGGTGCGGACCTCGCTCGACCCCGCGCTCCAGGCGGCGGCGGAGAAAGCCCTCAGGGACGGCCTCGTCCGCTACGACCGCGCCAAGGGCTTCCACGGCGCGCCGGCGCACATCGATCTTGGCGACGGCTGGCCCGGGCGCCTGGTCGGCGTCCACCTCGGCACGGGCTATGCCGACTGGTATCCGGCAGTGATCCTCGGCCGTGCCAACGACAGCAGCGGCTACGACTTCCGCATCGGCTTCACCGACGGGTCGACGGGAACGCTGCTCGCGTCGTCGGCGACGCACACGCTGGGCGACGTGCCTGCCGCGCGGTTGCTCAAGGCCGGCGACGTCGTGCCGGTGGCGAAGTCGGGACATGCCTATGCGCTGCGCCAGATCCCGGCGATCAGCGGCGGCTTCGTCGCCGAGGACCCGCGGTCGGGGCGGGTACTGGCCATGGTCGGCGGCTTCGACGCGCGCGCGTCGAGCTTCAACCGCGCGACGCAGGCGCTGCGCCAGCCGGGGTCGACGTTCAAGCCGATCGTCTACGCGACCGCGATGGACAACGGCTTCACGCCGAGCTCGATCGTCGTCGACGCGCCGTACTGCGTGTTCCAGACGCGGTCGCTCGGGACGAAATGCTTCCGCAACTTCGGCGGCGGCTATGCCGGGCCGCAGACGCTGCGCTGGGGTCTCGAGCAGTCGCGCAACCTGATGACCGTGCGAATCGCGTACAACACCGGCATGGACAAGGTCGTCGCGCAGGCGAAGGCGCTCGGCGTCGGCGACTATCCACCGGTGCTGGCGATCGCGCTCGGAGCCGGCGACACCACCGTCGAGCGGATGGTCAACGCCTATTCGCAGCTGTTCGACGCCGGCCGCGCCAAGGTCCCGACGTTGATCGATTACGTCCAGGACCGCGACGGCAAGGTCATCTGGCGCGCCGACCCGCGCGAGTGCAGCGGGTGCAACACTCCCGACTATGTCGGCGAGCCGATGCCGCGCCCCGGCGGCACGCCGAAACAGGCGATCGACGCCCGCACCGCGTACCAGATCGTCCACCTGATGGAGGGTGTCGTCACCCGCGGTACGGCGGTCAAGCTGCGCGACTTCGACCGGCCGCTGGCGGGCAAGACGGGAACGACGACCGGCCCGACCAACGTCTGGTTCGTCGGCGGCACCCCCGACCTGATCGGCGGGCTCTACCTCGGCTACGACAAGCCGCGGCCGCTGGGCGGCTATGCCCAGGGGTCGACGATCGCGGTACCGGTGTTTCACGACTTCGCGACCGCTGCGTTCAAGGACCTGCCCAAGCTGCCGTTCCGCATCGCGCCCGGCGTGCGGATGGTCAAGATCGACCGGCGGTCGGGCAAGCGCGTCTACGGTGGAACCCCCGACGACGCCGACATCAAGGCGACGATCATCTGGGAGGCGTTCAAGCCCGAGTCCGAGCCGCGCCGCACCGGGCGGATCGTCCGCGACCCCGTCGCCGAGCGCGGCCGGACGATCGTCCGCTCCGACCGCGACTTCCTCGCGAAGTCGGGCGGGATATACTGATGCGACGGAGGCGACGATGCGGATACCGCTGGCGGCGGCCCTGATGACGACGGCCCTGATGACGACGGCAGCGCCGGCCGCGGCCGCATGGACGACGACCTCGCCCGACGTCCGCGCCGCGGCGAACGAGCCGCGGGTGGCGGCCGTCCTCGCGGCGACGACCCGGCTCGACGCCGCCCTCGTCGCGGGCGACATGGCGACCTTCGCCGCGGTGTTCGCCGACGACGCCGCGATTAACAGCCCGCAGAACACGATCAACCGCCCGGCGGCGGCGAAAGGCCGCTTCGCCGCCGGGCTGATCGCCTACGTGTCGTACGACCGGGTGATCGATTTCGCCGGCGTCCGTCCCGGCGGCGAGGTCGTTATCATGGGCGAGGAGCGCCTCGTCCCGCGCGACGGCGCCCCGAACGCCGGCAAGACCGTCCGCCGCCGCTTCACCGACGTCTGGCGCGACGAAGCGGGGACGTGGAAGCTCGCCGTCCGCCAGGCGACGATCGTCGCCGTCGAGTAAGGAGACCGCCGATGCGCGCCGCCGTCGCCGCCGTTGCCATGGGCGTGCTCGCCATGCCCGCCGCCGCCCAGTCGACGTTGACCTTCGCTTCCGACGCCGTCCGCGCGGCGGCGCAGGACCCGCGGATCGCCGCGGTCTTTGCCGCGATCGAGCGCGGCAAGCACGCGATCCTCGCGCAGGACGTCGCCGGCTTAGCCGCCGACCACGCTACCGCGCTGCTCGTCAACACGCCCGCCAATCGCGTCCTGACGGCTGCGCAGACGGTCGGCGCGTTCAAGGCCGGGCTGATCCACTACGGCTCGAGCGAGAGTGTCATCGAATACGCCGCCGTCCGCCCGAACGGGGAGGTCCTGCTGATGGGGGCCGAGCACATCACGCCGCTTGGCGCGACGCGCAACGCCGGCCACGCCGAGACCTACCGCGTGACCGAGGTGTGGCGGCCCGACGGCGACCGCTGGCTCCTGTCGCTGCGCCAGGCCACGGTCGTCGAGGTGCACTGACGGGGCCGGATTTGCATCCCCTGCCGTCGCCGCTTATGTCCGCCGGATGCGCGCCGAAGCCGAAGCCTACGCCGACCAGATCAAGCAGGCGCTCGCCCTGCTGAGGAGGTTCCTTTGACTGGGACCGTGCCCTTCGCCGCCTCGACGAGCTGAACGCGCGGGTCGAGGACCCGGGCCTGTGGTCCGACCCCAAGGCGGCGCAGGCAGTGATGCAGGAGCGCCGCCGCCTCGACGCGGCGATCGGCGCAACGAAGGCGATCGAAAGCGAGCTGGCTGACACGGCCGAGCTGATCGACATGGCCGAAGGCGAGGGCGACGACGCGATGGCCAGCGACGGCGTCGCGGCGCTGAAGGACCTCGCCGCGCGCGCCGAGACCGACAAGGTCGCCGCGCTGCTGTCGGGCGAGGCCGACGACAACGACACCTACGTCGAAGTCAATTCGGGCGCGGGCGGGACCGAGAGCCAGGACTGGGCCGGGATGCTCCAGCGGATGTATTCGCGCTGGGGGGAGAAGCGCGGCTTCAAGGTCGAGCTGATCGACCATCACGCCGGCGAGCAGGCGGGGATCAAGTCGGCGACCCTGCTCCTGAAAGGGACCGGGGCCTACGGCTGGGCCAAGACCGAGAGCGGCGTCCACCGCCTCGTCCGCATCAGCCCGTACGACAGCGCGGCGCGGCGGCACACGAGCTTCGCCAGCGTCTGGGTCTATCCGCAGGTCGACGACGACATCGACATCGTGGTCGAGGACAAGGACCTCAAGATCGACACCTACCGTGCGAGCGGATCGGGCGGGCAGCACGTCAACACGACCGACAGCGCGGTCCGCATCACCCACCTGCCGACCGGCGTCGTCGTCGCCTGCCAGAACGAGCGCAGCCAGCACAAGAACCGCGCGACGGCGATGAAGATGCTGAAGGCGCGCCTCTACGAGCGCGAGCTCGCGCGCCGCGAAGCGGTCGCCGCCGACGTCGAGGCGGGCAAGACCGACATTGGCTGGGGTCACCAGATCCGCAGCTACGTGTTGCAGCCTTACCAGCTGGTCAAGGATCTCCGCACCGGCGTGACCAGCACCGCGCCGGGCGACGTCCTCGACGGCGCGCTCGACCCGTTCATGGCGGCGGCGCTGAGCCAGCGGGTGACGGGGGAGACGGTGGCGGTGGAGGATGTGGAGTAGGGTCGGGGTCTACTTCCTGCCAGCGAACCGGGATCGTCATTGTCGACGCGACGGGAAGGCCGTTCTGGCGGGCGGCTTTAAACTGCATCTTATCCCTAGCGATGCCGCAAGTCCTTTCGTCCATCGCCGGAACGCCGCTCGACTTGACGACCCGGCAGGCCTCGACGTGCCCGTCCGGGCCGACCACGACGCTGATCGTCGTCACCCGCTTCTTGTTAACCTTGACCGTGATCGGTGGATCGTCGACCTGCGCGCCGGCCGGCGCAGCAATCAGCGTTGCGACAACACTCAGGAGCAGGCAGCGCATCGACATGTCCTCGGGTAACGAGCTTAGCGCCGGCGAGCGATCGCAACGAGCAATTGCGTGACGCACCAGCCCGCCTACGATGCGCTGAACCGGGACCTGATCATGATCCGCATCGCCTTCATCGCCGCCGTCCTCGCCGCACCGGTCGCCGCCGACACCGTCGCGGTGACCGCGGCGCATCTGCTCGACCCCGCCACTGGCCGCACGGCCGACAATCCGGTCGTCGTCGTCACCGACGGGCGGGTGACGGCGGCTGGCGCGGGCGTGGCGATCCCCGCCAACGCCAGGCGCATCGACCTGCCCGGCATGACGCTTCTTCCCGGGCTGATCGACGTTCACGTCCACCTGACCAGCGACGCGAGCATCCGCGGCTATCGGCATTACGCCTACACCGACAACTTTTGGACCGTTGTCGGCGTGGCGAACGCGAAGACGACGCTCGAGGCGGGGTTCACCACGGTCAGGAACGTCGGGTCGAACCACTTCGACGACGTCGCGCTGCGCCAGGCGGTCGACGGCGGCCTCGTGCCCGGGCCGCGGATCGTCACCGCCGCCTACGCGATCGGCGCGACCGGCGGGCACTGCGACAACGCCACGCTGCCGCCGTCGTACGATCGCAAGGACGCGTCGATCGTCGATTCGCCCGACGAGGCGCGGGCCAAGGTCCGCTGGCTCCACAAGTACGGCGCGCAGGTGATCAAGGTGTGCGCCACCGGCGGCGTCTTCTCGACCGGCGACGCGGTCGGGGCGCAGCAGCTGACCTTCGACGAGATGAAGGCGATCGCCGACGAGGCGCACATGCTCGGGATGAAGGTCGCGGCCCACGCCCACGGCGACGCCGGGATCAACACCGCGATCCGCGCCGGGATCGATACGATCGAGCACGCCAGCCTCGCGTCCGACGCGACGATCGCGCTGGCCAGGCAACACGGCACCTTCTTCGACATGGATATCTACAACGACGACTATATTCTCGCCACCGGCACGGCCAACGGGACGAGCGAGGAGAGTCTCGCCAAGGAACGCGAGATCGGCCTCAAGCAGCGCCAGACGTTCCAGCGTGCGGTCAGGGCGGGGGTCAAGATGGCGTTCGCGACCGACGCCGGGGTCTACCCGCACGGGACCAACGCGCGCCAGTTCGCGACGATGGTCAAATGGGGGATGACGCCGTTGGAGGCGATCCGCGCGGCGACGACCGGCGCGAGCGAGGCGCTGGCGCGGCATGATGTCGGTGGCCTCGCGCCGGGGCAGTGGGGCGACATGATCGCGGTTGCCGGCGATCCGCTGGGCGACGTGACGCTGTTGCAGGACGTGCCGGTGGTAATCAAGGGCGGCGTCGTCGTGAAGGACG
>CAXTQJ010000105.1:0-6583 GCA_964246245.1 uncultured Sphingomonadaceae bacterium
ACGATGCGGCGCAGGGCGGGCTTGGGGCCGGGCCAGTGCGGGTTCGGCTCCATCACAAGCTGCGCGCCGGACTGGTACTGCGTCACCATGTAGGGGCCGTTCCACAGCCCGGCTGTCGTCGGCTCCCGCGCATACAGCGTGCCCTTGATGTAGTCGCCCGGCGCCGAAGCTGCGGCGGCGACCGGCCCCTCCAGGTGCTCCGGCAGGATCTGGTTCCACATCATGTAGTCGCTGAGCACCCGGTCGGTGTGCAGCACCGCCGTCGCGTCATCGACGACATCGACGCTGCTGGCGCGTCCCCACGGATAGGCGTTGCTGAACCCGGCATTCGGGTCCGCCGCCAGGTGCCAGGTGAACGCCAGGTCCCGCGCCGTCACCGGATGGCCGTCGCCCCAGGCCAGGCCGGGCCGCAGCTTGATGGTGATCCGCATCCCCTGCTTGCCGTCCGGCCGGTCCTCCAGCGCCGCCAACCCGTTGTCCAGGGAGGGCAGGTCGGTGCACAGCAGGCACACGGGGCGCCAGTCCTTGTCGTAGCCGCTGATGCTGCGCTGGGTGAACGCCAGCACGTAGTCGCGGATCACCTCCGCATCCAGGAACGGGTTGAGGGTGGAGGGGAACTGCGCCGCCCCGATCACCAGGTCGTCCTTGGCCTGCGCCGCGCCGCCGAGCAACAGGGCCGGTAAGACGGCAGGCACGGCGGCAAGCAGGGCGTGGCGCAGGCGCATGAAGGCGTCTCCAGGAGTCCAGCGGCGCAGCATAGCCGGACGCGTGCCGGCGGCGTTAATTGCCGGCGGGTTGCGGCGCGTCCGGGACGCCGGCCGGGGCAGGCTCGGTCAGCGCCAATCCCCGGTAGAGCGCTGCCAACGGCACTTCGACGCCAATCTCCGGCATCGCAAGCATCCCGTCAGGGCCGACAAGGGCGTGATCCCAGCCGCCTTCGGTGCGGGTGATGACGGTCGCAAAAACCCGGTCCTGCTCCAGCATGACATAGCGCTGGACCGATGGCAGCGACTTGTATTCCGCAGCCTTGATTGTCCGATCGTCCCCGGCGGTGCTGGCCGACAGGACCTCGAACACCACGACAGGCTCTGCGACGATGGTGGCGTCATCCGGAAATGGCGTGCAGCTTACGGACACGTCGGGATAGCGGTAGCTCGGCCCGGTTTGTACCTTGAGGTCGCTGCCATAAGCCTGGCCCGGCCTTCCATCCAGGCGTGCATCGAGCGTCGAGAGCAGGTTCCTTTGCACGACCGAGTGCGCCCGGGTGCCCCCGGTCATCGCGACAGGCTGAAAGCCGTCAAACTCCCACTTCAGTTCCTGCTTGGCTTCCCAGGCCAGGAACTCGTCCGCCGTCATCGGCGTCAGGCGGGCGTGGCTCACCGCTGCACCCGGTCCTGGACCGGTATCAGCGCTGCCTTGCATGTCATGGCGCACTCTCGGTCACAGCAGCGTCTCCGTCACAGCAGCCAGGGCGCGGCTCATGCCGCCTGCCGCAGCATAGCATGGCCCAAGGCCGGCCAGGACACGGACGGCACCGCCGCCATCACCGCACCAGCGCCTGCATCCCGCGCTCCAGGTGGTCGGTCAGCCGGTCGAAGTGCGCCAGCAGCACCTCGCTCCAGCGGGCGATGCCCTCGCGGCCTGCGGCGGTGCCGGGTTGCGCCAGGGCGGGCAGCAGCGCCTCCCAGGCCGTCACCGCCTCCCCCAGCTCCCGCGCGATCTCGGCGTTGCTGAGCGGCAGAGTCTGCAAATACACCAACCCTTCCAGCAGCTCCTCCTCCGCCGCGGACTTGGGCGGGCAGGCCGCGGCGGGCAGCAGGCCGGCGATCAGCGCCTCCTTCGCCAGCCGCTGGCACAGCATCCGCTGCCGTCCCGCCACGTTGATCACATGCAGCGCCGTGGCGAAGCCGCCGACTTCGAGGTTCTCGGTCAACTGCTCTGCCTGCACCAGCAGCTCCTCGGCCAAGCCGTCCACCTCCGGCACGCGGCGGGCGACGCCCGGGGTGCCCACCGCGGACCGCAGCCGGCTCCAGGGCGCCAGCACGGCCTCCAGCAGGTCGCCGAAGGTGGGACGCGACAGGATGCGCCCCAGGATCGCCAGGTTGGCCTCGACCTGGGCCATCGAGTCGGCAAACAGCCCGGCTGTCTCCCCGGCCCTCTCCCCGGCTGTCTCATAGCCGCGCACGCCAACGCCGGCCCCAACGCAAGCCCCGATGCAGGCCAATGCATACAGCTTGACCAGCCGCTGCGAGAGCATCCGCAACTGCCCGGCCCGGTTGACCGCCTCGCCATACCGGGCAGAGTCGATCACCACCTGCGCCACCTGGCCGATGCGTTGCTTGTTGTGCATCGCGGCGCTGCGCAGGGCGCGGTAGGCTTCCTCCTCCCGCAACTGGCGCGCGCCCATCAGGATGCCCTTGGCGCGATCGACCAGCTTGCGCTCGGCAAAGCGCTGGTTCACCTCGGCCAGCTCCCCGCGGATCGTCTGATCGTGCTGGAAACGCGCCTGCGCCCCGGGGGGCACCCCCCCCCCGCGGGGGGGTTGGGGGGCCCCGTCCGCCGCCGCGACGACACCTCGCCCGGACCCGTCGAGCTACGACGTCGGGTTGGTCTTCAGGTAGGCGATGATGTTGGCGCGCTTCTGCGCGTCCTTCTGGCCGGGATAGGTCATCTTCGTCCCCGGCACGTACGCCTGCGGCGCGATCAGATACTGGTAGATGACCGGCTCGGTCCAGGTGATGCCGCTGTTCTTGTTCGCCGCCGAATAGGTGAAGCCCGGGATCGTCCCCGCCTTGCGGCCGACGACGCCGTGGAGCGACGGCCCGATCCGGTTCTGCCCGGCGAGCGCGCTGTGGCACGTCTTGCACACGGTGAAGTCGGTCTTGCCGGCGACGGGATCGCCCTTGAGCGAAGCGAACGCCGGCGTCCCCGGCGGCAGCGGCGGCACCGCGAGTGCGGCGGTGGCGGTGAGAGCGGCAGCGGTCGCCAGTGCAATCCTGATCATGTTCTCTCCCAAGGGTCGTTCCGGCCGCGACCATAGCAGCTTCGCACGAGCCGACAACGCCCCGCGGCCTGCGGCATCATGCGCGCAGCCATGTGGCGCGGCGATGAACGAGCGCGGGTCCGTCCCGCGCGTCAACGTCGCTTCCGCGTCGACCGGTGCCGTCAGCGCGGGACGGCGACGATGCGGCCGTTGCGCCCGGTTCGCTGGTCCCGCCGGTGATGACGGCGACCTTGTCCTTGAGGCGGTCGCCATGATCAGACCCTTCTTGCAGCGGTCGGAGCGAGATGCGCGGGGATGACAGCGCGAATGCTCACGCCGCCGCCGTCGCCCGCCACCGGTCCTGCAGCTCGCGCTTCAAGATCTTGCCGATCGCGCTGCGCGGCAGCTCGTCGACGACCTCGACCCGGGCGATGCGCTGCATCTTGCCGAGCCGGTCGTTGGCCCACAGCCGCAGCGCCTCGGGCTCGATCACCGTCTTCTGCGTGACGAAGGCGACCGGCGTCTCGCCCCACTCAGCCGATGGGACGCCGATCACCGCCGCCTCGTCGACGGCGGGATGGTCCTTGAGCACCGCCTCGATGTCGACCGGGTAGACGTTGAACCCGCCCGAGATGATCATGTCCTTCGCCCGGCCGATCAGGGTGAAGAAGCCGTCGGCGTCGACCTGCGCGATGTCGCCGGTGCGGATGTAGCGGTCGCCGGCGGGCGAGTACCATTCGGCCTCGGCGGTCTTGGCCGGGGCGTTGTGGTAGCCGGTCATCATCGCGAACGAGCGGCCGACGACCTCGCCGGCGACCCCCGGCGGGGCGAAATCGCCGTCGGGGCCGATGACGCGGAGGTCGTGCCCCGGTATCGGCTTGCCGACGGTGTGGAGCTTGTCCGGGTGCTCGTGGGCGAGGAGGGCGCACGACCCGCCGCCCTCGGTCATGCCGTAATACTCGATCAGCCCGCCGGGCCAGCGGCGCAGCACCTCGGCCTTGAGATCGGCGGCGAACGGGGCCGAGGTCGCGTACTTCATCCGGTACGCCGACAGGTCGAACGCGGCGAAGTCGGGCAGCGCGAGCAGCCGGCGGTACTGGACGGGGACGAGCATCGCGTGGGTGACGCGGCATTGTTCGCTCAGCTCGAGGAAGCGGCGCGCGTCGAACTTCGGCATCAGCACGACCGTCCCGCCGCCGGCGAGCGCGGGCATGAACGCGACCAGCGTCGTGTTCGAATAGAGCGGCGTCGACAGCAGGGCGACCGCATCGCGGCCGTAACCCGGCGGATCGGTCAGGTGGTTGTGCCCCCAGCGCATCGCGAACGACTGGACGATGCCCTTCGGCGTCCCCGTCGTGCCCGACGAGTAGATGATGTTGAACGGAGCCGCGGGATCGATCGGCGCGAGCGTCGGCGTCGCGCCGGCAGGGGCGAGCCATGCGTCGATCGGTGTCCCCGCCGCGTCGATCCCGAGCCCGACGATCCGCGGCGTCAGGTCGGCGAGGACCGGCGCGAGGTGGGCGCTGACCGTCGCGTCGACGAAGAAGTGCGTCGCCCCCGAATCGGCGACCATCGCCGCGAGCTGGTCGGGGGTCGACGACGGCGACAGCGGCGCGACCGCCGCGCCGATGCGCACCGTCGCGATGTAGACGCAGGCATAGTCGATGCAGCTCAGCGCGCAGATCGCGACCACGCCGGACGAGGCTGCGCCGCCGGGGTCTCCCGCGACGACGCCGTCGCGCTGGAGCGACGCGGCGATTCGGTCGATCCGCGCGTCGAAGTCGGCCCAGCCGATCTGCCCGGCATCGTCGATCACCGCCGCCTTGGCGGGGTCGGCCTGCGCCTGCAGTGCGACCAGCTCGGCGACGCTGCCGACCGGTCCGGCGACGTAGGCCGAGATCCGCTCGTCGAGCGTCACTTCCCGTCTACGGAAAACGCCATCAGCACATTCCCCTCGGCATTTCCTCATGCTCTTGCCGGCACTGGCACCGGAGCGTCCGGCATAGCCCGAATGGACGAAGACCATGCCGTTCGCAACCGTCGGCCCCGACCCGTCCATGGCGCCGCCGTATGCCTCGTCGAGCACCTTCGTCGGGTTCGTCCCGGTGTCATCGTCCCACACGACCTTGCCGGTCGCGAGTCGACCGCGCGGAAGTGGCCGTCGTAGCTGCCGGCGAAGACGATGCCGGGGATCGCCGCCAGTAATGGTCGCTGAAGCCCCGACACGGCACTGGTAGACCGGCGGCGGCGGGTTCGTCTTGAACGTCTTGGGGTCGCTGCCTTTGGGGAACGACGCCAGCATCGTCAGCCGCTGCGCAGGACGGTCAGGTTCCAGTTGGTCGCCTCGACGCTGCCGGTCAGCGGCACCCATACGGGCGCGGCCCGCTCGCGCCCCGCGCCGGGATCACGATGAAGGCGCGCATCACGCCGTCGACCGGGAAGATCCGGTTGAGGCCCTCCCTGACGTCGAACCCCGGCGGGCGCGGTCGCGACGGGGGCGCGGCACGGCACCGGTAGATAAACGACGATGGCGCGCGGGCTACCGCGCCGCGACGAAAGCGGTTAGCGGTGGCGTCTGCAGGGTGCCCGATGACCGACACCGCCTCTCCTCGCCGCCGCGTGCGGCCGTCCGCGCCGGCGGCGGCATGACCCTGCACCGCTGGCGGCCGTGGCTGACCGTCGTCATCGGCGCGGCGCTGATCGTCCTGGTCGCCGCCGGCTTCGGCCACCCCACGGTGTTCACCGACACCGACGATTATTATTCGCTCGGCCACGAGCTCGCGGTCGATGCCGGCATCGTCGCCCCGCCCGAGCTCGACGAGGCCGATACCGCGCAGGCCGCGATCGACCGCCACATGGGGCACACCCAGATGGCGTCGCGGTCGGCGGTCTATGCCGTCTTCCTCTACGCCGTCGAATCGGCCGGGACGCTATGGCTGGTCACCGTCTGCCACGCGCTCGCGGCGGCGTGGGTGATCGCGACCCTGTGGCGCGTCGCGCTGCCCGGCCGGCCGCGGTGGGAGGCGGTCGCGGTGGTCGCCGGCGTCGCGCTGGTCAGCCCCCTGCCCTTCTTCACCGGCTTCGCCATGCCCGACGTCTTCGCCGGCGTCGCGGCCGTCACCGCCGCGCTGCTGCTGATCTTCCCCGACCGGATCGGCCGCGGCGAGCGGTGGGGGCTGGCGGCGCTGCTCGTCTTCGCGCTCAGTTCGCACACCTCGCACATCCTCATGGCGGTCGTGCTGGTCGCCGTCGGCGGCGTCACCCTCCTCGCGCTCGGCGTCGAGCGGCGCGCGATCCTTCGCCGGGTCGGCGTGTTCGCGGCGCTGATCGCCGCCGCCGTCGCCGCCAACAGCGCCTATGGCATCGGCATCCGGCTCAACACCGGCGAACCGCTGCGCAACCAGCCGTTCCTCACCGCGCGCCTCCTCGCCGATGGGCCGGGGCGCGTCTACCTCCGCCACGCCTGCGTCGCCGGGGTCCGGTACACGCTGTGCCGCTTCGCGAAGAAGCCGCTCGCCGACTCGGAGGACATCTTGTGGTCCGACCTGCCCGCGACCGGGGTGTTCATGCTGAGCGGCTATGCGACGCGGGTGAAGCTCG
>CAXTQJ010000105.1:6593-7450 GCA_964246245.1 uncultured Sphingomonadaceae bacterium
GACCAGGAGGGTCGCTTCGTCCTCGACACGCTGGCCTATGCGCCTGGCGCACAGCTCGTCGCGTCGCTGCGGAACTGGGGGCGGCAGCTGGGCATGGTCTTCGTCGACGATCCCGTCCGCGACCCGGCCTTCTACCTGACCGACCCTTATTGGCGGCAGACCAATCTGCCCCCCGTCCTCGCCCGCGTCGAGGACTGCGGCCGGCGCCACACTCTGTGCCGGTCGCGGCTGACCGTGCCGGTGTCGAAGGCGTGGCACGGCGCGGTCGCGGCGATCGCGACGCTGGTCGCGTTGGTGGCGCTGGCGCGGCGGCAGCGGCCGGGTTCGCCACCGTCGCGGCTGGTCGCGGCGGCGGTGTTCCTGCTCGTCGCGGTGGTGGTCAACGCCGCGGTGTGCGGCATCCTGTCGGGGCCGTTCGCGCGGTACCAGGCGCGGATCGTGTGGCTCGTGCCGCTGACCGCGGTGCTGCTCGTCGCCGGGCGGCGCGGGGGAGACGAGCGTCCCGTGGCGTAATCCCGGGCATGACCGCCGACGCCGCCATCGCCGTCAACCGCTTCGGTCTTGGTGCGCGCCCCGACGAGGCGCTGCCGAACGCGCCGAAGCGGTGGCTGCTCGATCAGATGACGGCGTTCGATCCCGCGCCGCCTGCGCTCGCCGACGTCCCGAACAGCGCGGCGATGGCGGCGCAATACCATGGCTTCCTGCTGACCATCCGCGACCGGCTGGGGACGAAAGGCATCCCCGAGCTCGCCGGCATCCCCCCGCTCGCCGGCCGACCGGACGTGGGGGGGGGCCCCCCGGGCCCCCCCCCCCCCCCCCCCCCCCCCCCCCCCGGGCCCCCCCGGGCGGGGGGGGCG
>CAXTQJ010000105.1:7460-8390 GCA_964246245.1 uncultured Sphingomonadaceae bacterium
CGCCCGACGCGGCCAAGCCGAAGTCGCCGCAGATGGCGTTGCGGCAGGAGCTGCGTCAGGGCTACCGCGCGAGCTACATCGCCCTCGCGCAGGGGCGGATCGCCGCCGCGGTGGTGTCGCCGACGCCGTTCGCCGAGCGGCTGACGCATTTCTGGGCCAACCATTTCGCCGTCTCGGCCGACAAGCTGGCGACGATCGGGCTGGCCGGAACGCTCGAGTTCGAGGCTATCCGCCCACACCTGTTCGGCCGCTTCGCCGACCTGCTGCTCGCGGTCGAGCGGCATCCGGCGATGCTCCTCTACCTCGATCAGGCGCAGTCGATCGGGCCGGAGTCGGACGTCGGCCGCTTCGCCGCGATGCGGCCGAACCCGGCGCGCAAGGTCGGTCTGAACGAGAATCTCGCGCGCGAGATCATGGAGCTGCACACGCTCGGCGTCGACGGCGGCTATACCCAGGCGGACGTCCAGGAGCTAGCGCGCGGACTGACCGGGTGGAGCGTCGGCGGCTTCGTTCGCCGGCCGGTCGGCGTCGAGGCTCCCGACGGCGCGTTCGTCTTCCAGGCCGGCTGGCACGAGCCCGGCGCGCGGACCCTGCTCGGGGTCCGCTATCCCGCTACCGGCCCGACGCAGGGCGAGGCGATGCTGCGCGCGCTCGCGGTCCATCCGGCGACGGCGCGCCACCTCGCGACGAAGCTCGCCCGCCATTTCGTCGCCGACGTGCCGCCGCCGGCGCTGGTCGAGCGGCTGGCGACGGTCCACCTCGCGACCGGCGGCGACCTCGCCGCGGTCTACCGCGCGCTGCTCGACGCGCCCGAAAGCTGGGCGACGCCGCTCGCCAAGTTCAAGACGCCGTGGGACTGGCAGGTGTCGGCGCTGCGTGCCGTCGGCGCGCGGACGATCGACGCGCGCGCGGTCGGCGCGATGACCGAGC
>CAXTQJ010000106.1:0-401 GCA_964246245.1 uncultured Sphingomonadaceae bacterium
CCACGGCCGGGACCACGCCCGCGTTTATCAAAGCTCATCGTCGAAAAGTCTTTCCGCTGTTCAGTCGTCGTTACCGGGCGTCCCGCTGGCCACCCCCGGACCACCCGGGTACAGGACAAGCCAAGCTGCTCCGACCAAACCCTTATACCAGATCGAACGATCCCGCGAGCGGTTTGTCATCGTGCGATTTTCCTCGCGCGGGACGGCCGGAAGTTGAGAAAATTTATACCATTTCGGTGCATAACGCCCGGTGTTGCAGTGCACCATGAAGGCGCCGCTCGATGCTCGACTCGGTTCTCGACTTCGCGATCGACCACTCGGCGATCTTCGCGGGACTGCTGGTGGCCGTCGTCGGGGGCGCGGCGCCGCCCGCGCGCTGGGGCGCCGGCCCGTTCCCCCCC
>CAXTQJ010000106.1:411-1634 GCA_964246245.1 uncultured Sphingomonadaceae bacterium
GGCTCAACCCGGCGCGCGACCGGCTGTGCCTCGTCCAGCTCGCCGACGGCCGCGGCGACGAGCACCTCGTCCGTTTTGCCGCCGGCGACTATGCCGCGCCGGTGTTGAAGGCCGTGCTCGGCGACCGCGCGCGAACCAAGCTCTACCATTTCGCGCGGTTCGACCTCGCCGTGCTCAAGGCCTATCTCGGGGTCGACGCCGGGCCGGTGTTCTGCACCAAGATCGCATCGAAGCTGGTCCGCACCTATACCGATCGCCACGGCCTCAAGGACATGCTGAAGGACACGATCGGCGTCGACGTGTCGAAGGCGCAGCAGTCGTCGGACTGGGGGGCGCCGGTCCTGTCCGACGCGCAGAAGGACTATGCCGCGTCCGACGTCCGCTTCCTCCACCGCGCGGTCGAGGTGCTGACCGAGCGGCTGGCGCGCGAGGGCCGGACCGAGCTGGCGCGGGCGTGTTTCGACTTCCTGCCGTGGCGCGCCGGCCTCGACCTCGCCGGCTGGGCCGAAAGCGACATCTTCGCCCACCTATGACGGCGGCCGACCTGACCAGCCGCGCGGGCGCGGCCGACTTTGCCAGCCGCGCGGGCGCGGTCATGCTCGCCAGCCGCGCCGGCGCGGACAGCCTCGACCGCCGGGCGCGGCGGGCGCTCCCCGGCGGCGGCTGGGACGTCTTCGTCCGCATCGTCAAGGTCGCGCTGCCGGCGGCGGCGGTCGCGCTGCTGGTCGCGATCGTCGCGTGGCCGCTGACCTCGGTGCGTGAATTCTCGTTTCTCCTCGCGAAAGACAAGGTGGCGATGTCGAAGGAGCGGCTGCGCACCGACACCGCCGTCTATCGTGGCGAGACCGCCTCGGGCGACCCGTTCGTCATCCACGCCGCCGGTGCCGTCCAGCGGTCGTCGGCGGTGCCGGTGATCGAACTGATGGCGCTCGCCGCCGACGTCCGCCTCGCCGACGGCCCGGCGCAGGTCACCGCGCCGGGGGGCCGCTACGAGATCGACCACGATCTCCTCGTCGTCCGCGGGCCGGTGCGGATGAAGAGCCGCAACGGCTATTCGCTCAACGGCGACGAGGTCCGCGTCAGCCTGCTCGACCGCACCGTCGCGACCGACCGCCCGGTCAGCGGCACCGTTCCGCTCGGGACGTTCCGGGCGCAGGCGATGCGCGGCGACATCGACGGCAAGCGCGTCAGCCTGAGCGGGGGGCCCCACTTGCACATTATCC
>CAXTQJ010000106.1:1644-8335 GCA_964246245.1 uncultured Sphingomonadaceae bacterium
CCCCGCTTCGCACAGGAGGCGGTGATGCGCGCCGTGCTTCTTCTCGTGGCCGCCGCGGTCGCGGGCCCCACCGCCGCGCAGAGTTCGCTTCGCAGCCACAACACCGACGCGCCGCTCGACGTCGACGCGCGGACGATCGACGTCCAGGACGCCAAGGGCCAGGCGACGTGGGCGGGCGACGTCCACATCAAACAGGGCGACATGAAGCTCGACGCCGACACGGTGACGGTCTTCTACAGCCGCGCGAAGGCGGGCGGCGATCCCGTCATCGACCGCCTCGACGCGCAGAACAACGTCCGGCTGACGACGCCGAGCGAGACCGCGTCGGGCCGCTACGGCATCTACGACGTCGCGCGGAAGACGATCACGCTGGTCGGCGGGGTGACGCTGACCCATAGCGGCGGGTCGGTCCTCCACGGCCAGCGGCTGGCGATCGACCTCGACTCGGGCCGGTCGAAGCTCGACGGCGCGAGCACCGGCCCGGTGACGCCCGGCGCGCCGGCGGCGACCGGTGGCCGGGTGACGGGCCGGTTCGTGGTGCCGCAGCGCGGCTCGAAATGACGCTTCCAACGTTGGATGCCATCCCCTAAAGCCACGGCAATGCACAAATCGCGCCAGTTGAGGTTGCGTGGGGCGGAGTGAGCGCGTGGCCGATGTCGAGGTAGTCGAGCGCGACGCGGCCGAGGTCGCCGCCGCGGTCCGCGAAGGGCTCGCCGTCGTCGCCATCGGCAAGCGTTACGACAAGCGCGTCGTCCTCCGCGACGTGTCGCTGACCGTCCGGCGCGGCGAGGTCGTCGGTCTGCTCGGGCCGAACGGCGCGGGAAAGACGACGTGCTTCTATTCGATCATGGGCCTCGCGCTACCCGACCAGGGGCGCATCCTGCTCGACGGCAACGACATCACCGGCCTGCCGATGTATCGCCGCGCCGCGCTCGGCCTCGGCTATCTGCCGCAGGAAACGTCGATCTTCCGTGGCCTGACCGTGTGCCAGAACATCATGGCGGTGCTCGAGGTGGTCGAGCCCGACCGCAAGGTGCGCGCGGCGCGGCTCGAGCAGCTGCTCGACGAGTTCCACATCGCGCGGCTGCGCGACGCCCCGGCGATGGCGCTGTCGGGCGGCGAGCGGCGGCGGTGCGAGATCGCCCGCGCTCTCGCCGCCAAGCCGTCGATCATGCTCCTCGACGAGCCGTTCGCCGGGATCGACCCGATCTCGATCGCCGACATCCGCGGGCTCGTCGTCGACCTCCGCGCGCGCGACATCGGCGTGCTCATCACCGACCACAACGTCCGCGAGACGCTCGAGATCGTCGACCGCGCGTGCATCATCTACGACGGCCGCGTCCTGTTCGAGGGGACGCCGCAGGCGCTCGTCGCCGACGAGACGGTGCGGCGGGTGTACCTCGGCGAGGGGTTCAGCCTGTGACGACGCTTCTCGATCCCCCCCTGGCGCGCAGCGCCAGAGAGCCATGACCCTCGGTCCGCGCCTCGACCTGCGTCAGTCGCAGTCGCTGGTCATGACCGTCCAGCTCCAGCAGGCGATCAAGCTCCTCGCGTTGACCAACGTCGAGCTCGAGGCGTTCATCGGGGCCGAGATGGAGAAGAATCCGCTCCTCGACGGCGGCGGCGTCGCGCCCTTGGACGTCGATTATGCCGCCGAGACCTTCCACCACGACGGCCCGACCGATTCGATCACCGCCGGTCCGGGCAGCTTCGACGGGGCCGGCGCGATCGGCGGCAGCGGCGGCGGCGGCGACGAGGGGATGGACTTCGACGGCATCGCGGCGGCCGACGCGACCCTCCTCGACGTCCTCGACGAACAGGCGGCGGCGGCCTTCGCCGACCCGGCCGAACGCCTTCTCGCGCGTCACCTGATCGATCAGATCGACGACGCCGGCTACCTCGCCGCCGACGCCGTCGCCGACCTCGCCGAGCGCCTCGACGCCGCGCCGGCGAGGATCGAGGCGATCCTCGCCGTCATCCAGCGTTTCGATCCCGTCGGTTGCGGCGCGCGAACCCTGAGCGAATGCCTGACCGCGCAGGCGCGCGAGGCCGACCGCGCCGATCCGGCGATGCTCGCGCTGCTGGCGCACCTCGACGTCCTCGCCCGCGGCGATCTCGCCGCGCTGCGGCGGATCTGCCGGGTCGACGACGAAGATTTGACGGACATGATCCGCGAGCTGCGCGGCTACAATCCCAAGCCGGGACTCAAGTACGGCGGCAGCCTCGCGCAGTCGGTCGTCGCCGACGTCTTCGTCCACCGCACGCGCGGAGGCGGCTGGACGGTCGAGCTCAACGCCGCGACGCTCCCCCGCGTCCTCGTCGACCGCCACTACGCCGCGACGCTCGCTGCCGCGGTGCCGGCAGGAAGCAGTGCCGCGGGCAAGGTCGCGGCGAAGGCAGCACGCGCCTTCCTCGCCGAGTCGCTCGCCAGCGCCAACTGGCTGGTCCGCGCCCTCGACCAGCGCGCGCGGACGATCGTCAAGGTCGCGACCGAGCTGGTCAAGCAGCAGCAGGCGTTCTTCGAGGCCGGCGTCGAGCACCTCAAGCCGCTGACCCTGCGCGCGATCGCCGAGGCGATCGAGATGCACGAATCGACCGTCAGCCGGGTGACGTCGAACAAGTATCTCCAGTGCGAACGCGGCCTGTTCGAGATGAAGTATTTCTTCACCAGCGGCATCGCGTCGAACGACGGCGGCGAGGCGTCATCGGCGCTCGCGGTCAAGGACCGGATCGCGCGCCTGATCGCGATCGAACCCGCCGCCGTGCCGCTGTCCGACGACAAGCTCGTCGACCTGCTCCAGGCCGAGGGCTTCGACATCGCGCGGCGGACGGTCGCCAAATACCGTGAGGCGCTGGGGCTGGGGTCGAGCGTCGCACGGCGGCGGGCGAAGCTGCTCGAGGCGGCGGCGTGATGATCCTTCCCGCCACGCGGGGAGATGGCACCGCGCGGCGGTGACGGAAGGGCGGTCGGGCGAGAGACGCGGCCCCCCGGGCGGGGCGGGGGGGGGGGGGGGGGGGGGGGGGCCCGGGGGTGCCCCCCCCAACCCCCCCCGCCGGCGCTGCGCGCCACCTCCCCGCGAGCGGGGAGGATCTAGGCGTCGGCCCACCGGGTCGGCGGGAAGTGTTCGGCCAGCCATGCCAGCGTAATCGCGCCGACGCGCGTCTCAACGTCGCCCCACCACAGCCAGTGGCCGACCTTCGCCAGCTCGTGATAATCGACCCGGGCGAGCTTACGCGCCGTCGCCCGCGCGATCGCCGCCGGGGTGATCCGGTCGCGCTCGCCGACGACGACCAGCGTCGGCATCGTCAGGCGACGATGGTCGACCGCGAACGCCGGGGCATGGGCGAGGAACGGGAGCGCCATCTCGTACAGCACCCGTCCCGAATCCCAGACCAGCGCGGCGATCTCGGCATCGGCGACCGCGTCGGGAACCTCGTTGTAGATGCCCCAGCGCGCGCGGGCGGCGTCGATCAGCGTCGGCGACCGCCACCAGCCGGCCTTGGTCACGACGCCGAGCAGGGTCCGCAGCGGGTCGAGTGCGGGAACGTTGGTCGTCGCCGTCGCCGCAGGCGAGAACAGCATCAGCCCGGCCGCGCCGACCCGCGCCGCGACCGCCTGCGCGAGGAACCCGCCCATGCTGTGCCCGGCGACGATCACCGGCCCCGGCAGGCGCGCGATCTCGGCCGCGAGGAAGGCGATATAGTCCTCGATCCCCAGCACCGCGAGTTCGGGCAGGGGCGGCATCGCGGGATCGCGGTCGTGGAACGGCAGCGCCGGGGCATGGGTCGTGTAGCCCGCCGCCTCGAGCGTCCGGCGCAGCCCGGTGAAGGTGGCCGGCGTCGCCCACATGCCGTGGATGAGGACGATCGGCGGCGTCATCGACGGCGGGGTCATCGGGGTCGGTGCCGACGTCGCCGCGGCACCCGCCTCGATCACCGGACGACACCCGACGCCGCCAGCACCGCCATCGTCACGATCTCGCTCGCGCCGCTCGTCATCGGTGCGATCTGGACCGGATGCGACAGGCCGACGAGCAGCGGCCCGATCATCCGGCCGTCGCCCAGCTCCTTGAGCAGCTTGGCCGAGATGTTGGCCGACTGAAGTCCCGGCATGACGAGCACATTGGCCGGCTCCGACAGCCGCGAGAAGGGATAGCGGCTCGCCATCCGCGGATTGAGCGCGACATCGGGCGACATCTCGCCCTCGTACTGGAAGCCCACCTGGCGCTCGTCGAGCAGCTTGATCGCGTCGCGGGTATGCGTCACGAACTCACCCGGCGGGTTCCCGAAGTTCGAATAGCTGAGGAAGGCGACGCGCGGCTCCTGTCCCAGCCGCCGCGCCACCGCCGCGCTCTGGCAGGCGATGTCGGCGACCTGCTCGGCGGTCGGGCGCTCGTGGACGGTGGTGTCGGCGATGAAGATCGTGTCCGACCGGCCGACGTACATGTGGATGCCGAACGGCGTGTGCCCCGGCGCGGGGTCGAGGACGCTCCGCACCTGGCGGAAGGTCGTCGCGAAGTTGCGGGTGAGGCCGGTGACCATCGCGTCCGCCTCGCCCATCGCGAGCATCAGCGCGGCGAAGACGTTGCGCTCGTGGTTGACCATCCGCTCGACGTCGCGGAGCAGGTGGCCGCGCCGCTGGAGCCGGCGGTAGAGCGTTTCGACCATGGCGGGGACGAGGTCGCTGTTGGCGCTGTTGTGGATGCGGAAGGCTTGCGGGTCGGCCCCGATCCGGATCAGCCCGGCACGGACCGGCTCGTCGCGACCGACGAGGATCGGCTCGCCGTAGCCGTTGGCGTGGAAGCTGACCGCGGCGCGGAGCACGACCTCCTGCTCGCCCTCGGCGAAGACGACCCGCCTGGGATGCGCCCGCGCCGCCTCGAAGCTGCCGGCGAGGACGGCGTTGGTCGGGTTGAGGCGGCTGCGCAGGCGCAGGCGGTACGCCGCCTCGTCGAAGAACGGCTTCTTCGCGACGCCGGTCGCCATCGCCGCCTTGGCGACCGCGACGGGGATGTGCTCGATCAGCCGCGGATCGAACGGCGCGGGGATGATGTAGTCGCGGCCGAAGGTCTTGGCCTTGCCGCCGTACGCCGCGGCGACCTCGTCGGGCACCTGCTGGCGGGCGAGGTCGGCGAGGGCGTGCGCGGCGGCGAGCTTCATCTCCTCGTTGATCGCGACGGCGCGGACGTCGAGCGCACCGCGGAACAGATAGGGGAAGCACAGGACGTTGTTGACCTGGTTCGGATAGTCGCTCCGTCCGGTGGCGACGATCGCGTCCGAACGGACGGCGGCGACCTCCTCGGGGGTGATCTCGGGGTCGGGGTTGGCCATCGCGAAGATGATCGGGTTCGCCGCCATCGACGCGACCATCGTCCCGTTTACCGCGCCCTTCTGGCTGAGGCCGAGGAACAGGTCGGCCCCGACCATCGCCTCCGCGAGCGTCCGTGCGTCGGTGACGGCGGCGTGCGCCGACTTCCACTGGTTCATCCCCGACGTGCGGCCCTGGTAGATGACCCCCTTGGTGTCGCACATGATCACGTCGCGCACCCCCAGCAACTTGATCAGCTCGGTGCACGCGATCGCGCTCGCGCCGGCGCCGTTGACCACCATCCGGATGTCGCCGGGCTGGCGGCCGGTCAGGTGGAGGGCGTTGATCAGTCCGGCGGCGGCGATGATCGCGGTGCCGTGCTGGTCGTCGTGGAACACCGGGATGTTCATCCGCTCCTTGAGCGTCGTCTCGATGATGAAGCACTCGGGGGCCTTGATGTCCTCGAGGTTGATCCCGCCGAAGCTCGGCTCCATCAGCGCGATCGCCTCGATCAGCTTGTCGGTGTCCTCGGTGGCGAGTTCGAGGTCGATCGAATCGATGTCGGCGAAGCGCTTGAACAGCACCGCCTTGCCCTCCATCACCGGCTTCGACGCGAGCGCGCCGAGGTTGCCCAGCCCGAGGATCGCGGTCCCGTTCGAGATGACCGCGACGAGGTTGCCCTTGATCGTATAGTCGTACGCGGTGTCGGGGTCGGCGGCGATCGCGTTGACCGGCACCGCGACGCCCGGCGAATAGGCGAGCGACAGGTCGCGCTGCGTCGCCATCGGCTTCGACGCGATGATCTCGATCTTCCCCGGCCGCCCGCCCGAATGGAAGAACAGCGCCTCGCGGTCGAACGCCTCGCCGGTCGTTTCGTCGGTCATTTGATCGTCCCCGTCGCGGAGCGTCACCCCTACCCTCCCTGTCATCCCCGCGCCCGCCGGGGCCCGGACACAAGGGGGCGATCGCCGAGCAGGGGGAGGACCGGGCGGCGGCGAAAAAGCGGGGAGCGAAGAGCGTCGTCGCCCGCGCCATCGTCCGCGTCGTCACGCCGGGCACGTTGACCGAGGACAGCCTGCTCGACGCACGCACATCGAATTACCTCGCCGCGGTCGCGCCGGCCGCGGGCATGGTCGGCATCGCGTGGTGCGACGTGTCGACCGGCGCGCTGCGGACGCTGGCGACGACGCCGGCCGGGGTCGACGCCGAGCTGGCGCGGATCGCGCCGGCCGAGGTCGTCGCCCCCGACGGCTGGACGGGGTCGGTCGCGCCGACCTTCCGACCGGCGGCCGACTTCGATCCGCGTCCAGGCGAGCGGCGGCTGTGCGCGCAGTTCGGCGTCGCGACGCTCGACGGCTTCGGCGCGTTCGCGCCCGCCGAGAT